>JBQTJY010000001.1:0-4358 GCA_052386635.1 Nitrososphaerota archaeon
CTTCGCAAAGTTATTGACGAAAAAGCCTAATCAAATAAAGGTTAGGTATTTAGAAAAAACGGACTAACAGCAATTGTTGATAGTACCACGAGTAAGTTCTGCATTAAAGGCAGTTGAGCTAAAACAGGTTCCTGCACCTCTTATCATAGGGGAGAGACTAAACACACAAGGCTCAAGAAAGGCAAAACAGTTTGTACTAGATGATGATTTTGATGGACTGATTGACCTTGCAAGAGCACAGGTAGAGGATGGCGCACACTGTCTCGATGTCTGTGTTGCAACAACAGAACGTGCAGATGAACGCGAGTTTATGGTAAAACTTGTAAAAAGACTAAGCTTAGAAATTGATGCACCACTTGTAATTGACTCTACAGATCCTGAAGTAATAGAGACAGCACTAGAGCAAATTCCAGGAAAGCCAATAATCAACTCAATTAATTTGGAAGGCGATGGTAGCCGTTTTCAAAAACTTGCACCGCTTATGGCAAAGTATGGAGTTCCTGCAGTTGCATTGTGCATTGGCCCAAAGGGAATGGCAAAGACACCAAACGAAAAAGTAGCAATGGCTGAGCTTCTTTATGAAACAGGAAAAAAATATGGCCTTCGCGAAGACCAATTCATCTTTGATGTTCTAACGTTTACCTTGGCAACAGGTGAAAAAGAATTTGCAGATGCAGGAAAAAACACACTGGATGGAATAAAACTTGTCAAGCAAAGATTTCCAAATGCCTTTACAACACTTGGGCTAAGCAACATCAGTTTTGGCCTAGTTCCAGCAGCCCGCAAAATAGTAAATTCTGTATTTTTGTATCACGCAATAAAATCAGGACTGGACAGTGCAATAGTAAACGCAAAAGAGATCATCCCCTATACGGAAATCAATGAACATGAAAGGTCTCTAGCTGAAAACTTGATTTTTAACAAAAATCAAAACGCGCTCTCTGATCTAATCTCATATTTTGAGAAAAAGGATACAACTACTGCAACCACAAAGAAAGTTGAGTTTAATCCAAGCTGGAATGCTGGAAAAAGATCTAACTTTAGAATAGTAAACAGACTCAAAGATGGGATAGAAAATGACGTTGTTTTAGCCATTGCAGAAAAGATTTCAATTAAAGTCAATGTGGATGAAAAAGATGGCAGACTGAAAATCAATGCGCCAAAAGAAGTAACACATGATGCTGCGATTCAAACACTCAATGATGACTTGCTACCTGCAATGAAGGAAGTTGGAGACAAATTTGGCGCAGGCGAGCTTATCTTACCATTTGTTCTCAAGTCGGCTGAATGCATGAAGGTAGCCGTTGCAGAGCTTGAGAGGTATCTGCTAAAAGAAGAGGGCACAAGCAAGGGAAAGCTAGTCTTGGGTACAGTTTATGGTGATGTTCATGACATTGGTAAAAACCTAGTAAAAACAATTTTTGAAAATAATGGATATACTGTATATGATCTTGGAAAGCAAGTACCACTGCAAAAATTCATAGAAAAAATAGATGAGGTAAAAGCAGATGCTGTAGGGTTGTCTGCACTACTTGTTTCAACATCAAAGCAAATGCAATTTTTTGTAGAACATGCAAGAAAAAACAACTTGCAAATCCCAATACTTTGTGGAGGTGCTGCAATTAACACCAACTATATTAATCGAATTGCAAAGGATGGTGGAGTGCATCAAGCAGGAGTATTTTATTGTCAGACAATGTTTGATGGTCTAAAAGCAATGGAGAAGCTTGTCTCATCTGAAAGAGAGCAGTATCTAAGGGAATGGAAGGAAAAACTCGAAAAATGGAAGGAAACTGTGATACAAAAAGAAACTATTACACTTCCTCACAGCGGAATAAAACCTGTCACTCCACCAGTTCCACCTGTTCTCAACAAACCAATCAGACTAGAGCCTTTACAAATTAACCTCAAAGAAGTATGGAACTATCTAAACAAAAAATCTCTTTTCAAATTATCATGGGGTGTTAGAGGTAATCTAGCACAAGAAACAGAAAAGGAACATGAACAATTACTTGTTGACTGGAAAAAAAGAATCGTTGCAGAAGGTCTATTTGAGCCACGTGCAGTATATGCATACTTTAGATGTCATAATGTAAACGACAAACTAGTAGTGGATAATCCAAATGGTGAAAAAATAATATTTGATTTTCCACGATCATCGCAGAAAAAACACTTGTGCATTACAGATTACTTTGGTACAGATGATATTGTTACATTTCAGGCAGTGACTGTAGGCAATAAGGTAGCCGAGCTTGTGGAAAAATGGAACAAAGAAAACAAGTACACAGACGCATATTATCTTCATGGGCTTGCAGTAGAGACTGCAGAAGCGCTTGCAGACTGGGTAAACCAAAAGATACGTGAGGAGCTAAAATTAGAAGACAAGCGAGGCCTGCGGTACAGCTGGGGATATCCAAGCTGCCCTGATGTCATGCAGCATCATCTTGTCTGGAAATTACTAGATGCTAAAAAATCTGGAATGATTCTAACAGATGCAGGACAAATAGTTCCTGAACAATCGACTGCTGCTATAGTAGTACATCACCCACAAGCAGAATACTTTGTGCTTTAGAAATATACAAACAGCACTTAATCTATAAAATCTTAAATCTGATAAAAGAATACAATCTGTAACTAATTTTGGATAAACTTTTAGCATTTAAAGAAGCAAGACGAGCAGCTTGGCTTTCGATATGGACGTTGCTTGGGATAGGAGTTGCAGAAATTCTTATCTCACTATACACAGAAAGTC
This sequence comes from Nitrososphaerota archaeon, assembly GCA_052386635.1. Classification (GTDB taxonomy): domain Archaea; phylum Thermoproteota; class Nitrososphaeria; order Nitrososphaerales; family Nitrosopumilaceae; genus VHBM01. The sequence continues at coordinate 2,753 of JBQTJY010000001.1, forward strand.
TGACTCTTGTAGCAGACGGTCTTGACTCAATAGCTGATGCTTTGATTTCTTTTATTGTATGGTTTGGAATTGTAATGCTTCACAAACCAAAGAACAAGATATTTCATTTTGGTTATGCAAAAATAGAAAGTTTTGCTGCTTTTGTAGCGGCGATTGTAATTGCAATTCTTGGAATCTTAATTGTCTATCATGCCTACGAAAGAATACTGCATCCAGTTGAGCTAATAAATGCAGAGATTACTATGCTCACACTGGTTGGAGCCGGCAGCATTTCACTTTATCGAGCATTTAGAGTAAGATCTGTTGCTAAAAAATATAATTTAGTGTCATTGACACTTGACGCAAAAAATTCCATTAAAGATGGGTCCGCATCATTTGTTGGCTTTGCAAGTGTTCTTGCAGGATACTTTGGCGTTCCATACATGGACGCAATTGGTGGATTGGCAATAGCTGCCTACATTTTCTTCATGGTTTACACTGCATTAAAAGAATCAGCATTGGTTTTGCTAGATGCAGTAAAGAATCCAAAACTACAAGATGAGATAATTGAATTTGTTGAAAAAAAATTCCATTTTACAGTAGATGAATTACTGATAAGACCTCTTGGTAATTCGTTTCATATTCAAATTCATGTTTTACTTGATCGCCATGAAACACTAGATAAAGTTAAAGAGATTTCAGAAAAAATACGAAAAGAAATAATAGAAACATTTCATGCTGAGGAAATCCTAGTCATTCCTGAACCAAAATAAAATATTTTACAATCTCAGAAAAATTCTATATTACATCATATAAAGACGCAAACAAGTTTTGTGCCTTTGCATAGTCATTTGGTGAGGAAATCAAAACATCGCCTGCAATACTGTGAATATTTTTTATAAAATCAACTACATTATTCTGATAGCCTGACCAGTCTAGCTTTAAAAATTTGGCAGAGTTTGCGTTTTTCTCAGATGGCAATAACACACATGGAATCACCTTAAAGCCTTGAGGCTTGAGCTCATCAACTATTCTTGCAACCTGCTTTTCTGAATGGATTACCTGCGTGATAAAGCCTGCAGGTTCGGCATCAAGTTTTTTTCCAATTTTTTTAAAGTCTGGATTGCTTGGAAGTGACAAAAATAGATCAATCTTTTTGTTAAAGCCTGACTCATTGAGATGTTTTACAACCTGACTTGGAATAAGGCCAGAATCTTTTGGACTCTCAGCTGATGCATCACCTTTCAATATGAGTACACCATTTAGTCCCAAAAGGACGGCATCGGAGACAGACTGTGTTAGTGCAGTAAGGGTTCTGTCCCTTACACGAAGGCTAATTGTTATCTCTATTTTTTTGCTAAACTCTCTAATGAGTGATGCCAAGGTAAGGGGAGACACTCGAGGAATGCCAAGAACCGAGTCTGTGATGTGAATTCCATTACAGTTTTTGCTGATGTTTATTATTCGCTGTTTTATGTTCTCAAGTGATTTTTGGAGCTCATCATGTGATGGCACATTGCCTTGAATTACTTTTGGTGGGTTTACTTCGTACCGTAAGGTCATCATAGGCATTTCAAAATTACTTGGTTAAAACCTTTAGAAAGATAAAATCAATAACAAACTAATC
>JBQTJY010000002.1:0-2458 GCA_052386635.1 Nitrososphaerota archaeon
TTGTCAAGCTCATCAACCTTAAGATTATCTTGTTTTAGCTCGTTTGCAATTTTTAAAACTTCATCTATGTTGGACTCGATTTTTTTCTTAAACGATTTTACCTCGGCAACAATAGTTTTTGCTCGCACTAAGGCAATATCATCTAAGGCACCTTTGATTTCAGTTAATTTGATTTGGTTTTCTTTTTTAGGTGCTATTGTATCTTGTTCTGTCTTCTTTTTTCCCCATCCAAAAACCATATTTCTAGTTTAGATATGGTAGATTAAATGTGTTAGATGTATATTTTATCAAAAATTTAAAAACCGTTTTTTACGTAAATTGATATGCCAATTGCAAAAAAATTTCATAGTGGAACTGTAAAGAAGCAAATTCTAATTAATGCCACACATGATAAAGTATGGAAAAAGATTAGCAATATTGTTGGTTTACCTAGCTGGATTGATGAAATAAAAAAGGCCACATATTTATCAAAAATAAGACACGGAGTAGGCGCAATCAGAAAATTAACTTTTGATGATGGAAATGTGATTGAAGAACATGTTGTCATGTGGAGTCCAAAACATTTCTTTTCATATATTGCAACAACTGGACTCCCATTGCGTGTATACCATGCAACACTATCAATTCAATCAAAAAATAAAAAATCAGTTTATCTGATATGGTCAGCATATCTAAACAGCAAGAAAATAACAGCAATGGAGTTCAAAGACTTTGTTTTGTATTTAGAAGCCTTTTATGAAAAATCGCTAAGAAACCTCAAATTCCAATTAGAAAATTAACAAGATTAAATACAATAAAACCAAATTTCATCTGTGAGTGATATTCGTTTTACTATGCTAGGTATTGCGTTAATTTTTGCGGGTTTTTTGATCTTGGGAATTTTTGGCAGCCAGTATCTTGAGGCATCTATTCAAGCGCAAGAGTTTGAAGATTGTTTTGATTATAACGAAGGCGCTCCGCCTACACCAATAGACTGCAATGTTGTGCTACAAGACAAAGCGGCTCTAACTGCAGTTATTGGAGGGTTGATTGGTGGCGGAGTTGTATCTTTGATAAAAGGCGCCAGAGGAAAATGGGACCAAGATGTAAAGCCGCAAGATATGTTAGGTCCAGGAAATCCGCATAATCCATGATTATTTGATGAAACTAATTCTGAATTTGTGTTCTATCTAGATTTTGTATGATAATGTTGGTTAATCACTAATCTTTCTTTTGTGTTATCTGTGCTATTGATTTTTTTATACTTTCTAAATCAAATGGTTTTTGAATGATGCCTATGGCTCCAAGTTTTTGTGCCCTATTAGAAACATCAACTGATGGATTCGCAGTAACTATGAGCACCTTTGCTTTTGGGTTAATCTTTCTGATCTCTTCTAGTGCATAAAATCCATCATATTTTGGCATCATTATATCCAAAAAAACAATATCTGGCCTAAATTTGGCATACTGCTCTACTGCCTCTTTACCATTTGCTGCTTGAGCTACTATTTTGATGCCAAGCATTTCTAAAAAATCAGATAACGCTAGCCGTATGTCTTTTGAATCATCAACTACTAGTGCAGTTAAAGACATTCAAGGCCTCAATTTAGAAAAAACTTATGATTCTGGCCAGTTACAGCCACATTCTGGGCAAAGTCCTCTAAAGCCGTTATACTTTTCATCTACAATTTTCATTGCGTCTTTGCAACCACACACTATGCAAGCTATTTTGCCGTCTTTACTCATAGAAACCAACATCCCAATCTTGAGCCAATTGGGCCCATACCGTTGCGTTTTATAGAATATGCCGGATATGTGTGCTTGAATCCAAGTGAGAATCCTTTTACTTGTTCAAATTTGTAATAGTTAAAGTTCTTGACTAGCTGGTATAGATCTCCACCTATGACAATTGTGTTTGGTATGGCAAGGCGATTTATCTTACTACACATATTTACTGGAGGTCCAAAGATGTCTTCACAAAGTGAATTTGATGCTCTTGCCATCATAATGGCGCCATAATCAATGCTTATTCTATAGTCTAATGGTGGCAACTTTTCTTCAAATAATTTATCATTGATGGTATCATGTGCCTCTACCATTGAGAAATTGCATTCTAGACATTTTACAAAGGCGTCCTTGTTTTTTGAGTCTTTGGTATGTGGAAAATAGTAAAGAATGCTGTCTCCTACATTTTTGATTATAGTAGCATCAAATCGCTTTGCAATTTTTCCCATAGAATTAAGAAATATGCTATAGTAGTTAGCAAGTTTTGAATTGTGGAGTACTGATGAGATCTTTGTCGAATTTACCATGTCGACTATTCCAACACAACAATCGAGCCATTTTTCCGAAAATGTGATCGAGTCTCCCAAGGGTAGTTTTCTTGCATAATCTGATTGTGTATTCTCATACTTGGGAATTATTTCCTCAAAATTATCGGTTTCTGATGAACTAATTCTCATATTTGAGAATTAGTAAT
>JBQTJY010000003.1:0-6849 GCA_052386635.1 Nitrososphaerota archaeon
GTCTTGTCAGAAATACTCATGCGATCTAACTCGACGCTTTTTGATATTTAAACCCCATACGAATATCTCTACTGAATCCAACGGGGGCAAGTATGAAATCTATTAAATACTATTTTCAAAGTGCCAATTACTAGGAATGGCATTAATTCAGATTGCTAATCAATCTACAAAGAAGGTAGGTAAGAAATCAACTATTAGGTTTACTCAAAGCATTTGCCCGGACTGTAACATGATACTTGACGCAGAAGTCTTTGAAAGAGACGGCAGAGTCTACATGACAAAGACCTGTCCAACTCATGGTGAATGTGAAGAACTTTACTTTGGCTCATATGAGATGTACAAGAAATTTAGTACTTATTGGGCAGATGGAAAAGGTGCACATGCTCCAAATGTTATGATGGTAGACAAATGTTCATGTCCTAACAACTGTGGATTGTGTTCTAATCATTTATCTCATAGCGGTCTTGCAAATATGATAGTCACAAACAGATGTGATCTCACTTGTTGGTACTGTTTCTTCTACGTTAAGAAAGGACTAGAAGGTGCTTACATGTATGAGCCATCACTTGACCAAGTTAGAGCAATGATGAAGACACTAAAAGCAGAAAGACCCATTCCAGGAAACTCGATGCAGATTACAGGCGGTGAGCCAATGTTAAGAGAAGACATTACCAAAGTTATCAAAATAATGAAAGAAGAAGGAGTTGATCACGTTCAGATGAATACTAATGGTATTAGACATGCAATGGATCCAGAAGCTGCACGTGAGGTAAGACTAGCTGGTTGTAACAATCTTTATCTTAGTTTTGATGGTGTAACACCAAGAACAAATCCAAAGAATCACTGGGAAATCCCTTACGCACTTGATAGTTGCAGAAAGACAGGGACAACTGTAGTTTTTGTTCCAACTGTTATCAAATCAATTAATGACCACGAACTAGGTGGAATTATTCGATATGCTCAAAAGAACATGGACGTTGTCCATGCAGTAAACTTTCAGCCAGTTTCTCTTACCGGTAGAATGGGTAAAACGGAACGAGAAAAGTATAGAATTACGATTCCAGACTGTATCCAACGAATTGAAGAACAAACAAGGGGCCAAGTCACAGTTGATGACTGGTTCCCAGTTCCAAGTTGTATGCCGCTTACTAATGTAATTGAGGCATTTTCAAGTAAACCAAAGTATGAACTATCAATTCACTTTGCATGTGGTGCAGGAACATATGTATTCCAAGATGAAGAAACAAAGGAGCTTGTTCCAATGCCAAGATTCTGTGATATTCAAGGAATGCTTGAACTCTTTGAAGACAAGGCAGAGGAAATTCGTTCAGGTAAAAACAAATACTTTACAATGCTTGAAGTTGTAAGAAAACTTTCTAGTTTTGTTGATAAGAAAAAACAACCTGCTGGCCTAGATTTAGCAAAGATGTTTGGAAACATATTGATGAAAAGATCATTTGATGCAGTAGGCTCATGGCATGTTAAAGGACTATTCATTGGCATGATGCACTTCCAAGACAAGTACAATGAGGACTTGGAAAGACTACAAAGATGTGATATTCACTATGTCACACCAGATCTTAGAATCATTCCATTCTGTGCATTTAATGTAATTCCAGAATGGTATAGAGACAGAATTCAAAAGAAGTATTCTATCACAGTTGAAGAATGGGAACAAAGAGAAGGTGTTAAACTAGAAGATGGCCTCTATAGAGGCCTTATGCGAAGAGGCGCCGGTGACGAATTGGCAGTAGGTTGTGCAAAAAGCCAGATGATGCACGAAGCACAACAAGCATTGATGTAATTATTATACAAACCATTCAATCTAAGACCTTAAAAGAACAGAATTCATTTTTTGATTGTTGAAATTACTTTTCATTTCCCCTAGATATTCTGGTGGCATTGGAGGTCATACTGCAATGCTTGCCAGTAAGCTCATTGAACATGGTTTTGAAGTAAAAATGATGCATACTCCACACATCCCAATTAAAAATCTGAAAAATCCTAGTTTTGCTGTTCTTAGCTCTCTAAAGGGACTGTTTAGTAGAGATAACTATGATATTGTACACGCATTTAACATTCCATCCGCTTTTGCAATGCGTTTTGCAAAAGGAAAAAAGAAAATTCTCTCAGTTCATGGTGTTTATGGAGAACAAATTACTGCTCTTCATTCAAGCATAATTAGTACAATTGCAACTGTAACAGAATCAAATGTTTTAAAATGGCCAGATAAACTAACAACTGATTCAAAAGCAACACAAAAAGCATACAAAGAAAAATTAGGATTAGACTTTGAATATTTGCCATCTCCATTAGACATCAGCAAATTTTCAAAAATCCCCGATATCGAGAAAGTAGAAAAACAGGTTGTATATGTTGGACGAGATAGTTACGAAAAAGGTATCGATATACTAAGGAATATAGAATCACAAATCAATGGAACTGTAGTTTATTGCACCAATGTATCATGGGAAGAGGCTATGAAAACCATGAAAGCATCCAGCGTAGTAGTAGTTCCATCTAGAATAGAAAGCTTACCTACAACTATTAAAGAAGCATTTTACCTCCATGTTCCAGTAGTAGGTACAAACGTTGGTGGTATTCCAGAATTAATCACAAATGAAGTTACGGGACTTCTAGTTCCACCAAACGATCCAATCAAGCTTAGTAATGCAATAAACCAATTATTAGAAAATAAGGAACTTTCACAAAAACTTGCTAATGCTGCTTTTGATTTTGTAATAAAAAACATGACGTGGGATGTTGTTTTACCTAAATATATTAAATTTTATGAAGAAGTTTTGAATTAAACTATTTTCACATTATTTTTTTCAAGCCAGATTTTAAATCCGTAGTGAATTTCCATCCTAACATTTTTTCAGTCAGGGCAGTATCTGCTAGGCTTTTTTTAATATCTCCTTTTAGCGGTTCTGAAAAGATTAAACCAACTGATGAAGTTGATAATTCAATCATAGTTAGAGCTAATTCTTTGATGGATGTAGCTATGCCTGTTCCAATATTAAAAAATCCATTGTCTATTTTACTCTCCATTGCTACAAGATTTGCTTTTGCTATGTCCTCAGCATAAACGAAATCCCTTACTTGCATGCCATCTCCATTTATACTCAAAGGCTTTTTTTCATCAAGATTTTTCATGAATTTGGTAATTACGCCAGCATAAGAACCTGTTTGTCCTCTTCCAAAAATGTTAAAGTACCGTAATCCAATAACTTTGACTCCAATCTTAGAATATTTTTCAGCAAGAAATTCACATTCTAATTTTGTTTGACCATATGGATTAATGGGTTTTCGTTCAAACTCTTCTTTGATTGGAATTTTTGTTGTATCTCCATAAACACTAGAACTACTAGCATATACTAATTTGAAACCAATTTCTTTTGCTAATTTAAGAATATTTTTAGTACCAGATACATTAACGTCGTAATATTCTTGTGGCAGCAAAAATGATTCTGGTACAGCAGTAAGTGCAGCTTCATGAAAGACACCATCAGCATTTTTTAAACAGCTTCTTAGTACATCGTAGTCACGAATATCAATTTCAAGAAACTCAATTTTTTTAAAAACATTCTGTAAATCTTCTTTTCTGCCTTTATGCAGATTATCTATTACAGTAACATTATGTCCTTTTTTGACTAGATATTTTACTAAATGATTTCCAACGAATCCTGCTCCACCTGTAACAATTAGATTCATAAAATACGCACAATTTATGGCATCTTTAAGTTTTGGAAACCAATCTTACACAATTTATATAAATTCAATTATACGCAACGCATTTGTTAGTAAAAAGAAACTATTAGGAGAAGAAATTGGACACAAAATCATCTATGTTAGTTAATGTAGAAAATACTAGACAATTACTAGCATCAAAAAACATTCATGTCTGTGTAATTGGAATAGGTAGAATTGGATTACCAACTGCATTATCATTTGCAAATTATGGTCTAGAAACAATAGGTGTTGATGTTAATGATAAACTAATTGAGATGATTAACACAAGAAAATATCCTCTGAAAGATGAACCTGGATTTGATACTATATTTGATAACGTTATAAAAAATAAAAAGCTAAAAGCAACAAAAGATATTCAACAAGCATTATCTCAATCCGAACTTGTAATATTGTCTTTACCAACTCCTATGGACAGCAAGAATATACCGGACTACTCAGCATTGATCACAGTAGCCAAGTCCTTAAATAACTTCGTAAAATCTGGTACTGTGATAGTTGTAGAAAGTACAGTAGAACCAGGTTTCGTAGAAAATGAACTAACTTCACTAATTGAAGGAGACGGTTCACGAATAAAACGTGGTATAGATTTTTCAACAGCTGCTTGTCCTGAAACAGCTAATCCTGGTGAAATATTAGATGATTTTAAAAAATTACCTAGAGTAATTGGAGCAATAGATGAAATTACTACAGAAATAGTTTCAGAAATCTACAAGCATGTTTTTAATGTTGAAATCTTAAAGATGCCTAATTGTAGAACTGCAAATGCAGTAAAATTAACAACTAATGTTTTTCGTGATGTAAATATTGCATTTATCAACGAGCTTGCAATTTTATTTGAAAAATTAGATATAGACATAATGACAGTTTTACAAGCCGCAAGTAAAAAATATAATTTTCAAGTACATTATCCAGGGGCTGGAGTTGGAGGACCATGTTTACCGGTTAATTCTTATCAAATATTAAACTCAGCTAAAAAATTGAATGATTCTATAAAATTAAAAATAATTGAAAACGCACGTCAGATAAATGAATCAATGCCAGCACATGTAATAGACCTACTCTCTGATGCATTAAATGAAATAGGAAAGTCAATCAAAGGAAGTACAATTGGATTGATTGGAGCTTCATACAAACCTAATGTAAAAGATATTCAACTCTCGCCAATCGAGCAGATAATAAAGAAATTGGAGGCAATGAATGCCAAAATCAAAATTTATGATCCTTATTTTAAATCTCAAAATATTTTTTCTCATAACGTAGAAGATAGCTTTCTTGATTCTATAACTAACACAGATGCAGCTATTATAATAACTGCACACAATGAATTTCATAACATATCTCCTGATTTATTTGTAGAAAAAATGATTTCTCCTGTAATTATTGACACTAGAGGTGTGATAGATGTTCACGCTGCAAAAAAAGCTGGTATAATTTTTAGAGGAATAGGGCGTGGCAGGATATAGCAATATCACAGATTACTTCTAGTGAAATAAAACATATTCTTACTTTACGATATAATCCTAAGCTAGAACCACCTCTCCCAAAATTGAATTGGAAGGATTTTGTTGAAAAAAATCCACCAGAAAATCTTACATTAAACATTGAAAAAATCATTTCTAACTCACTACAAAATAATATTAAAAAATCAACTGTGGCATTAGCCCTTAGCTCTGGAATTGATTCCACACTTATTACAGCAATTTTACGAAAAAAATTTCCTCATCTAAATATTGAATCCATATCTGTAACTTTTGCAGATAGTGTAGACGAATCTCCTAATGCAAAAAGAATCGCAGAAAAATTTGAAACAAATCATCATGTTTTATCTCTTGAAAATTTTTTACTTGAATTACCAAAGGCTATAAGTATTGTTAAACAACCTTTTTGGGATTTACATTGGTATTATGTTGTTAAAAAAGCAAAATCCCTATCAAACTTGTTACTATCAGGTGATGGTGGTGACGAATTATTTGGTGGTTACACTTTTCGTTATCAGAAATTTTTATCACTGGTAAATTCTAATTCACCTGTATTAACTAAGATTATTTCTTATTTAGAATGCCACGAAAGAGATTGGGTACAAGATCAAGAGAAATTGTTTGGAAAGAAAATAACTTTTTCATGGTCAGAAATCTACTCAATATTAAAAGAATACTTTACAAATAACTTACATCCAATAAATCAAGTCTTCCTAGCAGATTATAACGGAAAACTTCGTCATAACATGTTGCCACTTTATAATAAAATTCATACTCATTTTAAAATTAAAAATATTGCACCACTTTTATCTCCTCAATTAATACAGCTTGCTACCCACTTACCAAAAGAACTAAAATATGATCCTCATACTAATTCAGGAAAGATAGTTTTACGAAGATTGTTACAACAATTTACTGTAGACAAACTTGTTACTGGAAATAAGCAAGGATTTTCAGTAAATACCACTAATCTTTGGAAGAATCACGCACAAAAACTATGTAAATACTACTTGACAAATTCTAGAATCACAAAAGAACGATGGATAAATTATGAATGGATTAACAAACATTTGGATAATGATGAATTAGATGTTAGAATCATAAATAAATTCTTGGGATTGCTAGCATTTGAAATTTGGTATAGATTATTCATTTCAAAGGAAATGAAATCTAGTGAATTGCTTTGCACATAAATTTTTGAATCATTTCTTGTCCAGATATGAATTTAGAATGTCTAAAAATCTTTTTGCGATTATTCCCCAATTGAAATTCTCTTCTATGAAAGAACGACCTAAAATACCCATTTGTCTACGTTGGTTATCATTATTTACTAATGTGTTAATCTTTTCAATTATCTCATCAGAATTTTGTTTTTCTACCAAAAATCCAGTCTTACCATCTTCAATTAATTCTGGAATGCCTCCAACATTTGTTGCAATTACTGGTTTTTGCATTAATTGTGCTTCTTGAAGGGTGAGAGGTGACATATCAATACCACTTACCAATGCATAAACATCAATCTCCGTGAGAAACTGTCTTACTTGATCAGGATATTGTAAGGATCCAAGCCACTTGAAATTATCATGTTTTTCTAAAACAGGTAATACTTTATCTCTAT
>JBQTJY010000004.1:0-9387 GCA_052386635.1 Nitrososphaerota archaeon
CTATATGACATAAACGATGTTCCAAAAATTCATGAAAAAATAAAACATCTAAAATCTGGTAAACTTGGCTTTGCAATAATGGGCATGCCATACAAATGCCCCCCAGCCCCATTTGAGGCAGCCTTTATCATTAATACAATGTTAAAAGAGGCAGGTGTTCGTGACGCAGTACAAATTGACTTTTACAGTCCAGCACCACTTACATTACCAATAGCAGGACCCGAAGTTAGCCAACAACTCTTGGAACTTTTAAAATCAGAAAACATCACATTTCATGGTCTGCATAAAACCATTCAAGTCGAGCCAAACAAACTCAAATTTGAAAATGGTGAGAGAGAATTTGATCTATTAATAGCTGTTCCTCCTCACAAGGCCCCAAAATCAGTATATGATTCTGGACTTGCAAAAGAAGGTGAATTCATCAACGTAAATAGAGATTGTAAGACAATGTTCGATAATGTCTATGCAATTGGTGATGTTACAAGTATGACGGTAACAGATTCCATTGCTGTGCCAAAAGCTGGAATTTTTGCTGAAGAGCAAGGAATTACAGTTGCAAGAAACATCATTGCAAAAATAATACATGAAAAAGAAAAGGCAGTCTTCGATGGAAAAGGTGGGTGTTTTGTTGAGATGGGAACAAATCAGGCAGGATATATTGAAGTAGACATGTTTTCCCAACCAACTCCACTTACTTTACTAAAAAGTCCAACAACACAACACATGCAAGAAAAAGAAAAATTTGAATCAGACAGATTAGAAAAGTGGCTATAGTTTTTTCTCTTTTTCTTTTGTTATATGTTCTAAAAGGGCTTTAATTTCTATATTAAGATCATCGACACTTTTTGTGGTGTTAAATCTTTCAGGCAGACTTTGTTTAAGATTTTCATCTTCTAACTCAACTCTTCTTTTTTGTTGACAATCTAAATGATCTTCATTAGATGCTGAAATCTTATGACAAATAGAGCAAATCTTCAATATTCTTAGATAGTGATCCGACGATTTAATAATTTCACTTTTTGCTTCAACACTTGGGGGCCGTCGTCTAGTTTGGCTTATGATGCCAGCCTGGGGTGCTGGAGGTCGCAGGTTCAAATCCTGCCGGTCCCATTCATTACAAGCCCCCTTACACACATTTTTGGTTTTATAATTTTAAAACATTCAAAATCTTTTCAAAGGCTTGTCGATTTTGTTCTTGTTTATATGATCTTAAAACTTTGATAATTTTATTTTTTGAAGGCAGTTTGTATATCTTCCTAACCGTCTTTGATATTCCAGAGCCAATACAAATTGCTTGAGTAGCAGATGTAACATTAGAAACCCTTCTTTGAGTACTGGCACTCTCAAAGTCAATTATGGTTGTTTTTGACTTTCCAATGACTACATGTTTTGAAATAGTACTCAACTCTCCATGGTCAAGACCAATCACATCAAGACTATAACAGTCTTCCAAAACCTTTTTCATTATTGATTTTAGTAACTTGATACTTTTTTTACTTAATTCATTTATCCACTCGCCAATTTTTTTACCATCTAGATATTCCATTATTATGAAATTTTTACTCCTTGTTATCATCAATGGTCCAACACCTGCTTGATTTGCAATTTTTAAAAATTCTGCCTCTTTTTCCATATTGATTCTTGAGGCATCAGTTCGACGAATTTTCACTGCAACAAGTTTGTTTTTCATTCTAGCTAAAACTACAACCCCAACATACCCTTTACCTAAAATACGCAAGCTACCAATTTGTGACGGTCCTTGAAAAGATACACTTTGTATCCCAAGTTTTTTTAATTCAACAATTCTTGCTTTGATCTGTTTTTTAGTTGCTCTTGGATAACCAACTATTGTAGAATAAGGCTCTTGAGATAACTTGTCAAGTGGAAGAAAATATCGCATTATCTGTCGTGACAAGTTCTGTTAACGCCTCTTTAATGAATTTACTTGTCACTTTACTTGCAGTAAATATCTTGAATCCTTTTTTAAAATCAGACTTGAGTCCTTTTGGTATGCCTGTTTTATCTAAATTATTTTTTAGTAAATCTTGTAAAAACAATCGTGCATCATTTTGATTACGCTTTTGCAGTGAGTGAATTCTTCCATCAACATTTATCCACATGATTTTACTTTTCTTTACATTCTTTGTTATGAACATTTTACAATCTACTTCACTGTAAAAATTTGGTCCTTCTCTAGTATACAATTCAGAAATTTTAGTCGATTGTAGTAAAAAGAGTAAAGCCGCCTCCGTATTTTCATCTGTTACTGCTGATTTTCTTAATACATTAAACTCCTCGATCTGCATTTGTGTTGCAAGTGAATTGGCAGCACGTTTTATCTGCCCCCAAATAATATCAGGACTTCGTGGTTTAAAATTGAACGTAATAACAAGAACATTTTCTAGATTTTTCTTTGAAACTTTTGAACTTATTTTAGGTCTAAAAAAAGAAATTGCTGGTTTTTTCAAAAAAGATCTGCATGCTAATACAAACTTTCCAATATTCTCAACTGAAATTGCAGCTGCTAAATTTCTAGTATTGTCTATAGGATCCATGACAACTACAGAAGTATCAAACTCCTTGGATGCATTGCCTATAATCTGATTTGGTTTTAAATTTGCAAAAGCTTTGATGACATTTTCACAAGTACCATAATTCAAAATCAATACCTCTACAACATACCCACTAAATCCCTGTTTTGCAATTTCTGCACCATAGATTCCAACAGTTTTAAGAAATACCTTAAGCAGTCTAACTTCGTCTTTCATCGCACTTGTTAGAAACTGAAGCATAAACTGCGTATGAAAAGGAGATCTATCAGCAGCACTCTTCCACTGGCCTTTTTCTATATCATAACATGGTACTACATTGACTTTTGTTCCTTGAACTTTTGCTTCTACATAAGGATGATCCGAGTATCTAACGTATGGGTGGAATTTTTTTAGTGAGTCAAATCCAATCTTCTTTGCAAACTCAACGAACCTTTCTTCAGAAACTGATTTCTCAAATTTAATGAATATATCAATATCAGCTTTGTCTGGTAACCACGTGCCTTTCGAATATGAACCACCAAACTCAACATTTACTATATCTTGATACTTTGATGTCTGCTCTCTCACTAATCCAAGAGCAAGATTAGCAATCTTTGTTTTGTCTTGTTGTAATCTTGTTGATGGAATAACTAGTCTTCTTGCTTTGTCTAGAATCTGTTTCATTGCTTTGCTTTCACCACATACAAGTCAGAATATACAGGTCCATTAGGAGTAAGAACACTCTTTTTTAATTTGATGTCACTAACTCTTTGAACTCCAAGTAATGAGTCTCTGATTTTTGTCAATTCATCTGTGATGTCATTAATCTTATTTTTAACTCTAAAGATAGTTACATGTGGTTGGAAAGGCTTGTCTGGACTAAAACCAAGAGGCGATAATGCAGTAGTTACTTTTCTAGCAACATTAGTAAGATGTTTTGCTCCATCTTCATCAACACCGACCCATATTATACGTGCAAATCGTGGTTTTGGAAACACTCCAATACTCTCAAAACTGACATCAAAAGACTCGAACTCAACAGAACTTAATGCATCTTGGATATTCTCTAACATGTTGTCTGATACTTCACCTAAAAACTGAAGAGTAAAGTGCATGCTATGTAGATTGATTGGTTTTGCATCTATCTTTAAGCTAGACTGAATTTTTTTTATTGATTCTAAGACATCTTTGTTGCTAATCTCCACTGCAACAAAAGTTCGCATTACAAGTTTTTTGATCATATCTTTATAATAATTTCCGGTACCTTCATAGAGCAGCAAGTTGAGATGATGTGAATTGTCAAAACTAATTGTTTGTCTTACTGGAATGCCTGGTGCAGGTAAATCTACCATAGCTAGTGGGCTAAAATCTAAAGGATTTGATGTCATCAATATGGGAGATGCGGTAAGAACAGAAGCGAAAAAAAGAAATTTAGAACCAACTGGAAAAAATCTAGGCAAGCTAATGCTTGAGCTTCGAGAAAAAAACGGCCCTGGGGCAATCGCAGAACTAATAACAGAATCAATAACAAAATCTAACTCTTCTATAATAGTTATAGATGGAATTAGATCAAATGCAGAGATCGATGTATTAAGAAAAATCGGAACAGTAAAAATTCTTGCCATTCACGCATCGACAAATACACGTTATAGCTTCTTAACAAAACGTGGAAGATCTGATGATCCACAAAACCAAGAAACCTTTAATGAAAGAGATGCAAGAGAAATTGGAGTCGGAGTAAGTAATTCCATTGCACTTGCAGACGAAAGCATCTCAAATAATTATATGACAATAAACGAGCTCATTGACACAGCATATAGAATCATCAAAGGTTGGATAAGATGAATATTCCAAACATCTCATGTAAGATAAGCGTATATTGTCAAGTTAATCCATCTGAAGATCCGCAAAAAGTTGAACGTGCAGTTTCAAACGTTCTTTCTAATATGGATATTTACATAAAAGATGATTCACTAAAGGCTACTTCAACAACACTTGAAAGTTTACTCCACATTCATAAAAAAATTCATTCTCGTAATACCCAAAAAGTTTACGGACGTAATATGAAAAGAAATCTAGTTGATGATTCCACGTGGTTTTATCTAAACAAACAAGCGGCATTTGTTGATGTAGTTGCACTATGTGAGAATGCAGATGAGTCTCCTCTTGGACCAATCAAGGTAATCTTACAATCCAAACACATCGAGAACATAATAGACTGGCTTGTATCAAATTCACAATAACTGTAAGTCCTCATACTTACTAGTCAGCTTTTTTCCTTATTTACTCAATTGATTTGAATTTCCCAATTTTTATTATTAATAAGACACTCGGAAGAATTGAAACTAAAACTAGCCATAATCTTTTCAGTAATAGTAGTAGGATTCATTTTTGTTGCACCTGACCCATTTAATCCACTAAAAGGCAAGGTTGCTGTCATCGATAAAGTAGGGCAGAACATTGATGGACTTAAGAACGGCATTGATAATACAATTGATGACATTGGAGAAAAATTTGATAACATAAAAGATAGCCCAGCTGAACTCTTTTCAGACGAGGAAATAACTGGAGAGCAAGAATCTGAGATAGCTGATGAATATACATATCATGGTGAAATAACTGAAGACGAACTACCAACACAAGATGAAACTCCACAGAATAATGACATTACACCACAAGATGAGATCCCACAAGATGATGGTCTAGTACCACAAGATGATAACGCAGAAGAAGACACATTAACTAAAACTACAGAGCCAGAAATCATCAACGACGGTCCTTCAGCTAAAGAACAATTACAATCAAAGCTTCTTAAAACATTACAGCTAACAACCACACAGGAAGATAACGGTGATGTTAAAGTACAATATTCTGATAACTCGGGAAATACAATTTCTGTCAAGTTTACTCTGAAAAATTCTGAGAGAGAACTATTCTCAGGCACATTTTATGCATCAAATTTTGAAACATCAATAACAGATGTCTCAAACACAGATCATATAATAGAAATGGTTGTTGAACACAAAGAGTTTGGCACCATAACATCTTCAGTTTACAAACCAGCGGGAAATCTAAATAGCATGATAAATGGCGTCTTTATGACACCCTAGTTTAATTTAGAAATTATCTCAGTAAATTTGGGAATAATACCTGAAGATGTTCCTCTAATTGTCAAGTCCATATCAACTGACATTACAGTATCTTCTGGATTAATCTCAATTAAAACAGCATTATTTTGTTTGGCATATAGTGGTAAAGTATTTGCAGGAGATACTAAAAGTGATGTTCCAGCTATTATCATGACGTCACAAGAATTTGCGTATTCTATAGCCTTAGTCCACACATCTTGAGGCAGGGGCTCACCAAACCACACTACATCAGGTCTTAGTATCTTTCCACACTTGCAAAGAGGAGGAAGCACATCAAAACTAGATACAATATAGTCTTGAAAACTACAGACGGTACATTTTATTCTGATAATGCTACCATGCAGCTCCAAGACTCTGGTACTTCCAGCTCTTTGATGTAACCCATCAATATTCTGAGTTAAAACAATGACTTCTTTGTACCGTTCAAGCTCAGCGATAGCTTTATGGCCAAGATTTGGTTGTGCTGCAACGATATTTTTTCTTCTGTCTTCATACCATTCCCATACTAGTCTAGGATTCTCATAAAATGCATCAATGGTAGCAATCTTCATAGGATCATAATTTCTCCACAAGCCATCTTTTCCTCTAAAGGTAGGAATGCCACTTTCTTGAGACATTCCTGCACCAGTAACAAACACAATTTTTTTTGCAGTTTTTAATCTGGCTAAAACAGGTTCAAACATTTTAGCTTGTATCTATTTTATTTCAATTTCTAAAAGATCTTTTGCAGCTATTACAGAATTATGTATCGTTTTTGCTTCTGATAATAATTCACTCTCATCTTTGTATCTAGCTGAAAAATGAGTTAAAATCAAATTTTCCACACTGGCATTTTTTGCAAGTTTTGCTGCCTCTTTTGCAGTAGAATGACACGTCTCAATTGCTTTTTCTCTTAACTCATCTGAAAACGTAGAATCAAAGCTAAGATAATCACAATTTTTAAAAAAAGATTCAAGCTTCTTTGTCGGTCTAGTGTCTCCAGATACGCCTATCTTTTTTCCTCGCCGTTTTTCACCCATTACATCAAGCGGCCTAACCGTCTTGTTACCAACTTTTATCTCATGATCCATCTGGAGCTTATGCCACAGCTCACCTTCAGGAATGCCTAGCGCTTTTGCTTTTTCTGGATAAAACTTACCTGGCCTATCTTTTTCCTGAAATAAATAAGAAAATGCAGGAATAAAGTGCTCAGCTTCACACGCATGTATAAAGTAAGTTTTATCCTCTAAAACAAGTCCTTCCTTCACTATTGAAATAATTACAGGAAACGACAAACCAAAATTCAGAATTTTAATATTAGAAGCGATAAACTCCTCTATTCCTTCAGGACCATAAATTTCAACAGGTTCCAATCTATTTTGCAATGTCATTGTTTGTAATAATCCAAGTATGCCGATGCAATGATCACCATGAAGATGCGTAACAAAGATTCTCATTTTCTTATTCCACCCTAAACCACACTTTAGATACGAGATCTGTGCACCTTCTCCCGCATCAAACATCAAAACCTCACCATCTTTTTCTAAACAAATGCACGTTAAAGCACGTTCAGAAGTTGGTTGAGCCGCAGACGTTCCCAAAAATATTAGCTTCATCTTACAGCAAATTCCCTATATCTATGAGATAGCATTTACAATAATTTCAGATGAATCTACAATGGCAGTTTTTTTAGGAATGGTATTAGTGCTAATGATTTTTGATACACCTGCCAGTCTAATCCTTTTCTCTGCATTATTGATCAGTAATGCATGAGTACATGCAACAAAAATCTGACCACCCTTTTGCTTTTTTAAAAACTCTGCAGCCTTGATTATACTGCCTCCAGTACTGATCATATCATCTACTATTATCATATCTCTTCCGCTAACATTTCGTAGATTTGAAGACTTTATTTCGACTTTGCCTGTTTTTCTATCTCGTCTCTTTAGTAATGCAGTATAATCTATGTTGAGAAGCTTTGCAAATTCTCTTGCTCTAACAATCCCTCCAAAATCAGGCGAAACAACTAGTGGATTTTTTAGCTTCAATTTCTTGAAATATTTTGCAAGTTCTGGTACTGCAGAAATGCTTACGACAGGAATTTTAAAATGTTTTAGCGCAATCTTACTATGAACATCAATAATAACAATTTTTGATGTTCCAACAGCCTTGAATAACTTGGCTACTATTTTCATTGTTACAATCTCACCTGGCAAAAACTCTCTGTCTTGTCGTGCATAGCCAAAATATGGAATCACGGCTATTATCTTGGCTGAGTATTCTCTTGCTTTTGAAATAAGTGCAAGCGCTTGAATCAGATTTGAATCAACAGGAGGATAAGTCGACTGGACAACAACTATTCTGCCCCTTGGTTTTCCATAAATTGTAATTTTACACTCTCCATCTGGGAATACCTTAAGCTCTGATCTAAGATACTTGGCTTTTAGTTTTTTTGCAATTTTTTTTGCAAGCCCTTGAGAAGCAGTCCCACCTATAACAGTAGTAAACATCAAGTCAACGAACAAAAAGACATTCTTAAGTTTTGATATAGCTAGAAAATCTAATGTTACTTAAACTAGGCAACTAATTTTTTCCTAGCTTCTATCTTTGTTATAATGGTACAAATCCCTACTATTGCTACAGCTATAATTTGTATGATAATCCAATCATTACCCTGAAATGAAAGCAATTCTACCACAAAAGGTGTTAAAAGTGGGAAACTAGTTGTTCCGCCAAGTAAAATATCATAAGATACATGTGCAAGCATTGATGCAAAAGCTATACTAGCCAACCTATAGTCACGTTTTCCAAAAACCAGCAACAAGACAAACGCTGCTAAAAATCCAAAGGAAATAGAATGTGCCATTCGTGGCATCATTTCCAGATCAAAGAACTGAATTATGTGATCAGAGTCTAAAATTATTGGAAAGATACCTCCTAAAACAAAATATCTAAGACTTAGGCTTAACACCGAAGCCATCAGCCCCCATACAATATGGCCAGCTATATGCTCGACACTAATACCACTAACTTCAAGAGGGCTACCAACAACATAGGTTACCGTAGCAGGTAAAAATACACCAATTATAGAAAACAGAAACGCTAATGCACCATATACAGCAGATGTCTTGGTAATGAACGCTAAGGATTTTTGCATGGATGTAAATTGGACAGATACTCAAAATTTGACTGTTGCCATTTAATCATACTAAAAATACACCTTATGTGGTTTTTTGTATTAAATCGCCTTTTACAGTATTGATTAATCCAAATGATCTGATTAGTAACAAATCTGTGAGAGGCATCCGTTAACAAAGGCAAAATGGCGTTGATTCATAAATACCAATTATTACATTATCACCACTATAGTGAGAATATGCTAAAAGAGGTAGTAAATACCAAAGAACGATGTCCACGCTGTGGAAGGGGTAAACTCGTAACCGATACTGAATCAGGCGAATTGTTTTGCTCAAAATGCGGCTTTGTCATGTCAGAAAAACTGCAAGAGTCAGGTCCTGAGTGGCGCTCCTTTACACAAGATGAACATGGAGACAGAGCAAGAGCAGGTGCTCCAACATCGCTTACCATGCATGACATGGGCCTTGCAACAATAATTGATCCTGTAAACAAGGATGCGTCTGGAAAACCACTAACTGCATCAATGAAAAGTACGATTGAACGCCTAAGAACATGGGATAGCAGAAGTCAGGTCCATGAACCCGTAGATC
>JBQTJY010000005.1:0-1966 GCA_052386635.1 Nitrososphaerota archaeon
AAGTATAAAGAAATGAATTGATAAATTATTTCAAATTTTACGAGTCAGACGTATTGACTCGTACATGCTTTCCTGGATAGTACTCAAAAATTTTTTTAGAATAACATTTTCCACACATAAAACCATCCATCTTCCACTCCTTCATTGGCAAGTATTTCTGATCCATTTCCTTGCCACATATTACGCATTTGTATTCCTTTATCATGGTGCAATTTTTCGATTAGTTCTATATAAAAATCAGATCCTCAAAGAAAAATCTAGTTAAATATCACTGCATTATAGGAAAATTGCGGTAGAGTCTGGCCAATGTAAACCTCCTGCAATTTTTACATGGTTAGATATCTACCGCACTTTGATTAAAGCAAACTATGTACTAGTTTCTTGATGTTTTCAATTTCCTCTTCTTCTTGTTTTATTTTCTTATCTACAACGCGCAGCATTGCATCGCTCCACACATTGTGGGAAAAGAAATTATGCTTCGTATTGGCTTCATTTATTTCGTCATCTACAACTGAATCTTCAAGAAATTTGGTAACTACAGTATCTGCAAGCTTGAGTATTCTGCCATTTAGCTTGTGACTTCGGAATACGGGCTCTAGCTTACCAATATCTTCTTTGAACTCTCCTTTTGTATCAAGAATTTTCTTGTGCAGTATTCTAAAGTAAACTGCTACAAAAAAGAGCGTGGCATATCTTTTGGTCTTGTGTCCACCTCGCTTGCCATAACTGAGTGCCTTTTTAGAGTATTCCTTTACAAGATATGGATAAAGCAAAAGACGATAATCGTCTTTTAGGTTTTCATTAAAGACCTCATCATATTTGCTACCGCGTGGCAAAAACTGAGCAGGCGAGCTGTATGATTCTGTAGGCCTCTGCTCTAGTCCTGCTACCAGTGACTGTATTGCATCTTTTGCTACTATGACTTTTTTGTGATTTTCTGGAAGATAGCTATTGTAAATTAAATCTCCAGTGTACTCATTTTGTTGCGACTTTGTCTTGCTGTCAAAAGATCCTGCCTGAATTTCGTAAAAATATTTGAGATTTTCTAGTTGAGACTTTATTGACTTGTGAAAGTCCATTAAAGAAACTAGGTCCTTTCCTCTTACGGCATTCTGTGAATTTCTGTATTTTGTTATGTTGTTTTGATCCTGTTCGTCATCTGCCTTGATTACTGTAACAGTTATGCTACCATCAAGATTGTTGGTACGCTTTGCTTTATCAATAATAGAGTTTGATGTCTGTGCACCATTTACAATTTGAGGCGCATATAGAACAAGTGTATTGTTTTCTAGTTCTTCAAAGTCGCTTACCACTATAGTTATTCCATTGTTGTAGTAGAAGAATTTGTTTGGATTGTTTTGTAGGGTTTCGCGAATTCCCTTGTTTACCGAAGTCTTAAACTGCATCCACTGCCTTATGTTTGACTCAAACACATAATCACGATTTTTGATTACAAAATCTGTTAGTTCTCGTAGCTTTAAGATGCCAAGTATGGTATTATCATGTCGAAGCATTTTTTCTAGTTTTATGTTCGATTTTTTGCCTGCTGCTGGCTTTTTTATTCTAGCCCATAGTTTTTGTATAATTTCCTCGATGTCTATTATTTCAATTGATTCATCTGCTTTGTAGTCTACTTGTTGGTCAGTAACATAACAACACTTTATCTGGAGATTTTTCTCACGTATTTGAGTGACAAGATGTGCAAGCTCTGGACGCATTTTGGTGATATCGCGACCTAGCAGTCGTTTGACATCTTCTTTGAACTTGGTTATTGCATCTATTGAGTGAGATGAGCCATACTTTGATTGAAATAATCTTATTGTATTGTCTGAAAAATCCACTGGCAGATAAGCATCTATGCCTAGATCATTTGCTCCATCAACGATAGCATCTGCAGCATCGTCTTCTGTTGCTTCAAAAACTCTAGTTAAAATCCAATGAAGAAAATTATTTCCCTTCTCCACTT
>JBQTJY010000006.1:0-4042 GCA_052386635.1 Nitrososphaerota archaeon
GCAAAGATGGTAATTGACACAATTTTGAGAAACACAATTCTTGCAGACAAGATGGCTGAAAGCCTAATGAAAAGCGAGAAAATCTCACAGGATCATGCATTTGTAAAGCTAGAAGAGATGACACCACTTGCAAAGATTGTTCCAGACGCAAAACCAAAACCAAAGATTGAAGCTCCAATGGAGCAAGTAGACCAAGGCGGACCTGCAGTTGCTCCACTAGATGGTCCAAAACCTGGGCCAATTGATGTTGAATTCAAATCTCACACAAGACCAAGCTCCCCATACAAGGTTGCTGCAAACGGAAACATGATAAAAACATGGGGAAGAGGATCTGACAACAAAAGGTTGGGAGTCTGGGGAGAGTATGTTTCAGTTGATTTTGATATTTGTGTTGCTGACGGCGCATGCATCGATGCATGTCCTGTAAACGTCTATGAGTGGTTTGAAACTGCAGGACATCCTGCATCAGAAAAAAAGCCGCTAATGGCAAGAGAGCCAGACTGTATATTCTGTCTTGCATGTGAAGGAGTTTGTCCTCCACAGGCAATCAAAATTTTCCAGAAAAAGGGATAGTCTTAATTCAAAAGTGCAGGAGCAGAACTCTACAATGGGTGTTATGAACACTTACACAAGTACTGACAATGAACCTAGTGACCGCATATGGCAGCATCAAAGGATACTTTGTAAGGGTTGATTTCTGCCCCTGCATGTATTCGCTTGGTATAATTTTGTATTTAAAAAATGATTAACATAGTTAATCATTTCATAAATAGACGATCTATTACTAACTCTCATTGAAAAGCATTTCAAAGAAAAGTAAAGTCAAATGTACAACAATAATGGGAATTTTAGGCGCCTCTTTAGTTATCGGCATACTTGGCTATACTGCGATAATCTCAATGATTCCTGTAAATTCAAATTTTCCAGTATTTTCTGCACCTACAAACATCTATCTTAAAGCAATAAAATCTCCAGATCGTGGATATGTCTTTGCATCCCAGTCAGTAAAAGGTGGCAAAGGCGTACCGCTTACAGGTGCCCGCTCTCCGACTTTTGTTGTCAACAAGGGAAATCTAGTATCAATTCATATGATAAGCGAGGATTTGAATGAAAGAGACAATCCATCACTTCACAACATTAACATTGATGAATTTAATGTACATTCAAAGAACTTGCATTATTTTGAATCCCAAACCATAACATTTCTTGCAGACAAACAAGGCGAATTTCATTACCACTGCACAATTCATCCAGAAATGAGTGGTACGCTAGAGGTAAAATAAAAATGAATTGCAAAAGTTTTTACAATTTATACATTTTAACGAGGAATTAGCAAATTGTCTGAACACGAAGCCTCACAATCAAATATTTTATCTACAGTTGATTATATCATTGAAAAAATTCAAGAACTACGTAAAATCATGATCGGTGTTTCAATATCTGCTCTAATACTTGCACCACTTGCCATAGGCTTGTCAGTTTATCTTTCTACACATCCATTGTTTTTTAAAATATTAGAGCAAAAAGACGAATTTGGCTTATTTTTGAGCATACTACTTGGAAGCATCATAATAATATCTGGAATCTGGTTATACACAGGAATACGTCAATACAGGTCGCTGAGTCCTTGGAAGAAAAGATACGACGAATACCTGAAAAAGAAAAACGAGCTTGATTCTTCGTTAACTTCGCAATACAATCTAGACGAGAATTAAAAGACTTAGATTCGTCTTATCATCTTCTTGGTTTTTTGATTTGCGTGGAAACAACTCCTCATATGGATCAAGAATTGCCTTACAAAATTCTAGGCCTTTTTGAGTGGCCTTGTACATTGTAACTGTTCTTTTTCCTGCTTTTTCTTCAAACCTTGTAACCATGCCATTTTCTTCTAAGGAATCAAGAATATTTCGATGTTTTTTCAAGTTTAATCCGCAATAACTTATCAAGGCAGTTTGGTTTAGCGTACCATATTCTGAAAGAGTCAAAATAACATCCTTTAAGATGTATATCTTTTCGCGATACCCCTTGCCATAAACCAATTTACAACTCCTTCTAAATCATAGTAAATAATTGCTCTTGTTGAATTAACAATGTTAAGTAAGTGATTATAACAATAAAACAAAGAAACGGTTCAGTGACGCTCACATTATCTTGCAAAGATTATGGTTTTGAATGTGACTTTGAATCAAAAGGAGATGATGTATCTGCAGTTATTGAGGAATTTGGAAAACATACCGATGAAATCCATGGAATCGAATATTCAAAGGAAGCACTCATGCAATTTATTATGAGAAAAGGTGGATGAAAATATCTGTTCAAACAAATACACATCAATTCTTTAAAGACAAAAACCTGATGAAAGTTTTATCATCAGTTAGGAACTCACCAAAATCTGCAAAAGAAATTAGTAGTGAATGTAATCTTCCAATAAGTACTGTTTATAGAAAATTGCACTTGATGAATCACAATGGTTTACTAAAAACATCAGGTACTATAACAGACAATGGTGTTAAAACACGAAAATTTGCAAAAAAGCAGATTCTCTCACAATTGGCATAACTATGTAACAAATTTTACAAAATGAATCTTGCAAGTATAAATACGGATTTGTGATTTGCCAAACTAGACAAGATGGCAGTTAATCCCGTTACTTCATTTGTTTTTGATCTTTTCATTCTTGCAGCCGTTATCATAACAGGATATACTTGCAATTTCTACTATCTGGCATATCTTTCAAGAAGACGCAGAGAAAAATATGATCTAGTTTCACTTGGCGAGCCTACAATTACTATCCAGCTGCCAATTTACAATGAAAAGTACGTTGCGGCACGTCTTGTAAACTCTGTCTGTGCAATGGACTATCCAAAGGAAAAAATGAAAATTATGGTTCTTGATGACTCTGATGACGATACTGTAGCAATCATCAAAGACTTGGTAAGCCACTACAAGAAAAATGGATTTGACATCATTCATGTAAGGCGGGACTCTAGAAAAGGGTACAAGGCTGGCGCACTAAAATATGCGATGAAGTTTACAAATACAGAATTTGTTGCAATATTTGATGCAGACTTTATCCCCCCAACTTGGTTTTTAAAAAAGGCAATACCATACTTTTCAAAATCAAACATTGGACTAGTTCAGGCAAGATGGGGGCATGTAAATGAAAACTATTCTGCAATAACCCAGGCCCAGGCACTAAGCCTTGACTTTCACTTTCTAATAGAACAGCAGGCAAAGAGCAACTCTAATCTTTTTATGAACTTTAATGGAACTGCTGGAATCTGGCGAAGACAGTGCATTGAGGATGCTGGCGGATGGCATACTGCAACACTTGTTGAAGACTTGGATCTAAGCTATAGGGCACAGATGAAGGGATGGAAGTGTATGTTTATTCAAGACATAGTTGTAAATGCAGAACTTCCAGTTCAGATGAATGCTGCAAAAAGGCAGCAGTTTAGATGGGCAAAAGGCTCTATACAGTGTGCTATCAAACTACTTGGCGACATTTTAGTAAAAAGAAAAATTGCAGCAGAGGCAAAGATTCAGGCCTTTATCCAGCTAACCAGACACATTGTATATCCATTGATGCTGATGCAGTTTTTGGCACTGCCTGTTTTACTTGCAGGTGATATCAACCTGTATGTGGTTAGTATTCTTCCAGCACTAACAATTGCTGCATACTTTGCGCTAGGACCTGGCGCATATCTTCTTCTCATACATGACCTGTATGGAAAATCTTGGAAGTCAAAGGCAAAGGCACTTCCATACTTGGTAATTTATTCAGCAGGCCTTGCAGTAAACAATACCGTAGCTGTATTTGATGCAATGTTTGGAAAGAAAAACGAGTTTTTGCGCACACCAAAATATGGAATAATAAAAAACACAGACGACTGGCGCGATAAGGCATACAATCTGCCATTTACAAAGACAACACTTCTTGAGATATTCTTTGGAATCTATGGCCTTTTGGGGATTCTGGTTTCAATTTACTCTAACAATCCTATCTTTGCTCCAATAATTGGGCTACAAACCATTGGATTTC
>JBQTJY010000007.1:0-5441 GCA_052386635.1 Nitrososphaerota archaeon
AATCAACGGTCTCAGAGCTTGCAGTTGATAGTGTTGTTGAGATAATTGGTGGCCCATTCAAAGGAATGAAAGCTACTATTACACGAGTTGATCATGAAAAAGAGGAAGCTACAGTAATTTTGCTTGATGCATCGTATCAGTTACCTGTTACGGTAGATGCAAATTATCTCAAGCTTTCAACTAGCAAGGATTAAATTTTATTTATAGAGTGAAAAACTAATGGCAGACTTACAAACTATTTCAACACTTGTAACTGGCGGACAAGCATCTGCAGGTCCTCCACTAGGTCCAGCTTTGGGTCCAATGGGCGTAAATGTAATGCAGGTAATTACTGCAATTAACGAAAAGACCAAAGATTTTGAAGGAATGAAGGTTCCTGTTACAGTTTCTATTGATCCGGCCACAAAGAAATGGGAAATTGAAATTGGCATCCCCTCTTCAGCAGCATTGTTATTAAAAGAGGCAGGGATTCAGAAAGGCTCTGGAACTCCAACAACTAATTGGGTTGCTGATGTAAAGTTTGATACTATAGTCAAGGTTGCAAAAACAAAGATGGATTCATCTTATGCAACCTCGTTAAAATCCGTCGCAAAAGAGATTATTGGAACTTGCGTGTCTTTGGGCGTAAAAATTGAAGGCAAGACTCCAAAAGAAGTTACTGCCGAAATCAATGCTGGTAAGTGGGACGAAAAGTTCAACTAATTATTTTTTAGTAAGATAAGTAGGTTCTTTGTCAGTTTTTTGTAGTTCCACAAAAGTTTCAGTGTTTTGAATACCATCAATTTTGCCAATTTTTTCTATTACAACTGTATGTAGCGCTTCTAGGTTTTCTGCAAGAATTGTAATCATAATATCAAATCGTCCAGTAACCTCAGATATCGAAGTTACCTCAGCAATGTCCAAGAGCTGTTTATGTATTGCATCTTTTTGCTTTGGATCACGGTTAATACCAACTGTTGCTTTAACGCCTATTCCTAAAAGAGCGTCATCAATAACAATGGTAAATTTTTTTATTAGTTTCTTTTTTCCAAGTCGCTTTATTCTGCTGTACAGAACTGATGCATTTATTCCGAGTTTTTTTGATAGGTTTGGTACAGATATAGAAGCATCCTTTGTTAATTCATAAAGTAATTTCATATCAAGCTCATCAAATCGATGCAATGTTCTCGAAATGATTTGCTACGCGTTAATAAATGTAGTTTCATTATCTAGTTTTTTGTTTATTTTGTTTAAAAAATGAAATTTTGCAAGTTTGTAAAAAAGTCATTTTGCGGAATATTATCTCTAAACGATTTTAAGTAGGATCCCGTGAATGCTGCCTATTGGTTAACGAATCTCAACTTACAGAAATGGTAAAGGTTGCAAAAGCTGAAAATAAGAAGCGTAAATTCAAGCAATCGCTAGAGCTGATTATGATTTTCAAGGATATTGACGTCAAAAAGGGTTTTGCGATAAATGAAACGGTCCAGCTTCCAAAAACAAGCTCTCCTGCATCTGTTTGTGTTATGGCATCTGGGGATATGGGACTAAAAGCAAAAAGTGCAAAAGCAGACAAGGTGATTGATAATGATGAACTTAATCAACTAAGTGCGAATAAAAGACAATCACGTAAACTCATCAATAGTTATGATTTTTTCCTTGCAGATACTAAACTTATGCCAGTAGTAGGTAAAACACTAGGTCAGCTTTTAGGACCAAGAGGAAAAATGCCAACTCCAGTTCCCTTTAATGCATCAATAGAGTCATTTTTGGATAGATTTCGATCATCGATTAGAGTTAAAGTAAAAAATTCACTTTCTACCTCATGTAAGATAGGTGATGAAACTATGGCAGATTCTGATCTGGTAGCAAATGCCAGTGCAGTGATAAATGCCGTAGAGAAAAAATTGCCAAGCGGAGACAAGAACGTAAAAAGAATTCTGATAAAAACCACGATGGGAAAAATAGTTAAAGCCCCACAGCAGGTAAAGTAAAATGCATAAAGATCGAAGCGCGTATCCAAAAAGAAAGGCTCTTTTGTATCAGCAACTACAAGAACTTCCAAAAAAGTACAAAGTGCTGGCTCTTGTGCGAATGGAAAAGGTAAGATCATCACAGTTACTTCCTTTGAGAAAAAAATTCAAAGGAGAAATAGAGATAGTTAGCATCAAAGACAAAGTAGCAAAAAAGGCATTTTCCACACTCAAGATACCTGGCATAGAAAAAATGATTGACAGTCTAAAGGGACAGTGTCTTTTTATGTTTACAAACATGTCTCCGTTCAAGCTAAATGTGCTTCTTAGCAAAAATAAGATAAAGCTGGCTGCCCGTGGCGGTGACATTGCAAGTATAGATGTCGTAATTCCAGCAAAAAACACAGGCATTGCGCCAGGACCAATTCTTACTGATTTTAAAGAAGCTGGCGTTACAACAAAAATAGATCAAGGTACTGTTTGGATTACAAAAGAATCAATCCCTGCAAAAAAAGGCCAAGTAATTTCTGCAAAATTGGCAACGCTGCTTGGAAAACTCGACATAAAACCTATCGAGGCAGGCATATCTCTTAATGCTGCACTTGAAGAAGGCAAACACTTTGTAAAAGATGATTTAACAATAGATGTTGAAAAATATAGAAACGCGTTTGGCCAGGCCCATCAAGAAGCAATTTCATTGGCTGTTGAGGCAGCATATACAACTTCGGATGCCATAAAACAAATACTTGCAAAGGCTGCACAATCATCACGTTCTGTTTCTGTTGAATCAGGCTATGTTACAGATGATACTAAAGAGCAAATATTGCAAAAAGCACATGCGCAAGCTCAAGGACTTGTAAGCAAGTCCAAAAACTACAAGCCAGACTAGATTGAGAATCTAACAAAAATTTGATGGTTTAAATTGCATTAAGAAATCTAGAGAAGAAAATAGAATAATCTTATTATTTCCAACATGATTAATTATGAGATAACATAATACATCGACGTGACGTTAACTCGTGCTGATGTTATTACCATTGATGCTACTGTTATAGCAGGAATTTTGATACTTTTAACAGTTTCAAATATTGTTCTGGAATCAGAAGCTAGGTTTTCTGGTTTTTTTAATTTTATTTATACAAGTTTAGTGGTAGCTTCCATGTTCCCATTCACAGTGTCTGCTGCTAGAGAAATTGATTTAGAGATACAATTTAAACTACGTGAGAGGATAAAAAAATTAGAAGAAGCATTAAAAGATGCTAAAGATAATAAAAAAAGAGAATCAAAAATACAAGAAGATATTGAAAGAACAAAACATGGTTTAAAAGAACTACCAATATACAGAGAATTTTATTCTAGGGATGAAGCAACTATTGGTGGATTAAAGTCAATGAAACTTGGATTTTATTATATCATGGTAGTATTAGGAATAATTTTGGTAGCAAGTCAAATACAATTTATGTATACTTTTGAACCAGAAATATTCGAAAATTTTGAAGATAGATTTGATATGACTTCGGAAGACATAGAAACTGAAATCCAAGAGCCAGTAGAACCATAAGATCATGTTTAAAGTTATGACTTAATGGTTTATGATTTAATGGTGGTTATTCCAATCAAAAAACTTGGTCTAGTAGGATTTTATTTTCCCAAGCGTATTTACAAAATCAAGTGCCTTGTATGAACTTCGGACAAGTGGTCCTGCTACAACATAAAGAAAAGCCATATTTTGAAACACTTTTTTGTAAAATTCAAATATTTCAGGAGATATGAACTCTCTTACAGGTAAGTGTCTTCTTGATGGTTGAAGATACTGGCCCAACGTAACAATATCAACATCATTTTTTCTTAGGTCTTTTGCTGCCTCGATAACCTCATCTTCAGTTTCTCCAAGACCAAGCATTAAAGAGGACTTTGTAAAAATACTAGAATTTTGTTCTTTGATTGTCTTTAAAACAGAAAGTGATTTGCGGTAGTTTGCACGATAGTCTCTTACTTCAGATGAAAGTCTTTTTACAGTTTCAATATTATGGCTAATCACAAGCGGCTCTTCTTTTACAATTTTGCCTATGGATTCACGCTTGCCGTCAAAATCTGGAATTAGTGTTTCTACCATAGTTTTTGGACAATAAAGTTTCACCAGTCTAATTGTTTCTGCAAAATGTTGTGCGCCACCATCTTCTAAATCGTCTCGGCAGACAGAAGTTATCACCACATATTTCAGGTTCCATTTTTTGAGAGTTTGTGCGACTCTTAATGGTTCAAGAGGATCTAGCATTGAAGGTCTTCCTGTTGTAACATCACAGAACTTGCAGCCTCTAGTGCATGTTTCACCCATTAGCATTATTGTTGCATTACCAGAAGACCAGCACTCAGCTTTGTTTGGGCATGAGGCTTCCTCACAAACGGTTTTTAGGTTTTGATCCCTCAATGTATTCTTTAGATTTACAAAATTTTCACCCGATGGAATTTTGACTCTTAGCCACTCTGGTCTTGCAAGCACAAGTTAACTGAAATATAGTTCAAATTAACATTTTACAATATGAAAACTCCATTTTTTGAAAACCATGTAAAGCTTGGTGCAAAAATTGTTGATTTTCATGGATGGGACATGCCTCTTCAGTATTCTGGGATTTTAGATGAACAAAAGACGGTTAGAAACAATGTAGGACTGTTTGACATTTCTCACATGGGGAGATTTAGGATCACAGGAGAAACCTCAGAAGAATGTATTCAGAATCTGATAACAAACGATATTTCAAAGATTATAGAAAATCAGGCAATCTATTCACCAATGTGCAATGAAGAGGGAGGGATCATAGATGACGTAATTGTTTCTAAAATATCACATGACGAATTTTTAATTGTTGTAAATTCCTCAAACATCAAAAAAGATTTTGAATGGATACAAAGACATCTTGATGGAAATAAACTCAAGGATGAAACACAAAAGATTGCATTGCTTGCACTACAGGGACCAAAAGCTCAGGTAATCATTGAAAAACACATTAGTGAGATAGCAAAGCTGAAACCATTTCATTTTATGAAGGCAAAGCTGTATGGCCAAGATTGCATGATTTCTAGAACAGGCTATACAGGCGAAGATGGATTTGAGATTTTTTTTGATTCCTCAGCTAGTATTTTGTGGGAAAAGCTGCTCTCTGATGGCCAAATATTTGGCATAAAACCTGCAGGACTTGGGGCAAGAGACGTTCTAAGACTTGAGGCTGGAATGATGCTTTATGGAAACGATATGGATGAGAGCGTAACGCCACTTGAGGCACCTCTTAAATGGACTGTAAAACTTGAAAAAAATTTCATTGGAAAAGATGTCCTAGAAAAAAACGAGCCAAAAAAAAGGCTAGTTGGTTTTGAAGTTATTGGTTCTAAAAGAGTTGCAAGGCAAAACGATCAGATAATTTATGAAGGAAAAAATGTCGGAAGGGTAACAAGTGGAACCTTTTCACCAACTCTTGGAAAGTCGATCGG
>JBQTJY010000008.1:0-28154 GCA_052386635.1 Nitrososphaerota archaeon
AATTCCTCTAAAGCCGTTATACTTTTCATCTACAACCCTCATTGCATCTTTAGAACCGCACACTATACAGTCTATTTTGCCTACTTTACTCATAGAAACCAACATCCCAATTTTGAGCCAACTGGGCCCATGCCATTGCGTTTTAGAGAGTATGTTGGATAAGTATGCTTGAATCCAAGTGAGAATCCTTTTACTTGCTCAAATTTGTAGTAGTTAAAGTTTCTGACTAGCTGGTACAGATCACCGCCTATGACAATTGTGTTTGGTGTGGCAAGGCGATTTATTTTACTGCACATATTTACTGGCGGCCCAAAGATGTCTTCGCATAATGAATTTGATGCTTTTGCCATCATGATAGCACCATAATCAATACTTATTCTATAGTCTAAAGGAGGCAACTTTTCTTCGAATAATTTATCATTAATGGCATCATGTGCCTCTACCATGGAAAAATTACATTCTAGACATTTTACAAAGGCGTCTTTGTTTTTTGAATCTGCTGTCTGAGGAAAATAGTAAAGAATGCTATCTCCTATGTTTTTGACTATTGTGGCATCAAATCGCTTTGCGATTTTACTCATAGAGTTGAGAAATACGCTGTAATACTTTGCAAGTTTTGAATTGTATAGTGTGGATGAGATCTTTGTCGAATTTACCATATCTACTATTCCAACACAACAATCAAGCCATTTTTCAGAAAATGTGATCGAATCTCCCAAGGGTAGTTTTCTTGCATAATCTGACTGTGTATTCTCATATTTGGGAATTATTTCCTCAAAATTATCGGTTTCTGATGAACTAATTCTCATATTTGAGAATTAGTAATTAGTGGTTAATAAAGATATTTGATCTTATAAGAGATAGTATATAAAGATTATGTGAAAATTCCCAATTTATAGAATTTAGAATTATGCTAACATATTACCAATACAGTTGTTGAGAAAAATTAGCCACCATATAAATAACCATGATATATCTAATTCTCAGATCAGAGATATGATTATAAACCAGTTTACCCTTATACAGCATGTGAATGCATTAGACAAGCTTCTTGCAGAAGCATTAGCTTTGGTCATAAAAGAAAAACTTGGAGTCAAGACGTATCAGAAGATAGAGGAAAGACTGCAGCAAAGATACAACCTTGATGTAGTTAGTGCAATCAAGGACTTTCATACACTGGATGCTACGCTTCGTGAGTTTTTTGGTGCTGGGGCAGATAACCTAGAAAAGGACTTTTTGGATCACCTAGTATCTCTTGATAAGAAAAAGGGCCAACCGTGGATTACCATAGAAAACCAAGATCTTGCAAGGTTAATTTTAGAATCATATGGGCATAGAGAAAAGAGGCTAATCTTGGATGCTGCACTACAAAAACCAGGTACCATACTAGACATATTAGAGACTTGTCAAATTCCAAAGTCTTCGGGTTACCGTATAATTAATGAAATTGTAGATGATGGATTGTTAGCCGAAGAAGGCACTACTATGAGTGAGGGAAGAAAGGTTACACTCTATACTGCATTATTTAAGAATGTAAGTATCGATATACAAAATGGAAATCTTGCTGCCAAAGTTATGTTAAAGGAAAATATTCTACATGAAAGCTACTTGGTAAAGATTCTTCTAACTCCTACTCCAGCTGCTCGTTAGTTATAGTATTGATATTTAGAAACATAACCCCAACCTCGATCTAGAAGCTTCAATTTTGTAGAATGGTCTACGCATGCGGCTGATTCATCGTCCATGCGTATCAATAATTCAAGTCCGTTTTTACAAAGCACATATTCTGGCAATATCCAATTTTCAATCTGTGCCTTAGGTGAAAGGTAATTCCCGTCCATCCAGCTAATTCGATTCGCTTCTCGCATGCCTGAGAAGTATGCGCCATGTACAGTTGCTGGATAAGTTACTTCAGTTGCCTCACCCGCAAATAAAAGGCGCTTTATTGGTTTTGACAACACAAAAAAATCATAGTTTGTTGAACCTACGCCAGTAGAAGAATAAGATCCAAATGAGAATGGGTCAGAATCCCATTTTGTTACATAGGTATATTTTGGTTCTGGAATTGTTTCGCCGTATAATTTTTTGAGCACCCTTAATCCTTCTACTACGATTTCTTCTTTCTCCATGTCTTCTAGCTGATGGCCAAAATCAGCAGTGTTAAATGCCAATAGAACGGGTTCTTTTAACACACCGTATAGATTTGCAAAGTATGCCCAATGACCTTTCTGATTTGAAATATGAGCAATGAAATTATAATCCACATCCCAAAATGGTGGGTCTGGGAAAACGTAATAGACCTTATTGAGAATGCCCATCTCTAATTTATTTATCGAGTCTATCTTTTCTTGTGTAAGAGGTGGTGAAAAAGTCACACTATTTTTCTTTAAAACACCCAGTGGAAGTGTACTTATCACATATTTTGCATTAAAATTGCCTTTATCTGTTTTGACATGAATGATATTATCATCTGTATAATCTATTTCTGTTACAGTGTGTTGAAATCTAACAGTTAATCCTTCTGCTAATTTATCAAAAATTTTTGTATAGCCTTCAGGAAAGACAACTTCTCGCCCATCCATTTTGTATCCCATTTCTTCAAAAGATAAAAGTGAAAGATTTGATGCGTCTGTAGCATAATCTCCTTCAATGTTCCAAACAACCATGAAATTAAAATTATTGAGTTCTTGTTCTGACAATTCTTTATCTTTAGTAAATTTGTTAATTGCTTCGTTGAGTGAGACATCTTTCTTATCCTTTTTTAAAATGTCGTCACGGTAATCATCATAAAACACTTCAAATTGCCTATAAAGTTCGTGCATAGAGTTTTTTGTTTTTTGATCTATTTTTATTCCATTTTCATCATAGAAAATAACTGACTCTTCATCATCAAATGGTACCGTTTCAATGTCATACTCATTAGTTAATTCTGCAATCGGATTCTCTTTTGTGCCATGAATCCATGAAGCACCTACATCAAGATTGTAACCCTCATAGGATCTATCAGTTTGCATTCTACCACCAATTCTGTCACGAGCTTCCAAAACTATAACATCATAGCCATTTTCGTGTAACTGATTTGCTGCTGCAATACCAGCCATACCGGCGCCTATTACAATTATTTCATGATATTCAGACTCTTCTGCGGTTACTAACGATTGGGTGAATGTAGAAGAAAGAAGGAAAATGGCTATAAACAGAGCTAATTTCAATTGGATACGTAATTTGGACTCCAAGATAAAGATGATCCTAACATTTCGAAAATATAGATAAATCTTAAGTTTGTGTGTCAAGCTTGAGCTGATGCTTTAAGTACTATTACTAAATTCAAAAACTAACACTTGGAATCAAAAGAGGATCAGGCCAAACTTGGTACAAATATCAATTATTTTGTTATAACTTCAATATTTATCGCAGTTTTAATTTATAGTGTCGGAAATGCAATCGAACCAAACATTGACTCTGAATTAGATGTTTTTGAGGCAATACTTACTGCTGGGTTTGGTGCATCAGCAATCTTTGCTTTTATTGTTGCAAAAAGATACTGGGGCTCGAAGGTTTTTGGGAGGGCATATCTTTCACTTGCTTTAGCATATGGCTCTTATTTTGTAGGATGGGTTCTCTGGTTTGTATATGAAATTGGCTACCAAGTAGAAAACCCATATCCATACTGGCCTGACCTTGGTTATTTTGCATTTTATCCATTTTCTATTTACCATCTAAGTACTAACATACGTTATTTCAAACCAAAACTAAGTTCACATCAAAAAAACACAATTATTTGGATTCCAATTGGTGCATCCATAGTTTACGCGTTTTTTGGATTGGTCCCATTTGAGGCGCCAGAGGGTCTTCGAAGTGTTGCATTCTATCCAATTCCAGAATATGATCTTGACTTTTACAAAGAATATGTGGTAGGAATGGGAGCTGTATTTTTAACAACAATGATATTTGCATATGCTGTTGTAGGTGCCCAAGTTTTTCGTGGCACTATTCTTGGAAATGCATGGGGTCTATTACTTGTTGGATTTGCGTTAAACACATTTGGTGATGTAAGATACTACTTTTTTGAGTTATTTGGGATATTTGACAGATCTGATATCGCAACACCACTTTGGGTTGCAGGAACCATGGTTGTGTGTTATGCGCTTTATAAGCACAGAGAGGTATAGAGTGTTATGGAAAGTGACAGGTATAGTATTTCCAGCTTGTGTAGTAGCTGCAAAAAATTATCGTGTTGTACTGACTTTTTTCCACCCTTATTGTATCCAAGTGACCTAGCTAGATTACAAAATGCAGGAAAATCAGAAGACGATTTTCTAAAAAATATCATAGTAAATGGAACTACGATAAAGACTATCAGAAAAAAAGAAAATTCAACAACGTGTATGTTTTGGGACGAGGAAAAAAGACTGTGCTCTATATACAATAACCGACCTTTTGACTGTAAAATGTTCCCATTTGATATAGGCTGGACCGATAATGAATATCACTGGATAGTTTATTCGTGTAATCCAGACAGCGACTGGACATGGACAGAACAATATCTGCAAAAACTAGAGTCGGAGCCACAATTTAGTGAGATAATGCAAAATAATGAAGCCATTAGAGTAACCTCAGATAATGTCGAATATCTTGCAGACATAGAAGAGCCACCTTACGCAATATTGCGCAAAGTCAACTGGAATCAATAATTTTAATGCAAATACACACCATATTTTTTAAAATACATCACAATAGTTATAACATTGAAGATTCTTGTTACAGGCGCATCAGGATTTATTGGTTCAAGACTAGCTGCTAAATTATCTGAGAATGGGCATGCAGTTACAGGTTTAATTCATGAACATGATACAAATCTGTTAATTCAAAAACATAAAGTTGATCTTCTCAATCCAAGTTTTTCAATTCCAAATGAAACCTATGATGTTGCTTTTCACTTGGCCGCAGTTACCCCAATGGAAAAAGACAAAAATAAAATCAAAAAAGTCAATTATGATGGAACAGTAAATCTTTTCAATCATATAAAAAATAAAACAAAATTTATTGTATATGCATCTGGACTTGGTGTCTTTGGAGAGCCTAGTGGTATGGTTGGTGAGACAACTCCCTTAAAACCACATACATATTAT
Source organism: Nitrososphaerota archaeon (assembly GCA_052386635.1). Lineage (GTDB taxonomy): Archaea > Thermoproteota > Nitrososphaeria > Nitrososphaerales > Nitrosopumilaceae > VHBM01. The sequence continues at coordinate 5,133 of JBQTJY010000008.1, forward strand.
GCTCAAGTTAGGCTAGACGCCCAACAATTCTTGGAAAAAAATTGTAAAGCCAATTCAATGCCATTTACTGTTACGTATTTTGGTGAGGTGTATGGAAATGGTGGATGGTTTGAATCACAAATAATTCAAAGATTGAAAAAAGGAAGGCTTAAGCTTCCAAAGTCAGGCGAATATTATCGAAGCTTTGTTCATGTTGATGATGTGGTAAGTGCACTAGCTGTAATAGCTGAAAAAAATGCAATAAATGAAACAGTTATTGTTACAGACTCAAATCCTGTGTTGTTTAAGGAATTTATCAATTATACCTGTGATGTGCTTGGTGTCACACATCCTGGAAGCATTCCAACAGTTCTTGCCAAAGCCGTTATGGGAGGAGATTTTGTAAAACTTTTGACAACATCAATTCGAGCATCAAATGCAAAGATTGCAAAGATGATTCAGTTTAGATATCCATCATATAAGGAAGGAGTAAAGGCAGTAATATCTCAAATATAGTTAAATTCAAACTTTTAAAATCGCTTTAAATTTTACAGATTTCATTATAATATGTTAATGAACGAGTCGCCAAAAAAATTAGTTCCAAAATTTTTTGGAAAAACTGCCAAATCTTATGATAAAGTTGTGGCTTGGGCCACATTTGGGCAAGATAAGTTTTGGAAAAAAGAAATTCTCAAAAAAATTCCAGATGTAAAGGCTGTTTTGGATTTGGCATGTGGAACTGGTATACTTACAAGATTAATTGCAGATGTCAATCCCAATACAAAAATAATTGGTGTTGATATTATGCAAAATTATCTTGATGTCGCAAAAACAAATTCTCAAAAATATAACAATATCACATATCTAAATCAAGATGCAGAAGAGCTGGATCTTGATTTAAAATTTGATTGCATAACGTCGTCTTATCTTCCAAAATATTGTAATGCTGAAACATTAGTAAAAGTATGTATCAAGCATCTAAAAGAAGGTGGACAAATAATCTTTCATGATTTCACATATCCAAAAAATGATTTTGTAAAAAATCTCTGGAATTTGTATTTTATAGTGCTAAATTTTATAGGAATTTTTATTCCAAGTTGGAAAGATGTGTTTAGAGATCTTCCAAAATTATTAAGGTCTACTGCATGGCTAGCTGATTATGAAAATGCTATGAAAGACAATGGTCTTAAGATAGAACAAAAATACCTAACCTTTGGTTCATCTGCTATTCTTGTTGGCAAGAAGATTCATTAGCAGTATTTCTTCTGAGATGTAAAACAATACAGTTTTGTTATCTATAATCTCGTAGTTTCTTTTTACTGTACCGTCAGAATCTGATTTCAAGAAAATAATGTTTCTTCGTGCAGTTATCTTGTTTTTTGTAAGAATAGAGCCAATTCCTTCATTTTTTCTTAGTAGTTCTGATAGAATTTGTTCTGGAAGTTTTGATGAATCAAATGAAACTGTAGCACGAATTACTGGCAAGTTGTTTGCTGTAATTACTACTTTACGTACAAAATTTGTTCCAGATATACGGTTTTGTTCAATAACCTCTAAACGAGTTTCACCTTGAAGATTGTCCTTAAGGAATTTCTCTATTTGCCCTACTGGAACATCAAGTAGGCTGCTAACAAAAGAATCTTGCATTACAATTAATTCTATAATTTACAATTCAGTTAAACATATCTTAAAATAAAAAATAAGATGGTTTCAATCATTACTCCTATGCTTATGATTTTTAATGTGGTTTCCTTTTTCTTTATTGCAGTATAATCGGTAGATTCTTTTTTGAGATCTTTGTAACGTCGTGAAGTTTTTATCAATATATAGCTCAAAAGTCCAGCTAATGATGCAAGAATAATACTCTCTAATGAAATCGAGTTTGTTTGAATTGCAGATCCTGCAAGGACAGGTAATATTCCCCATGAAATTACAAATGAAGTATTGTTATGCAATTTTCCACCAAAGAGTTCCAAATTATATGAAAACAGAAAAAATCCTTCAATGATGCCAAGTGGAATAAGTAGTGGATAGTCTAATAGTGCATAGTACAGACCAATTAAACAAGCCAATCCAAGCGAGATTAAGGAAATTGCCCATAGTTTTTTCGTGGGCAATATACCCCATGGTTTTGTTCTACTTCCAATTGCATCAAGAAAATGAGCTGACACACCTGTAGCTAAAAAATAGAGAAGACATATGGCAACAAGTCTTTCTAATGAAAAACTGCTTGCAAGTGATCCCCATGCAGCAAATGAGACTACCATCCCTGTATATGGCAAAAAAAGTATTCCTATACCAATTCTAAAGTTTCTTGGGCCGAATTTAGGTACGAACCACTCAGAGGTTCTGTCTTTTTGCAATACCAGTGATTGGTATTTGTGGTTTATAATGTCAACATCGAAGTTATTGGTAAGAGAATTTTATTTTTTATTATTTTGGCATCGTTATGGTAAAAGTTGTTGGGTTATTTCTAAAAGTTATTTTACCTTTATGCTGCTCGATTATATTCTTACATGTTTTCAAGCCCAAGCCAGTTCCGTATTCTTTTGTGGTAAAGAGTGGCTCAAATATTTTATCCATCAAGTTTTCAGGAATTCCATTCCCAGTGTCTTCAATCTCGATTACAGTCTGGTTATCTTTATCTCTAGTTCTAATGTTTATCGTACCATGATAATTCATTGCTTGTATTGAATTTATTATCAGATTAGAAAGGACCCGTTTTAGCTTGCTAATATCACACTTTATTGTCGTGTCATTTTTTGGCAAGTTTATTTGAACCGTAGGGGGTACAAAAATTTCCTTAATTGTTTGATTCAAGATCTCTGTTAGTGAAGAGTGTGTCAATTGTAATGGGGTTGCCCTAACAAATGTCAAGACATCATGTATTTGGTGGGAAAGTTTTAGTGTTATTTTTTCGATTGTTTCAAAATTATCACTAATCTCTTTGATCATTTTATCATGATATCGCTTTCTGGATATTTCGACAAGGTTTCTAATTACTGATAATGGATCTTGAAGACTTTGTGCCAAACGAGAACCTAACTCACAAAGTGATAGTGTGTAGCTAATATCCATTTCATTCATTATTTTATTTATGATCAAAGCATCATCGGCATTTCTTTCAAAAGAAACTAGGAGAAACATCCCCTTGTCTAATGATATGGTTGCTCTTTTTACATTTTCATAAGATGCGATTGAATACATTGGTCTTCCAAGTTTAGTAGACAAGATATCTCGCTCCATTGCTCTTATGGCAGAAAGTTTTGCAGCAAATTCTAATTCTGTGCCATCAATTAGCGGCATTATTTCTTTTTTATATTCAGATGCAACTAGCGTTCCATCTGATGTACATATACCAGCATATCGTATTGATTTATCCAGTTCTAGAATTTTTTTACATTTGATTGCTTCCGGAGTTAACTTTAATTCAGAATTTGAATGAGGGTATTGTGAGTCCACATTATCATTTGTTTTATGTTTGGTTTTGTGGCTAGATTCTTTTTGTTGTTTGTTCATTTATTATGCCAGCCCACATCCTTCTGTTGAATTTATAATTTCGCGATTGGATTTGAGTTCTTTTATTAACATTGTGCCAAAAAATAAAATGAAGATGTAAAGTTGTATAGATATTCTACTAATTTAATACCAGATTTAATTATCTTTAATTATCGTAAGTGTAGTTAATTCTTGAAATTGCAATTACATGTAAATTATTTGGTTATTGTTTTAGGAGTTTTTGTAATATCATCAGTTATCGTGCCTGTAAGTTATGCTGAAGATAATGATTCTGATCTTGTTTGGCTTCCAGAAACAATCAAAATTACAGGAATGCCAGAAAGTACAATCTACAAAGCTGGTGAAAACCTGTCTATAAGTGCAAATGCACAAAATATTGACCAAGATAATTTTATGGCAGTACAGTTTAGACTGCAAGTAATAGATGAACGAGAAAATATAGTATATGAGTCATCAAATGAATCATTACTAGAAACTGGAAATGTATCTACCATGAGATATGATTGGGTGCCAGAAATACGTGGAGTTTACAGACTTGTTTTTGATGCTGACTTTACTAACCAAGTAATAGAAAAAAATGAAGACAATAACCGTTATGAAATGACAATTAAAGTAATAGATAGTGCATCTGTATTAACAAAAAGTATTTCCGCAGATGGCACTATCAACGTGTACGTGGAATCAGATCCACCAAAAGTAGGTGAAGAAATGTACATGTATCTAACATTCACTGATACAAATGAGAAAAAGATCGAGCACATAAACTATGCAATAACTGGTAAACAAGACGGCGAGCTAGTTTTTTTTGCAGACAATGCATACGAAGCTGAAGGTGAGGGACTACACATAACAAAAGCATTAGATTCAGATAGTCCAGTTGATATTCAAGTGACGATTCTTGGAATTGGTCTCCAAGGTGAACAAAATAATTGGTCAGGTCCAAAAGATGAAGTTGTGTCTCTACAAGTAATTCCAGAATTTCCAACAGCTTTGATTGTTTTGATAGCCACTACTAGCATGGCAGTTGTTTTTACAACAAAAACTCATAGAATTCAAAGCGCCAGGTAAGGGATTCGAACCCCTGAGCGCTTGCGCACAGCCGTTTTCGAGACGGCCGCCGTTCCACTTGGCTAACCTGGCAACAAATTTTAGAAATTTCTCCCTAATATAGCAAGCCAAACAAATAGCAAAAACAAAAAACCAAGCAAACTCTACCTTTGGCGTGGGACTAGATCTTAAACCAATATTACAACGCGAAAAAACAAAGCTGGAGTCATTTACATCTAAAGTAGTTGCAATTGATGCATACAATGCAATTTATCAGTTTCTTGCAATAATTCGTGGACCTGACGGACAACATCTAACTGACTCTAATGGAAGAGTGACAAGTCATCTAAGTGGTCTTTTTTATAGAAACATCAATTTTTTATCACTTGGAATAAAACCAATCTATGTTTTTGATGGAAAACCGCCTTCACTAAAATCAGCAGAGATTGAACGACGAAGACAGATAAAAAAAGAAGCCACGATAAAATATGAAAAGGCAGTAACCGAGGGAAATCTTGAAGATGCAAGAAAATTTGCACAGCAAACGACTGCGATGCGTGATGGAATGGTTGATGAATCAAAACATCTTTTGGATCTTTTTGGGATTCCACATATACAGGCACCTGGAGAGGGAGAGGCCACTGCAGCACATCTTACTATATCAGGAAAGGCAGATGCAACAGCAAGTCAAGACTTTGATTCTATACTTTTTGGTGCAAAAAAACTTGTAAGAAACTTTACAAACAGTGGAAGAAGAAAGATTCCAAATAGAAATACCTACATTGACATTGAGCCTGAAATAATAGACTTGCAAAAAAATCTTGATGAGCTAAAAATTACAAGAGAGCAGCTTGTAGATATTGGAATTTTAATTGGAACAGACTTTAATCCAGATGGCTTTGAGCGAATTGGTCCAAAAACTGCACTAAAAATGATAAGAGAACATGGAAGATTAGAAGACATACCACAAATTCAAGAACAATTAGGCAAAATCGATTACAAACAAATTAGGAAAATTTTCTTAAAATCTGAAGTTGCGCCAGCAAAAGACATAATCTTCAAAGATGTGGATTCTGATTCTATTGTTAATTACCTAGTAAAAGAGAGAAATTTTTCCCAGGAAAGAGTTGAAACTGCACTAAACAGGCTCAAAAAAACCATTGAAAAGAAAAGCCAGACCCTCGAACAGTGGTTTTAGATAAAAAATAAGAAAACAGCTATTCTAATTTTTCTAGCCTATCTAAGAGGGAGGCTATTTTTTCAATTGACTTGACAAGTTCTTGTTGTATTTTTGGATCAGGTTCAGATGCAAGTTGTTCTGATAGTGTGTCTAGTTTTTCTTCTAGTCTTTTTATTGTAGCATCTCGTGGACTTTCAATTTTGATATTAGGATTTTTTTGAATTTCTGCAGATACAAAAGTTATTGTACTTTCTATAGAATCAGGATTGGCTTTTGCAAGTAATGCTGCAGCATCTATATACTCACATCCATAGCAGACAGATTCGTCTTTATCATTTTCGTATCGCACAAGCTTGCCATATTCATCAAAAATCTTTTGTATTCTTTCGTCTGCAAATCCATGTTTGATATTAAGATTCTGTACTAGCTTTACCATTTCAACTCTAGTCAGTGAGGCGTACTTGATGTATTCAGCCTGGGCTTCATCATATGTTGCACCATCTGCAAGAGCAAGCTGCTTTGCTATACGTGCAATTTTGATCTTTTCATCCATATAGTTGAACTGATCCCAATACAGATCACGGAAAACTGGATCTACATTTGAAACAAATTTTGCAAAAGAATTTCGTGGCGTATAAGATTCATATTCTTTATCCATTCTTTTAAGCTCAGTCTCAAGACGTTCTTTTACAATCTTTCGCTGTTCTTCAACTAGCTTTTGCTGCGCTGTTAGAATTGGCTTTCCTTCGAGTAGCTCAGCCATTATTCTTTTTGATTCTTCGATTTTTTGCAAAATTTGCTGCGCTACTGGATTATTTTTTATTTCATCTCCTTTGATTACCGTAAATTCAGAAATTTGCTCTTGTCCAAATGCATCAGATGTTACAAAACCTGTCGTAAATAATGTTAATACAGCTGCAATAGCTACTATGACACTTGATTTTTTACCATTATTGCCAGCCAGCAATCTTTGAGACTGACGAGTGATGCTATATAAGGGATCCTCATAATTTGTATGTACTAAAGAAGATATCTTTTAATATAGTTATCTTTCTTTAGAACAAAGGTGCAGGGGGCATTTGTTGTTTGAACAATTAGGAGGAGTATTAGTGATTAAAAATGAATCATGATGATATTCAAAATTTACAAGGCGAAATGATAAGGGCCTATGTCTCAAAAAGTGTTAGAAAAAATTATCTAGTTATGATCTTAGCTATAATTGGAATTGCACTAACGGTGGGAACCTATCCAATAATTTTGATCAATTTAGGAATTGTAAAACTACATGACTATAATACAGTGCCGTCAGAATTTTTTATAAACGATCTCAAAGTGGAAAGCACTGATCAACCTGGCTTGCCGCTGTCATCTTGGTTTTTAGTAAAAGGTGATACTTTACGAATCAATGTTGTAAATGGTAAAGAGTATTCTGAAAAAATGCATGTTGTAAATAAAGTAATTTATTCTAATCAAATATTCTCAAATAATATTAATGTAATTAGTAAAAACGAAAAAACATACTACTTTGGATGGCAAAATGCATTAGAAATAGCATCTACACAAGATACAACAAGGCACATTCCACAAAAGTTTCAAATTATTAGCTCAGAAAAAGGTGAAGGAGACATCACAATTACATTTTCACCACTACAAAATGGAGATGGCAAGCTAGGTTCTACAAAAATACTTGTTGATAATTTTCGAAATGAGATATTAAAAGCGCATATTACAGTCTACCAGATCGATGAAATTTCTGATCAGACATTAGAGGCAGTGATACGACATGAAATTGGTCATGCACTTGGACTTCCCCATGCAATGGCATCAAACGACTTGATGAACTCTAGCTTTTCAATTGAGCGTGCATATATTTCAGAATGTGACATGAACGGAATTGTAACATTATACAATGAAGAAAATCTGCATCCATTTGTGTGCAAAAACCAAACCTAATTATTTTTTATTGTAGATTTTAATTCATCAAGTGCATCTTGGACCTCACTTACTGCTGCGCCGTCTTCAAGTGTACTTACATCGCCTATATTGTCATTATTTGCAATGGCTTTTAGCAGTCTTCGCATTATTTTCCCACTGCGTGTTTTTGGTAGCCTTGTCACAAAATGAATCTGCTCAGGTGTGGCTATTGCACCAACGCTTGAGCGAATTACCTCAATTATCTCCTTTTTTAAGAGGTCACCAGTTTTCTTGATTCCTTCTTTTAGGACAACAAATGCGATTATAGCCTCACCCTTTACCACGTGAGGGATTCCACACACGGCGGCTTCGGCTACATCTTTGTGTGACACTATACTACTTTCTAGCTCCGCAGTACCAATTCTGTGGCCTGCAACCTTTAGGACATCATCTGCTCTTCCAAGCAGCCACAGATATCCATCACTATCTTTTATTGCATAATCTCCAGGATAGTAAGCATTTTCATACTTGGACCAGTAAACTGACTTGTATTTTGCGTCATCATTCCACAGAGTCAAAAGCATTCCAGGCCATGGATTTTTAATTACCAGATAACCTTTCGTGTTTGCAGCAACCTCATTTCCATTTTCATCAACAACTGTAATCTGTGTGCCAAGAATTGGTCTTGTTGCAGAACCAGGCTTTAGTGGAATTGTTTCAAGACCTGGAAGATTTGAGATCATCATGCCACCTGTTTCTGTTTGCCACCATGTGTCAATAATCGGGCACTTTTCTTTTCCAATTGTTTTAAAATACCAAACCCACACTTCGGGATTGATTGGTTCACCAACTGTTCCAAGCAAACGTAATGATGAAAGATCAAATGAGTTTGGAATTGAATCGCCAAATTTCATAAACATTCGAAGTGCTGTCGGAGTTGTATAAAATATTGTGACTTTGTATCGTTGGATTAAATCCCACATTCTTGATGGGTCTGGATAGTCAGGCGCCCCCTCATACATTAGCTGAGTTGCTCCATGTAACATCGGTCCATATACTATATAGCTGTGACCTGTCACCCATCCAATGTCTGCAGTACAAAAGTAAACATCAGAATCTTTAATGTCAAAGGCCCACTGAAAAGTTGAGTACAAATGAGTTAGGTATCCCCCTATCCCATGCAGTACTCCTTTTGGTTTTCCAGTTGTACCAGAGGTATAAAGTATGTAGAGTGGATGTATACTTTCTAATTTTTCAGGCTCGCAATTTGCTTTTGCATTTTTCATTAATTCACTCCACAGCTTATCTTTTTTGTTTAATGATATTTCGTGTTTTGTTCTTTCATAAACTATGACGTTTTGTACAAAATCAAGTTCTTTTATTGCGTCATCTACTACCTCTTTTAGTTTTATTATGTTTCCTCGCCTATAGCCACCATCTGCAGTAATGACAATTTTGGATCTAGAGTCTTCGATTCTATCACGTAGCGAGTTTGCGCTAAACCCTGAAAAAACTACAGTGTGTATTGCGCCGATTCTCGCACATGCAAGCATCGATATTGGCAGCTCAGGCACCATTGGAAGGTAAATTGTGATTCTATCACCTTTTTTTACGCCTAGAGATTTGAGAACATTCGCAAACCTGTTTACCTCAAGCCAGAGCTCTTCGTATGTTAAAGCACACCTATCGCCATTTTCACCTTCCCACAAAATCGCAATCTTTTTTGCTCTTTTTTTGAGATTGACATCAAGTGTGTTGTATGAGGCATTTATTGTGCCCCCAACAAACCATTTTGCAAAAGGAGGATTCCATACAAGGGTTTTGTCCCAGATTTTAAACCAAGCCAAGTTTTTTGCCTGCTCGTCCCAAAAGGAAATAAAATCAGAGTCGGCCTTTTTTCTTGTTAGAGTATCGTTGTTTCCAAGACCGATGTTGTATGTTTTAGAACTCACACTGATACTATGTATCAGGCATTTCTAAATGTTAAAGACAGATTTGTAGGCTTACTGTGCTTGCATTCTTGTAAGCCAGTCTCCAGGTTCTGTGTCATCTGGCTTTTTGTTTTGTTGTGCAATTATGCAGGCATAGTTGTGTACTGCATTCTTTGTTTCAACATCGCGAGGAACTTCAGGAAGCGTTGATTCTGTTTGGACTGGTGCTACAGTTTCTTCATTGGTTGATTCTAGATACGACTGTGCAGATTCCTCAATCTGTTGCTTTGGGGTTTCTGTGGGTATATCATCAAGTGACAAGTCTGCAATGCGTTGTTGTATGTTAAGTATCTCTGCCTTTTCATGAGATATTCGTTCCATAATTTCTGCAGTTTGTGACTTTATAGAATCAAACTTTGATTGAGCTATTTCGTCGCTGTTAAACTGTACCTTTGCATCAAACAAAAACATCTTTACTGACTTTAGATGCTCGTCAAGCTCAGCCTTTCTTTTATCTAGTGTCTGTTTTATTTTTGCTTCAGTTTCATTAAGCGATTGTAACTGTGACTTGTATTTTTCATGAATCAGTCCAGCGTCTTCTTTCATTTCCTCATTTTCTGTTGAGAGATTCATCAGTGCCTTTAGTCTTCGCAGCGCCAATTCTTTTGCCCGCAAAAGTCTGTGTGAGTCAAGTCTCCATTTTGGAATAAAAATTACAACATCTTCTTTGACCACAAGTTGTTCAAATGGGACCTGTTTTAGTACGTCTGAGCCACAATCTATCCCGACTGTATCAATGCTGCCGTCAATTGCAGTAATTGTTCCAACAACTTTTCCCATTGCTGTACCATACATGTCTTTTACTGGTTTTCCGACAATTTCGATCTCGTCGCTACTCATTGCATACTGATTTAGCGATTCGTATAACCAGCAAAGTGTTAACAAGGTTTCCGGTTTTAGTTAGATCATTTTAACTAATTCTTGATTAGGCAAGCAAAATTCGCAATTTTAAAATTCAAACTAGTAAAAAATTTGTTAATGATAACAAAAGAACAATTAGATCAGATTCTTCACTTTGTTTCAAAACATTGGGTTGACATGAGTCGAAATGCTGAACATAAAGCATTCAAAGATCTGCCAACAAGCTTTTGGATGAACTCTATTGGAGGACAAGCTGGAAAAGGCAAGTGGATAACAATGCTAATGTATACAGATGATGAGGCAGAAGCAGAAACACTAAAAGAAGTTCTGTTAAGATGGCAAGCCAAAGGACAAAAAAAGTCTTCTGATCTTATTCAGATAAAAAAAGGACAGACTATTAATAATTAGACAACTTTTCAGCTCGTAATGTCTGACAAGTATTCAGAAGATGAAAAAAAAATTCTTTTGGATCATTTCTCAAATACTGACAGATCTGTATTTGCGATAATCACATCAAAGCAGGTTGACCGTGGTGCCTTGATGTCAAGGTACAGCAGGACTGATAAAAGCATGCGACGTGTTTTTCTTGATGAGTTTTTATCAAATAAAAATCGTGGCGAGGAATTCTACAATAGAGTACTTTTAGAATATGGAGATGACTCTGTTGCAGAGCTTGGTGGTGCACAGATTGCAATAGAAGGACTATCAAACATTGCTGTAAAAAAAATTGAAGACCGCAGAATTGGTCTTTCATATCTTGAAAAATCCTCTCGATATGTTTCATGGGACAAAAAAGCAGACAATAGCTACAAGTTTTACAAAGAACCTGAAATAATGAAATCAAAATTTGCAGACATGTACTTGGAATCATGTAACCTTGACTTTGATATTTATTCAAAAAACATTGAACCGATGATAAATTACATTAGAGAAAAATTTCCAATCGACAAATACACATTCAAAGATTCAAATGGAAATGAAAAATCTTTTTCTAAACTAAAAACTGAAGATGAGATAAAATCTGCAAATACAATTTACAAAGGATCAACAAAAGCAAAAGCACTTGATGTATTGCGAAGCCTTTTGCCCGCATCAACTATAACTAATGTTGGAATTACGGGTAATGGAAGGGCCTTTGAGTATCTGCTCACAGTCATGTTTAGCTCAAACCTAAAAGAAGAACAAATCCTTGCCAGGCAGATAAAGACTGAACTAGATTCCACCATCAAGTCATTTGTTCGACGCTCAGATGACAAATACGGCAAGGAGCTGCAAAGTTACTTTAAATCAATTCAAAAAACAGCCTCAAATCTTGCTAAAAAATACGCACCAAAAGATAAGCAGAAAGGCAGTCTTGTAAGGCTAGTGGACTATGAGCCTGAATCAGATGCACTAGATAAGATAGTTGCTGCGATACTATACGAGCAATCTCATGGCACTCCATATTACAAAATACTTGCCAGTGTAAAAAAATTAGAAACTAAAGAAAAAAGCCAGATCATTTCCTCATTTGCAAATATCCGAAAAAATAGACGGCATAGGCCTCCACGAGCATTTGAAATGTCTGAATATACTTTTGATCTTGTAACAAACTTTGGAATGTTTCGTGACTTTCATAGACATCGAGTGCTTACTATCGAACGGCAACTTTTGACAGCAGATCATGGATTTACAACTCCAAGAGAAATCATAACACTTGGGATTGAAAAAGAGTTTAAGGACTGCATGTACAAAGCAAAAGATGTTTTTGATGCTATACGAAAAAAACTTCCAGAACAAGCTCAATATGTTGTAAACTTTGCATACAACTATTCATACTTTATCCATCTTAATTTACGTGAAGCATGTCACCTAATTGAGCTAAGAACAGTTCCACAGGGACATATTGACTACAGAACTGTAGCTCAATCAATGTACAAGGAAATAAACAGGGCTCATCCTATTTTGAGTAAAATTTTCAAGTTTGTTGATTTGAAAGAATATGATCTTGAGAGATTTGAATCAGAGAAAAGAACAGAGGAAAAAAGGAAAAATCTGGATAAAAAATGATATACTGGATTACATGATAAGAAACTATGAGCCAAGAGAGTTCAAAAACAGATGAAGAGTGGCAAAAGAAGCTAACACCTGAACAATATATGGTATGTCGAAAAAAAGAAACCGAAAGACCGTTTTCAGGAAAATATTATGAGTGCAAAGACGGTGGAATCTACAAGTGTGTTTGTTGTGGAAATGAATTGTTTAGCTCTGATACTAAGTTTAATTCAGGTACTGGGTGGCCAAGTTTTTGGAAGCCCCTAAAAAATGACAACATAAAGTATGAAGTAGATACAAGCTATGGCATGCTTAGAACAGAAGTGATGTGCAATAAATGCGGAGCGCATTTGGGCCATCTTTTTGATGATGGTCCTGAGCCAACCAACTTGCGCTTTTGTATTAATTCAATTTCATTGGATCTTGACAAAAAAGACGACTAGTTTATAGAAAAATCATTAATAAAACAGGCCAAATGTTAGCAGAGTCTGAGATAAATTGCGAATAATACTTTGTGGATTTGGAGTAGTAGGTCAAAGCCTATCAAAGCTACTTGATTCAAGAACAGAGGATCTCTATGCACAGTATGGGATAAAGCCAAGAGTTGTGGGAGTTTTTGATAGCAAGGGTTCTGCTGTTGACTCGTCAGGTCTTGACCTAAATAGACTAGTAGAAGTAAAGAAAAAGTTTGGAACCGTAAAAAAATATGCAAGCAAAAAGGGCAACCTTTCTGGTCTAGATTTGATAGATGATCTTGATGCCGATGTTTTAGTAGAATCAACAATTAGCAACTACAAAGATGCAGAGCCTGGCATGACACATATCACGAGTGCGCTAAAAAGAGGACTACATGTTGTGTCTGTAAATAAGGGACCGTTGGCACTTGCATTTCCTTCACTAATGGAGCTTGCAGAGTATAATCAAGTGCTACTGAGATTTAGTGGTACGGTAGGTGGAGGGACACCAATTCTTAATTATGCCAAAAATAGTTTGAGGGGGGAAAGAGTGTTATCATTTCAAGGAATACTAAATGGAACAACAAACTATATCCTAACTAACATGACAAATGGCATGTCCTTCAAGTCAGCTCTATCAGATGCTAAAAAGAAGGGATATGTTGAGGCAGACGAGTCACTTGACTTGGATGGTCTTGACGCTGCAGCAAAACTAGTCATACTTGCAAACTGGATAATGGGCATGCGTGTTACTTTGCCAGACATTAAAAGAACTGGAATCCGTAATGTCTCATCATCTGATATCAAAAAAGCAGAAAGGAAAAATTGTGCAATAAAACTAATTGCTTCCTGCAATAAAGAGTTGGTTGTAGAACCAAAGGAGGTCTCACGAGATGACCCATTATGTGTAAATGGGACTTTGAACGCAATCTCTTTTACCTCTGAGCACTCTGGCACACAGACAATTATAGGTCGTGGTGCAGGCGGAGTTGAAACTGCAAGCTCAATTCTGCGCGACCTTCTTGACATAAGGCAAGAAATTTCAAGAAATGGTGTAGGTAACTATTTTTAGGTAAATTGAGTGCCTGAGAATATGCAAGCTTACATACTACTAAACTGCGTACCAGGACTAGAAAGAGAAGCCATTGCAGAAGTAAAAAGAATACCTGAAGTAGAAGAAGTCAATGGGATTATGGGAAGATATGACATTATTGTTAAAATTGCATCAAGTGAACCTGATGGAATAGACAAGTGTGTAAGGAAGATCAGAATCATCAAACACATAACAGCATCATATACCATGCCAGTTCTCTATGGTCAGGGTGGAAGCATTGATTCTTAATTGTATCACTAGAAAATGAATAAGGAAAAAACAATTTCCTCTCACTTAATTTCAAAAAGTGAAACATCTACAATACTAGATGAGATTTCATCAAAATGGAAAATTGATATTCCAAAAATAAAAAACCTAAAATGTTATTATCTACCAGATAATGCTGAGATAATTACAGGAAATGGCATTACCATTTTAAAAATAAGTGAGATGTATTTACCGTTTTTATCAAATACTGATGTTCTTGAAAAGTTTCCTCACGTAATTGTCGACATGGGTGCAGTCAAGTTTGTATGCAATGGGGCAAATGTGATGAGACCCGGTATTAGAAAATACACTGAGTTTGAAAAAGATCAGATAGTTTGCGTCAAAGAAGAATCAAAACAGAAATTTCTTGCAGTAGGAAAGGCACTTGTATCAAGTATTGAGATGGAATCACTTGCAAAAGGCGAAGTTATAAAAAATTTGCATTACATTTCAGACAAATACTGGGAAGCCAAAAAAGAAATTAAGGACTAGTTTTTTTCTGTAAATTCTTTTGTTCCTTGCTTGTTTATGACAATAATGTCAATTCCATCGCCGCTAAACGAATCTCTCATTGTTGCAGCGCGGATAGATTTTACTGCAAGATCAACTGCCTCTTTTTCGGTAAGTTTTTCTTTGTAGCTCTGGTCAAGCACACCTAATGCCATTTCTGCACCTGTACCAACAGCAGCATATTCGTCTGGCAAAACAGATCCTAGCGGATCAAGTGTGTAAATTTCCGGTTTGGCTACTAGACCTCCTACAATAACCTGAGTAAGTAACGGAAAGAATCGTCTTTCATACATCAAATTAGACATCATCTTTGCAATAGAGTTTGGAGGTACATCTCGTTTTATCTCCATTTTTCTAATTTTTGCAAGTGCCTTTATCTGTAAAGACAATAGCTGCATATCTGCTACAAGACCTGCACACGCTGCGGCAACATTTGGAGTGAGTGGGAAGGTCTTTTTTGTTGATTTACTTACCAAGAAATTGCCATATGCGATCCTACGCTCGCTTGCAAGAACTATGCCATCATCAAATGATATGCCTACGGCAGTTGCACCAGGCATGTACATGTATGACATAAATCCACTAATTTTAGGGCGAAATAAAGTCCTTTCTCATCTTGTTTGGCTCAGAAATTTATACAGCATAAAATTTTTCTAGAGTGTTGATTGAGACAACATTTCGACAAAGCAAGTTTCATGACATAACACACATGGGAGTGCGTGTAGTTGTTGGTGTGATCTTTTTGGCGCATGGCTTGCCAAAGTTTGATCCCGGATTTTTGGACTTTCTAACAAACATTGGAATTCCTCATGAGATGCAGATAATACTTGCCCTTGCAGAAACTTTACCTGGAATTTTGCTAATTGCCGGAGTATTGACAAGAATCGGAGGCGTTGTTTTGTCTTTGATGATGTTGGGTGCTATATTTTATGTGAAAAAAGCTGATCATCTTACAGGTCAAGGAGGGTTTGAGATTGATCTTTTGCTATTAGCATCAGCTTTATGTATGATTGCTGCAGGTCCAGGCAGAGTATCAATAGCTCATATTGTAAAGAAGATACCACGATTCTTGCACTAGCCTGCAAAGTTGTTAATTACAAGACACATGCACTTTGTTGTCTTTTTTAGTAAGTCAAGTCTTGCAAATTCATTTGGTGAATGTATCCTTGCAAACATGTAGGTGCCACCAATCGAAACACATGGTGCCTTTAGTATCTTGACAAATGAATACATTGGCCCTGTACCTGCATTTGAAACATTAAGTATTGATTTTCCAAATGTCTTGTCAGCTGCATTTTTTACAAAAGATACCAGTGGTTCGTTAGGATCAGTTCTTGCTGCTGCCTCGCCATGATACACCTTTACTCTAATATCGCCAAATCCTTTTTTCTTTAGATGTTTTTTTAGTCGTAGAATTTGCTTTTTAGGATCCATCCGTGGTACTAGTCGAAAATCAATTTTTGCAATAGCAGTTGCAGGAAGAACGGTTTTTGCACCACTTTCCGTATAACCCGAGACAAACCCGGCAATATTGCATGTAGGTGTACCAACAAGTGCTTTTTTTGCAGCAATACCTCTTTTGTTTCCAACAAAATTCTTTACTCCATATTCAGTCTTGAATGTATTTTCATCAAATGGTTCTGAGTTTATTATTCGCAGGTCAGTTTTGCTAAATGGCTGAACCTCCTTGTACCAGTCTTTAATGAGTATCTTCCCACCAGAATCTCTAAGAGTTTTTATTGCTTCAATTAATCGCCAGGCTGGATTTTTTATTAGTACTGCAAGACTAGAGTGTGCATCCCGTTTTGCCTCCTTTACTGAGAGCTCTACATAGAGCAGTCCTTTCATGCCAAGCCCGATTATTGGTATTTTTTTTGAATCAACATATCCAAATTCCCAAATTACCCCGTCACATGAAAATTTCTTTTTGTGTTTTCTTAGATACTTTTCAATATTTGCACTGCCTGTTTCTTCTTCACCTTCTATTACAAACTTGATGTTGCATGGCACGTCGTCAAACATATCAAGAAAAGATTTTACTGCAAATATTCTTGTGACAAGCTCACCCTTGTCATCAGATGATCCTCTGCCAAAAATTTTGTTTCCTATAATTTTTCCACTAAATGGATCATTTTCCCATAGTGAAAATGGTTCCACTGGTTGGACGTCGTAGTGATTGTAAAACAGTAGGGTTTTGTTTGGATTTGTTTTTGATGTTACCTCGCCAAAGACAACAGGTGCTATTCCTTTAAGTGAGAGTATTTGTGAGGCGATTCCAGCCTTTTTCATTATTTTTGCAGTCAGTTTTGCGCATTCTTGTATCCCCTCATTTTTTGCTGAAACACTTGGCTGGCGTATCAGTAACTGGAGATCTGAAATTAGATTGTCAAAGTTTTTGTCAACCTGTTTTAGAACTTGATTCATCGCTTGATCTTATCAAATGGTTTTAGTGCTACGGGGATTGCATCAAAAAGATCTGATGCTACCATATGAAGGCCAACCTTTCTCTGAACAATCTTTGCTGCCATGCCATTGACAAACGATGCGGCAGCTGATGATTCCAGGGGATTTCTGTTTCTTGAAAGCATGCTTGCTACAATTCCAGACAGCACGTCGCCTGTTCCACCAACTGTCATTGCAGGAGTCAGTTTTGTGTTAAGAAACGTCTTTTTTCCATCAGAGATAATGTCTGTTGCACCCTTCAAAAGAACAGTTATTGAATTTTCTCCTGCGTATTTTTCTACAATAGCAATTCTTTCTTTTTTTGACTCTGGCAGTGTTTCACCAAACATTTTTTTAAACTCACCAGCATGTGGGGTAACTACAACATTTTTGTTTGAAATTAGAGGCAAAATATAGTTTACAAGTGAGCTTGCGTCAAGGGATATCCTAACATCCCTATCAAGTAGCGACTTTACTAGTAGGTTTAATGCTTCCTTGTCTGCTATTGCAAGGCCCATTCCTATTGTGGCAGAATCAAGATCATTTGGAATCTGTCCTAGCAGTTTGTTTACTGCACCACGTGTGAGCTTTGAATCAACAAGCGGAATGACAATCAGATTTGGAGATATTGCACGTGTTGCCTGTACATTGACCTTTGGAACACACGTGTATACAAGGTCAGCGCCTGTTCGTAGTGCTGCAATTGATGAAAGTATTGGAGCACCGTGATAGATGTAGCTCCCTCCAACAACTAAGACTTTGCCGTTGTCGCCTTTTCTTGAGGTCAGATTTCTTGCGGGGATGAACTTTCGTACAATGCTAGCCTGTAGATTTTGTGCTGCCAACAGAAGATGCTCCATGCTTTGATGAATAAACGTTCTTGTTCTTACCTTTTCTTTTTGAAAAGAACACCTTTCTTGCAAATGCCAAATATGCAGTATGACCTATTCCATGAAATGAGTGTCTTGTCTTTCCCTCCCTTGCATCTATAGTACGTATGATGTGTTCTGTACACTCTATATCAGAAAACTCGTTTCTTACCAATTCAGAAACTAGTTTTTCAAGTTGATTCATCGTAGGACAAATTGCAATAAATCTTCCACTCCCCTTTAGCATCTTTCGTGCCTGTGGGACAACAGACCAAGGATCACCTAAATCAACAACTACAAGATCTGCATCTGTGTAGGGAACCTTTTTTACGTTTTTTATGTCAAACTTTTTCATTGTTATATGTTTTGACATGCCTGCTTTATCGATATTTTTTTTAGCAATTTCCATAAACTTTTCTTCTACATCAAATGTATACACATGGCCACGTGGCTTTACAATGCTTGCAAGAAATATAGTCATCGATCCGCTACCAGTTCCAATTTCAATTACCTTGTGTCCGCTTTGTAGACCTGTCCTTGCTGCAATGTATCCAAGATCCTTTGGATATACTATCTGTGTTCCATGCTGAATTCTCATAATAAAGTCGTAAATCGTTGGCTCCATTAGATATACATACTTGCCCTTGTTAGTTGTCAGTCGAGAGCCATACTCCTGTCCTATTGCATCAGAGTGTCTTATTATTCCAATATGTGTGTGAAACTGTTGATTTTTTGAAATCTTTGCAAGCCACTTTTTTGAATCATCATAAAAAAACAAAACATAGCTGTTCTGTTTTATTTTATTTTTCAATGTTTGCCTCTTATCAAGTTAATCAAGATCCTGTCATAATTTTATTTTTTAAAGTATTAGAAATATTGAAACCTTTCTTCTGCACTCATATTTTTATCAACAGTTTTTTTTTCTTCATGTGGTTTACTTTGTTGTACGTTTTGAACAATTGGGTTGTATTGTAATTTTTCTTTTAATTTTTGATGTGTCTTTCGATACAATAGTTCTTCACTTTTGGATAAACCAGTTTTTTCGAATTTATCACCGAGTTTTAGATATAGTTGATTTAGATCTTCAATGTTGACTTCGGCATTATCAATTTTTTTAATGAGCTCATTTATTGCTAGATCATTGTTTTCAAACTGCGGGGTTTGACTTTCATTTTTTAAGGATAATGATTTTTTTTGATCATTAAGTGTTGTTTTTTCTGATTGCTTTTGATATGATAGATTTTCATTTTTTTCTAGACTAGTTATCAAATTAAGAATTAGGTTTTTTATCAAAGTTGAAGGCGTGCAATTTTGTATTCTACAGATTTCAAGAAATTTACCGTGTTCTTCTATACTTAGTTTTGTCGAAACTACCTTTGAAGCCATGGTCTACCACAGGTAGACTCATTATTTAAGCGTATTATTATTCGCTTTCGAAATAGATTAGAAATTGCTAATTCCCATACATTTATCATTGCATTACGTAGATTCATTATTAAATGAAAATTTAAAGATGATTTTTATCTCTCAATAAATCATACGTCTACTACGGTATACAACAAGAATTGAGTGATTTTTCAAGATCGTTTTAATTTTTGAGATCCAAAATGGATCTCATTATCTGCAGTTCGTCCCGATTTGGTATGATCATGTAGAAATCTTGCCTTACAGGGGTCAGGTATTCAGGTAGATTTCCATCCTCTTTAATGATTTTTTTCGCATCAATATGTTTGGAATTCTTTGATTTTTAAAAAAATCCTCACCATATTACTAATTGCTATCCTTTCTTCAACATCCGTTTTAATTGCATATACTGAAAAATCACAACCGAGCGTTCAGGGTTTTGTTGCAAATTCTGAAATATCAGAAAATTTGATTAATGGTTACAATACTAATCAACCGCAAAAAAATACAATTTACATATCTGTAAAATCATTAAATAATCCAAACAGGTTACTGGTAGACCAATCAGATCAGTATAATGTATTTTTATCAGAAACAGTAGACACGTCTTCTAATAAAAAACCCTTGGAATTATTACCAGTTGGAAAACAATTTTCGATTAGCGTATCTGAAAAATTAGGTGTCAATTCTTTTGATGGTGATAAACAAGGCAATACGATCATTTTCGCAGTAGCAAAAATTGATGAGAGAATGGCATTGTTGGAACGAATTTTCCATCCGGAACGAATACGTTTTGGAAAAATTGCATCACATCTTGTTAATTTGATAGATTTTGTAAATGTGGAAACTGAAAATATTGTACAACGATTTGCCGACGAATCGGCAATTTTAGTACAGACCTATGACGAATACATGTCCAGTAGCATTTCAGCATTGGTTTATCCATTTCAAAAGATTGCAGATGATGCGCATACCATTATTCCATCATTTGAAACGGATTATGACATTATCGATCATCAATTAATAAAAAAGCATGTTGCTAAATCATCAATTTTTCTATATGATGTAAACGAGAATCTCGTAATTTTAGTTTTAATTATACCCCTGGTGGGAGTCATAATTCTAGGTAGACCCGAAAATATTAAAAGGTCTGATCTTAATCAATTAATTTCTTATTGTTTTGTTATTCTTATTTTATCCACCGCATATACAGGACCAACCTCAATTTCGTCTACCTACTGGCAATATGCTAATGCTGAGGAACCAGCTGCTGAACCTGTTGCTGAGGAACCAGCTGCTGAACCTGTTGAGATACCTACAAATTCTACACAATCTGAACAGGTTGAGCTACCTACAAATTCTACACAATCTGAACAGGTTGAACCGTTTCTAGATGATTCTGTAAGCATAACTGACGCAATTACAGTTATGATCAACAATACGATTGTGTTCTCATCAAATGATCTTGTAAATTATATTAATTCATCATCAATATTTTCAAATTCTACTTTTCCAGTAAACGCAACTACAATTCAATCAAATTCCACTATCATTCAATCAAATTCTACTATCATTCAATCAAATTCTACAATAAACAATACTGATACTTCTAGTACAGAAAAAAGCTGGCAATTTGATGAATTAAATCCAGATGAAATACAAATTATTGGAAATGCAACAATCCAAAATGATGGATTAAACGGTACTGCGTTACACCTCGGAGGTTATGAAGATTATGTTAAAATCGAAAATGATAATGCAACATTGAATTTAACACAATTAACAATTGCGGGATGGGTGAAACCTGACTATTCAGATGGTTCGCCTGAATTTACAGTTATTGGTAAATCAAATGCGTTTTCGCTATCCATCAACAATATTATCCCAACTGAAAAAATTGCAAAATTCGCTGTGTTCAATGGAATAGAATGGACAACCGTAGAATCATATGATAAAATAACAGATGGAAGCTGGACACACCTTGCTGCTACATTTAATGGAACCGAAATATCCATCTATGTAAATGGAACCTTGCAATCAACTCAAAAAGTTGATGGTCTACCATACATTTCTGTGGATGGTCAGATAGAAACAAAAACAGTCAATGAAATTACATCAGAATCTGACATTGTCATTGGCGCTTACCTCAGTGAAATAAGAAGTGGATCTCCAAAGATATTAAACAAATTTTCTGGGCTAATTGATGATGTACACCTGCATGAAAAGTTGTTAGGTGCAGAGGAGATTTTAGAATCATACACAATTGGAGCAAACGAGCTTGAAAATCAAACACAAACTGCGCCTATCGAAAATGATATTGAAGAAGAGCCAGTTATTGATCTTGATGAAATCGATGTCACAATTGATGAACCAATAAACGAAATCCCATCAAATTCAACACTGGAAAATGAAATTCTTGTCACATTAACTGGTTTAGAAGAACAGCTCGAGTATATTGCAATTGAAGAAGAACAGCTTAACCTGCCTCTTGATGAACTAACTGTTTCAGCTTGGATAATGCCAAATTACACCATGACAGGGTCTACCGAATATACTGTCGTTGCAAAAGAAAGGTCCTTTGTGCTTTCTCTCAACAACATAATTCCACCAGAAAAAGTAGGCGTGTTCTCTGTTTTTGATGGAATCTTGTGGTCTACCGTTATTGGAGATACAAAAATTCCCGAACGGCAGTGGACACATCTTGCAGCAATAATCAATAAAAAAGAAATCTATCTCTACTTGAATGGGAAGCTGGAGGGACAAGGCTCACTTACTCAACCATTCATGGTAGACCCTAATTCGGTCTACCCTTCAGACCAGCAAGTTGCAGGAACTAATTCAACGGTAATGATTGGAGTATATCTTGATACTGCAAGAGGAACAGATTCCATTTCAAAACGATTCACTGGTTCAATTGATGATGTTGTTATCTACAAAAATGCGTTGACCCAGAAAGAGATAGAGGATATAGTTTTTGCACGCATGCCAGAATGGATTCCAACAAATGCTACTCTAATTCCAACAAATGCTACACTGATTCCAACCATTGCCACAATAGCAAACAGCACCTTAACAAGCTATATTGATCTTGTACATGATTTCATAGAATTAGGTAAACCAGTTACATGGACACATGAGGTAACTCTTTCAAACAATACAGATGTTGTAGCAATAGAAGTACCTGCAGATGCAGAAATAGTCGAGGTTGCAACAATTGATACTAATTCTACTGAAAAGACGATTTACAAATCAGACAAAAATGACAATACACTAGGTAAAGGAATACATGGTAACAAGGATGCCAAGGAACAAAATGCAGACAAGATACAGATCATAGATGGAATTGATTTTGATGAAATAAAAAATACTACAAACCACAAAAAAGAAAAAATCGATGAACAGTTTGCTACAAATTCAACCGATGGGTCTTCATCTACTGTAGAATTAGAATCAGGAT
>JBQTJY010000009.1:0-1688 GCA_052386635.1 Nitrososphaerota archaeon
ATAAAATTACCTCTCTTGCTGTCTCTTGCTGAACCATCTCTACAGGTACGTTGTTGACTCTGACCTTTCCTGATCCCTTGGAAATAAACACATGAGCCCTAGCAGTTTTTCTTGTAGCAAAGTAAATTTCAGTTTTTGTAGTCATCTAGTCCATCCCACATTTTGTCCAAGCTCTGTCATCGTAGTATAATTTGATACAGACCTTGTTATCTTTGCATCATCAAACTGAATCTTCTCAAGACCCTTTAGCTCACTTGGAACGCCAATATGTGCACGGAGACGCTTGAACGCATCCTGTCCACTTGACTTTTTACGCGGAAGCATACCTCTTACCATCTTACTGATTATAGTATCTGGCCTTCGCGGGTGATATGGGCCAAACTTTGGATTTATGATACTTGAAATCTCTAGAAACTTTTTGTATTCTTCCATTATGCTTCGCTTATTACCGCTAATCATAATGTTTTCACAATTTACAATAGATACTCTATTACCATCAAGCAACAGCTTTGCTACATGTGAGCAAAGTCTTCCTGCAATGTGATTTGTGCCATCAACTATAATGGTTTTAACAGTTTTTTGCTGACTTGGTTTTTCTTTAGCCAAGAACTTTCACTCCCTTTCCTGTGGGAAACTTTTCAATAATTTCCTTATAGCTCATAATTTTACCGCCAGCATCTGTGATTTTTTTTGCTGCGGTATTTGATATTGAAAACGAAGAGACAGTTATTTTGTGAGATATAGTTCCCATGCCAAGAATTTTGCCTGGGTGAAATATTACATCGCCTTCTTTTGTAAACTCGCTAATCTTGTTTACATTAATTGTACGACGTATAGATGAAGGCTTTAAGGCAAACTCGGCCATCTTTGACCAAATAGATGCATCATTTTTTGTTGATGCATGTTTAAGATCTCTTGCCATGTGTAAAACTATTGGATTAGTCATTTGGATAATGGCTTTTCAGACCCAAATATAATATGTTATGCTTATTTGAGCTCGGCTAAAAGCATCTTGAAATCTTCAAGACGCTTTGATAATTCGCTTACTCCCTCAACAAGTATATGTTCTGGAGACAAAGCTCCAGTAGTTTCAACTGTTAAAACATGATCGTCTTCTTTGTCAGTTGGAGTAAGTGTAGCTATGTTTGATGCATTCCACTTTGCATGCTCGATTCCACGACCTAACCTTGCATAAGCTTCAATTTTGATTTTCTGACCTGGAGCAATCTGAACTATTGGTATCTTATCAGATACTGGCTTTACAGTATCATCTTCTGAAGTAATCTCACCTGACATTACCGTCCTTGTTGTATCTGTATCTCCAGAATCAATCATTAACATCACTCTACAGTTTGAGCAACCTGCCTGGCTATGACACTCACACTTTGATGGCTCGACAAATCTTGAAAGATCTGTCTTTAGTGGAATCATGCCTAGTCTGTGGGCAACTCCCTCATCTGCAAGTACAGAAGAATTTTCGATAATGTCTACTGTATCAATTGCAAATACAGGTACACCGTTTAAGCAAATGCGTCTTAATGCATTTGCATACTGTAGTGGTATGTTTTTCAGTTTGACTGATATTCGCTGCTTATCTTGACTTATGACTTCCAAAGAATACAATATTCATCAAAAGTTCCAAAGTCCAAATAAAAATCTAGCGAGATATAATGCACAAATAAATACAA
>JBQTJY010000010.1:0-2612 GCA_052386635.1 Nitrososphaerota archaeon
CAAGGAAGCACGGACATGTTTTGTGCTATCAAATTTTGCAAATGCATAATCAAACTGGCCCATACAATCACTTTAGTGGCACATACAGACTGGATCTTGATGCGCCAACGCCGGGTGCACCATGAGATACTCTTTTGTTTGTCATAACATACTCGCCCAGATAATGACCAATCATTTCTGGAATTATGGTAACAGGAACAAAATCCTTTCCTGCAAAAGTATTAACAGTTACGCCAACCATGTACGGTAAAATAATCAGATCACGTAGATGCGTTTTGATTGGTGTTTTTAATTTGCCTGCCTTTGCAAGCTTGATTTCTTCAATTAATTTTCGCTTTCCATCAGTAATTCCACGTGTAAGTGACCTTCGCTGTCTTGATGAAAACAGCTGAAACAGCTTTTCAAGTGACATGCCTTGAAGCTCTTCTATTGGGACTCCGCGATACTCAAATTGCTTTACCATTTTTTAACACCAATTTGTAAAAAATCACGCTTGACCATATTATAGCATTCCTATTTTTGTTGCCAAATCACGCGCCTTTTCTGTTGATTCAAATTTGACAAATGCTTTTTTTCCATAAACCGTTTTTGAAGTATTAACATCTACTGCCTTTTCATTGTATAATGTTGTTACTGCTTCTGCAATCTTTGATTTTGATGCAAAGCTGTTTACAATAAAGCAGATTTTTTGCTCGTTTTCAACTAGCGCAAATGTTTTTTCTGTAACATATGGTCGCAGTATTATTTTTGTTGCCTCGTCTGTATTCATCTAAACTTTCACCAATAATTCCAGATGAGTTGACTTAATCTTTGCAATCTCATCTATTGCATTCTTTGAATATACAGTAAGCCTAATTGGGTGAGCACCTGGTGCCAAGTCCAAAACACTAAGGTTGTTTGCAGCAATAACATCAACTCCAGAAAAAGAGCCACACGCCTTTGCAAGTTTTTCAGGATTTTTTGTAACAAATAGTATGCTTTTTCCAATCTTTGTTTTTCTTCCACGCAACGCAGATTTTCCTGTACGAGCTCTTCTTGTACTTAGCCTTTCAATATCTTGGGATAACTTTAAGGAATCAAGAATTTTTTTCATCTCTTTTGCAGTAGATACAGACTCTATATCATCAGAGACAACAATTGGAAATGATTCGATTCCATTTACTTTGTGGCCACGCTCCTCTACTAGCTCTTTTGATGCAGTGGCTGCAATTGCAGAGCATAACGCTAGTGTGTTTTCTTTTTTGTTTAGTTTTTTGTAAATTACTCTTTCTGTAATTGGTGGATGTGCTTGCCTTCCTCCTCTAGTTGAGGCAACACCGCCTGCCTGTCCTTGTCTTCCGCCTCCTCCGCCTCTCATTCTTGCAATTCTTGCTTGTCCATGACCTGTTGGAGGATCATTTGACATTGCAACAACATCCATACCAGCAGTAGGATGTCTTCCCTGTCTTTGGTATCTGTGCGAATCAAGATTTACGTAAGCCTTGTGAATTAGATCTTTTCTAAATGGCGTAAAAAATACTGGAGGCAGCTCGATTTCAGATTCTTTAGAACCTGCAAGTGACAAAGTATGTGCTTTCATACAACAACCTCAAGAATGTTTGGCTTGAGAATCTTTGATGGAATTTTTCTTATCTGTGATCTAAATTTAACCAATCTGTTGTAGGTTCCAGGAACCGAGCCCTTTACTATTACATAGTCGCCATTTACTGTTCCAAAATGTTTGAATCCTCCAGACGGATTAATTTTAAATTCACTTTTTTCTGTGTTGCCCATTATCATAATTCTTTTGTTATACTCTACTCTTTGATGGAAACCTCGCTGGCCTCCACGTGGAACTGTATACATTATGTTTGAAGGAGAAATAGGACCAAGAGAGCCTAGCGCCCTTACACTTTTTCTTGATTTGTGCTGTTTTCTTTTTACTCCATATCTTGTAATTGGACCTTCCCATCCTTTGCCTTTTGTTATTGCAGCAACATCAACCATTACACCTGGTTCAAAAACCTGATCAATTTTTACTTCCTTACCTAAAAGATCTTTTACATATGCAAATTGTTTTTCAACTGTCCCACCTTTTACTGCCACCTCAAAAACAAATGGCTTTTTTTGCTCACGTCCTGCAGCCTGTGGGGAGATTGCAACTAGTGCAAAAATTTCTTCGATTCTATGCAGTGATTTTTCTGCCTTTGCTATGCTTTCATCACTTGGCTTTGCAGTAAAAAGTCTTGAAACGTACTTTGGTAGGTCTTTTGCATAAACATCAAACACTGCATGCAGACCATCATTATTTTTTGAGTATCCACGCATTCCAATTACAACAATTGGTGGAGTTGAAACTACTGTTGCAAGTGAGACAAGCTGCTTTCCATAGTTTGGAGTTTTTTCACGATCATCAATGCTAACAACTTGGATACAACCTGCCTTGAATCCGGCATAAGCTAAAAGTTTTGGTTCTTGTAAAGTCGTTTTTGGCCAAGTGCGAATACGTGCTTCCATGCTTTTAGCACGTCCTCTAGGAAGGTATGCAAGGCTACCACGACGTGGTTGGCTATGTTTTCTATGACCCATAGATAAACGAAAAAAGTCGCAAACCCCATTATATACGTACTAAA
>JBQTJY010000011.1:0-20416 GCA_052386635.1 Nitrososphaerota archaeon
ATCATTTTGCAAAGAAAGCAACCAAACTAAAGCGATTCTCAGAATCTGTAAAAAGGCGTGCTAGCTTGTATACTGATTTGGCAAAAATGGATGATAAAAAAACTGCCAAGTCTCTTAGGGCTCTAGTAAACGCACCTGACCCAGGACGCAAGCTAACCAAAATAGGCTTTATCATATTTTGGATACCAGAACCAACAGGAATCACAAACGCAATTGGCGCTCCACTGATTCTTGCAGGAAAATATCTTGAGCGAGTATACAATGGCGCAACCATTTCAGATATTGGTCATGAAACAAAAAACATGGTTGGAACAATTAAGAACTTTAAAGAGGCTACCTTCTAATCTTAGTTTTTTAAACAGGTTAAAACACCAATAATTTGTGGCATCAAGAAAACAGGTTCTAATCCCTATAGCTATTGCAGCATTTGTAATTGGCATTGTAGGTATTATGACAATACCAAAAGACGCAAAGCTACAATCTGCCGAGTTTCCAATCGGTACTATCAAAGTAGATGATGTTGTCCTAGAAGTACAGATTGCAGATACTGATCCAAGAAGAGCGCGTGGCCTGATGTTTCAAGAAATGCCACCATACGATCAAGGAATGCTGTTTGTCTTTGAAGACTCTGCAGTACGTTCAATGTGGATGCTTAACATGCAGTTTGCACTTGATTTGATCTGGTTTGATTCAAGCGGAAATGTAGTTCATATTGAAAAAGATGTTCCGCCATGCAAGTCTGCTCTAGAGACTGCAACATGTACAGTACAAAATGGAAATGACAAGCTCGCTCAATATGTTTTGGAGGTAACTGCAGGTTTTGTTGACAAGTTTAAGATAAACGAAAATTCCAAGCTTGAAATAATATCAATCTAAATTCTTGCAAAGGCTTATGTATGCTTGTAAAAAATTAAGCAAAATGAAAAAGTCTTTTCTTTGTGGTGGAATTGGTGGAGCGATTGCAATAGCTATTGTAATTGCGTACAGCTTGATGGCAGATTCCACAGTGACACAAACTGATGAGACTTTATTAGATAACATGCCTGATGTACTTGATTTTACTTATGCAGACGCAAATGCAAAACTAAAGGACTCACTTGCCACAGAAGGTATCTCAATGTCGTCACCTATCAAACTGCAAGAAAAAACTGACATTGACAAATACTGTACATTTTTCAAGGACAAAGAAAAACAAAGTATTGTACAATATTGTACATCTACTGAGCTTCGCGATTCTAGTGGTGCCTTTCTTGGAAACATACACATGGTTGGCTCGTCAAGTTTTCCAAGACTTGTTATTGTGCTAGTCCAAGTAGACCCCATGATGAGCCAGATTGATTCTGTAAAGAAAGTATTTTCTTTAGTAACAGAAAATCTTGTTTGCAACTGCTGGGAAGAGAAAAAGCCTGGAGGCTTTGAGACAGTAGCTAGTTTGATTGATGGACTGCGTCAGTTTCATACTAGTGATGTAAAACCACATAGCCAATCAAATCAAATCAGCATAGAGGGAAAATCAATGCAGATTGAGCTTACAACAAACACTGAGGGCTATCTGTGGGAGCTTCTCATAACAAGATAGTATATTCATAAAATCACTTGACAAAAAGCACAATATAGGATAAGGCATTGTTTGCTACCTATGTTTGAACAACTATGGCTGATTCCACTTGGTTTTGTAGCAGGAATGCTAGGTTCTATTTTGGGCCTTGGTGGAGGCATAATAGTTGTTCCTGTTTTGACATTTTTTGGATATTCGCCTACACTGGCTGCAAGTAGTAGCTTGTTTGCAGCATTTAGCAACGCAGTAGCATCAACCATATCATATACAAGACAAAAGAGAATTGAATTTTCTATCGGATTAAAGCTAGGCTTGCTATCAATTCCTGGCACAATACTTGGCGCATACATTTCCTCAGAAATCACACCATCATTATTCAAAATTCTTTTTGGTCTTGTTTTGATAATATCTGCAATTTACATTTTCATAAATAGAAAAATCGAATCAAAAAAACACAACCAATCAAAACAGGTAATGTTGTTTGCAGTTGGTGCAAGTTTTTTCGCAGGAACAATTTCAAGCTTGTTTGGAATAGGCGGCGGAATTGTCTTTGTGCCATTGATGGTAATTGCTATGGGTCTTTCAATGAAGGAAGCCGCACCGACGTCTCAGTTTATTTTGTTGTTTGCCTCAGCTGCAGGTCTTGCAGCACACTCTGCACTAGGACATCCTGACTTTATTCAGGCACTTCTTTTAGCTGCTGGTGCATTTGCTGGAGGATTTGTAGGTGCAAGACTATCAGTTGACATTAAAGAAAAGAGACTAAAGATACTTGTATCAATTGTTATGGTTGCTGCATCAATAAAGCTCTTTATTGATTCCTTGGAGGCTCCTTTTTAATTCGATAAAGATTTCTTTTTGATACTACAGCAAGCTCACCGTCTTCTGCTTCTCCTTCATAGTTTACAGCTATCATGCCATAGTCATTATCAATATCTGACTTGTCTGCAATCGTGAATTTTATTTTTAGCACCTGATCTGTATGAAGTGGTTTTAGAAACCGCGTGTTTCTATTGCTCCATTCTTTATCACCATCTGTTCCATAAAACAAAATGGCATTTTCATAAATCTGACTCAGTCTTGTAAACTCGCCTTCCATTCTTGATAAGATCGCTCTTCCTGAGACAAGCGAATTGCCATTTGAACCAGAATCAAATATGACATTTTTTATTCTTGCAAAGGCAAGATATGATTCAAGTTCTTTCTTTGAGATTGTGCATGTAGAAAAAAACTCGTCTCCTACTTTAAGTTCAGAAAATTTTTTCGTATCTAGCGCACCTCATCGGTGCAAAATATTACTTCAGACAACGAAGATGCATTGTCTGAGCTAAAGTAGTTTATGGCCTGACAAATCTTTTCGTTGTCAGGTTTTTTCCCATCTATGGTGCCAGGCAATATCAGAAACAATCTTACTCTGGAATTCAACACATCGCTTAGTTCCTGATTTGTCGTAGTTGTAAATGGCCTTAGGGCTCCTCGAAATACCTCAACTTTTGCCCTCTCTGCACCGGATATTTTGTCTCCAACAGGTAGATCAGGTCCAATAACTACTACAGCACCTGTCTTTGCCTTAAAGAGACGTGGGTCCTTTGCCCCTCCTGGCACAAAAATCTCAAATGCCTTTTGAATTACTGTGGCTGGCGTGTTTATGAACTTGTCAACTAGATTATCCCAGTCTTGTCTTGAAAGTTCGAGTATTTTTGCAAAGTCTGGAACCTTTCCTGCTACATGTATTACCATATCTAGTATTCCAATTCCTTTTGCTGTGTTTAGGAGTCTTTCAACCTCATCTGGATTTTTCAAATCAATTACATGTGAGTGAAACTTGGACTTAATAGAGTCCTGACATTCCTTTGGCGAATTTTTAGAAATTAGGCAAACAACCTTTCCTCCGTTTTTTACAATATGTTCTGAGATAAACTCTACTCTATCAGAGTCTGTCTTGTCTGTTGCATCAACTGTAAAAACAAAAACCTTTGAGCTAAAATCTGGCTGTGTAACATCTGGTGTTGTAGTTGCAATATGTGGCCTTACTGGATAAAATACTCTATCTCCTGGAATGACCTTGCCGTTTAGAATTTTTGCCAAGTTATCATCACATAACGCAAGAATTGTTTCTGCAACCTGCTCTTGTGATAAGAACTGCTCGTCTGCAATCATCTTTGCAGTGTTTTTCTGAATCTTTTCTGCAATGGATTGGATTTTTGAAAGAAGTTTTGCTAGTGTATCTTCAAGCTTTTTGCTATCTGCACCAGATTTTGTCTTGGCAAGATTGGCTGCTGCTTGTGAAATTCCTTTTTTTACTATGTTATCTTCTTCGCCTAGTAATGGAACAATTTCCTTGTTTGCTTTTTCTACTTCAAGTGGAGTCAGATCCTCAAAACCACTTACACGCATAAATTCTGATGCAGCCTTTGGATAAACTGTCTTGTAAATTCTATCAGAGTGGACAGGTCCAGGATTTGTAGCAATAGATATTATTCCTTTTTCTGTTAGCTCCCAAGACATTGCTTCTGCAAGTCTATTTTTTGCACCTTGAGATGCAGTATAGGGACTGCGGAATCTGTAAGGGCGTTGCTCAAGTGGACGCTCCTCTGCAAAGAAAGTTGAAATTGTAATTATCTTAGAGCCAGCTTTCATGACACGAAGGGCTTGTGACGAAGTCCAAAATGTACCGGTAAGATGGATTGCAACAGTACTTTTGAATTCATCAAGTGGTGAGTTTGGAAAGCACGTCACAGGTCCAGACACTCCTCCATTGTTTACAATAATATCTAAGTCGATGTTTGATTTTTTCAAAGACTCGAACATTTCTGTGATTAGCTGCTCATCGCTTACATCTACGCCTGGAAATATTTTTACAAACGCCTTGCTTTGCACTTTATTGAAAACTTCTTCAAGAATCCGTGCTGTCTGCTCAAGTGGTTCTTTTCTTCTACCAAGTACAATAATACTTGCTCCGTACTCTGCAAATTTTTTTGCAATTGCTTGACCAATTCCTGTTCCGCTGCCAGTGACTAGTACAACTTTGTTTTGGAACTTTAGCATGGACAAGGAACTGCAAGTTTTGTATTATTTATTTGGTTGTTTAAAGTTAGATTAATCTTTATTTGAGGGCAAAAAACACATCCGATATGCATGATTCTGAGCCGGAAACTATTGTGTTAAAGACGCTGCCAGAGATTTTTTCTGATAAACTAAAAGAGATTGGAATCAATGCTCATGCAAAAGAAATAGCAACAGATGAGGTTGAAACAGGCGATTATTACGGTAGATATTTCTCACAAACACCACGTATGGTGACAAACAAGGGCTGCTTGGAGATAAAGGGTACAAACATTGATCTTGTTCAGATAATTCAAAAGGGGTAAAAAATGCAGGATCCAAATCCACTTCCATGGGGAGCACAAGAAAGATTTCAAGGCCACTTTATAGTAAAAAAAGATGCGGCAAACTCTTCTGAATATGTGGCACAAACTGTACTTGCAACAAAAGGTCACTTTGGCTCAAAGATTGTAACAGATGTAAAATGGGATGGCGGAAAACTTGCTAAAATTCTTAATGATGATTCTTCACTAAAAGAAATGATAACAAAACAGTCACCAAAAAATGCAACAATTTTTGTAGAGCCAACAGAAAATGCAGTTAGAATTTATGGCAAGTGGAAAACAAGTTATGAGTTTGAAATTACAAAAGAATTGTTTGAAATTTACAATAAAATTGCTGGCCACATAAAGCGCCTTTAGGCCTTCCACCAGTCAAGTGCCAAGTAATCGACATCATTTTCTCCATGTGGTATTGCCAAAATAAACTGCTTTCTTACAGTTGTTGCAAGTCTTCCTGCCAAAACAATATCAGTTGATGAGATTGACTCGTTTCTGTTATACACTTGCACAAGATATGGTGCATGATCAATTCCAGGTCCCTTCTGATAAACTGCAAAGTCACAGCCAAACTTGATTCCAGGGTTTACAATGTATCCTTTATCTCTAAAGTTTCGATAAACTGTGTATTTTTTATCAAAGTTGTGATATTCTTTTCTGCAAATTTCTAACAGCTCTTTTTCTGTTACTAACTTTTTGTCCTTGTAAATTTTTATCTTTGATTTTGAAAGAAGATAATGTCCTTCAATTAGATCCAAGATTAGTGGAACATTTATCTCGTTTAGTTTTGGCTTTGAAATGCCAATTGGCTTTCCATAGTATCCTTCCATGAAAAGTTTTTGCGAGTCTTTAACGTTCCAGACTATAATTCGATTTTCGATTAATTCGCTTTTCAAGCTACAGACTAAGTGCTAATAGAATAAATGAGTCTGATACAGATTGGCACTTGTCAGCCATTTCTTCGACTCCCTCAATTACATCTATTACAAGTAAAAGTTCCTTTGTGTTTGAAATCTCATCAAGTACCTTGATTGTAAGTTGCCTGTATTTTGTATCAATCTCTCTTTCAATTTTCTGTGTGTCTTGTGCAAGTTCGATAGAGCTTGCTGCATTAGAGTCGAGGCTTCGTATAATTTCATTTAGCTTGTAAACCTCATCTACAACAAGCTCGATTAGTCCAGTAAGATCTTTTCCAAGGTCTGCAGACTTTAGTGTGACAGGTTTGATGTTTGATAACTTGAAGGCAATGCCTGTGATATAACCTGCAATCTCATCCATCGTATATGCGGTGTTTAAAAGATTTTCTCGGTTAATTATCAGGCCACCAACATCTGCCACATCTCTTGTAATTTTGCGTCTTAGGTTTTCTACCTCTTCTTCAATTGTTTCAATTTGCTCAAGTGTTGACTTTATTTCTGACTTGTTTTTCTTGAGCATTAGTTCTGGCAGTGTTGCAAGGCTTCGTGATGCATTTAAAATTCGATTAATCTCATCTTGCAAAACAGCGATTGCTTTTCGCTTAGCCTGTACCTCCAGTTCCCCGCTATACATTTAGAAATTTAATAAATTTGGAGTATTAATTAATCCTTACGCGATTTTTCTAAGCCTAACCTATTTCCTGTTTGATTTTTTTCTGGCCCTTGTATAATGAGACAACTTCTTGGTCAGTAGATGCGTCTTCAGATGCTTTTTCAAATCTTATCTTTCCAGTAAACTTGGGAAATCTAAGGGCAAGGCCGCTTCCCTTTCTTATGATGTCTTTTGCAGCCTTGTGAATTGGACTAAGTGTTATCTCCGATGCAACAATCTCAATTACAAGTTCTGGCTCAAACCATACGTCGGGCTCCATCTGGCTGTCAATTCTTGGATTTTTTTTGAGTGTAACTTTATCTGAGAGCAGTTGATAAAACTGATCCAAATTCTCATCAGTAAAGCCAGTGCCAACTTTGCAAATGCTTGGAAAAATATCTTCATCATCGTTGTATGTTGCAAGTAACAGCGTTCCATATCTTCCAGTTCTTCTCCCACGTCCAAAGAATGCACCAATTACAACAAGATCCAAGCTGTCGCCAAGCTCGTTTCTGTACTCACGTTTTAGCTTTAGCCAGTTGCTTCCCCTCATGCCAGCCCTGTATGGTGCATTCAAAACCTTTAGCATCAGTCCCTCACATCCAGCATTAATCGAGTTTTCAAGAAACTCCTCAATCTCGTTTTCTGTCTTTACTTTTGTCATTGGCACAAGTCTTGCAAAATTGTCCTCAGCTACAATGTCTTCAAGTGTATTTCTGCGCTGAGAATATGGCATGTCAAGGCAGCTTTTGCCATCAAGATAAAGTGTATCAAAAAAATTAATTGTAATTGGGTATTGTTCTACTGCTTTTTCAACATTATATTTTCGTCGTCTATGCATTAGTTCCTGAAAAGGCAAAAACTCGCCTGTGTCTTCATTTATTGCAACTGCCTCAGCTTCAAGTATTGCCTCTTTTGCCTTTAGTATTTTTGGAATTTTTTCAACAATGTCAGGATAATAGCTTGTTATGTTTTCCAATCTTCTTGAAAATAAAACAACTTTTTCTCCCTTGAGATGAATCTGCACACGTTCGCCATCAAGTTTGTATTCTGCGGCAAATTCGGTTCCAAGTTTCTCAACTGTCTCTTGTTCACTTTTTACACGATCAGCTAACATTGGTCTAATAGGATTAAACACAGAAACTTCAAACTTTTTTGTTCCATCAAGACCTTTTGTTGCAATGGCTTCGGCAACTTTTCCCAAATCACTTGAAACATTGTATGCCGTTTCCAAAACCTCTCTGTTTTCCTTAGAGCCTGTGTATGATACTGCAAGTGCATCCATTACGGTATTGTCAGCAATTCCAAGTCGCAGTGTTCCAAGTAAAATTTTTAAAAGAAATCTTGCCTCAAGTGGGCTAGCATCATTTAGAAGGCTTGCAATGTATTTCATTTTCATGTCTTGAGAGCGTGATCCTTCAAGTTCTGCGATTTTGTATAGCGTCTCGTATACTCGCTCTGTCGTAATTGGTTCTTTGACAAAGGTTGTCTGTGTTTTTTGCTCTAAGATCTTTGATGCTGCCTGCCCTAGGTCCCCATCCTGATTATAGACTGCTTCTATCTTTTTGATTGGGATTCCTGCAGACTTTGAGATTGCCCTTATTGCAAGCTTTTCTGCAACCCCAAGCTCCACCCCATCAAAGTCAGGCCGTAGTTTTCCTTGTATAAGATAAACAACCTTGGAGATAAGATCGCTTGGAGTGTTCTTGAAAAGCTCTACAAGATGCTGGGTTAACTCCAGTCTTTTTGTAGTATTTTCCATTTTTTCAAATGTTTCTACGATTATGGAAAACTTCATTCTGGATTTTTTATGACTCGTTGAATAAAAGTTTGAGTCACTATACTATCTTAGATGTACCTGAATATGGTTTTTCGATTTGAATGTGGAAGGTCAGATACTAATGCAAAGTTGTACAAAGGATACGATGACTTGTATTGCTTCATAAAGCTCCACGCCACATCATGATTCTTAAATTCCATCCGCAATCCATCAATTACTGATTCTTTTCCAAATATGTCATAGCTGATGACTGTGTACTTTTTTGGTTTGTGTTGCGGGCGTGCTTTTAAAAACCACATGATTGCAAAAAGAAAGACAGCTGCAACAATAAGTGATCCTGTAGCTTCTTTGAAAAATGACCAAACTACATTTGGGATTGTTTGGCCAAACAAGACTGTTATGAAATGAGATACAGATACAATGGCCACGCCAGTAGCCACAAGTGCTTTTACCTTGTATAATGCATCAAAGCCACGCATCTTACTATTATTAGGAAAGCGATTTCATTTAACTTTATTGATGATTACAATAAACACAACACTGTATTTTTTCTGATAATCTAGTCGGGATCTTCATAAGATCCTTTTTTCTTTCCCTGATCTTGCTTTGAGCCAACCGGCTTCATCTTGCTTTTTAAAACATCGATTATGGCATTATAGCCTTCTGCATATTCTAGTTCGGCTGGAACAAGTGTTGCTGGATGGATAAATCCTTGGCTGCGCATTGCCAATGCTCTTTTTGTTGCAACCTCTCTTACATAATCCCAGTCAGGTGTTGAAAATCCATCAAATGGTCCAACGAGTTTCCCATTGTGCATGCTAAAGACAAGTGCCTCAACAATTGGAATGCAATAGTCAATTGATGCAGCAGAATTTAGCTTGACTGGCATAAGTGGCATGTGATGACTCCCACGTGTGTTGCCTGCTACATAGTGTGGATTGTTAAAAGCACTACCTGCTTCCTCAGTTGCTGGAAATTTTTTCTGCGTTCTTATAATGCATATTGGATCGTCTTTTCCAACATAGGTTCCGGCTATGTTGTGTAGTCTGTCTGTTGATGATGATACTACTGGCTCGTTGTCTTTTGTATAAATTGAAGACACAACATAACGCCCAGGATACATCAGTGCAGCTTCTAAAACAGGTTTGTCTTGCCATAAAACAAGTTCTGCGATCTCGCCTTTTTCAACATCCATCACGTTGAACTTGACGCCTTGTGCAAGTGACTTGTTTACAATTAACCCTGTGTTACTTAGTGCATCAACAAATAGCCTATAGAATGGATAATTGAAAGCGCCTGGTTCTGTTTTATCTGCAGCAAAGACAGTAAATGCTTCATTTGATCTTTCTTCAAACTCCATTTCTGCAACTCCTGGGCCCATGCCCTTTATATTTCCAGAAAAAGAATCTTT
The DNA here is from genome assembly GCA_052386635.1 of Nitrososphaerota archaeon. Classification (GTDB taxonomy): domain Archaea; phylum Thermoproteota; class Nitrososphaeria; order Nitrososphaerales; family Nitrosopumilaceae; genus VHBM01. The sequence goes on from JBQTJY010000011.1 coordinate 9,702, forward strand.
TAGAAGGTCTTGGCCTGCCCCATAGAGTCCCTCGTTTTTTGCAACTTTGGTTCCCTCAGAAAATGCACTCCAAGCAAGTTGATGTATCTCCTTGTTATCTACTCCTTTTGTATGAGTCATAACAATGTGAACATCATCGCCACAATACCCAATGTATGAATCAATTAACAAGCTACCTGCGTTTTTGACAGTTTTTTTTACAGCATTTAACAACTCGTCACTTGGTCTTGTATGACCACCGATTCCACCAACATCGGCTTTAATGACAGAAACAGTAACTTTCATGGTTTTTCCAAGGACTTCTTTGATTTATGTATATGTAACTTTTTGGAATTTTTTAGATCATAAAAAATTGAAAAAAGCTTATGATTTTTCAAAAAAATCGAAATGGTAATAAAACCCCTGCCATAAGGAGTTCGATATGGCAGATAAACCCCACCTAAACTTGATTGTAACGGGTCACATAGACAACGGCAAGTCAACAACTATGGGTCACTTTCTGATGGACTTGGGCCTAATTGATGAGCGAACCATCGCCCAGCATGCAGCCGAGTCAGAAAAGACAGGAAAAGGTGACACATTCAAGTATGCATGGGTAATGGACAACATAAAAGATGAACGAGAGAGGGGTATTACAATTGATCTTGCTTTTCAAAAATTTGAAACACCAAAATACTTTTTCACATTAATTGATGCACCTGGCCACCGAGACTTTATCAAAAACATGATCACAGGTGCTTCAGAGGCAGACTGTGCAGTTTTGGTTTTATCTGCAAAGGAAGGAGAAACAGATACTGCCATTGCACCAGGTGGACAAGCAAGAGAGCACGCATTTTTGCTAAAAACACTTGGCGTAGGTCAACTGATTGTAGTAATTAACAAAATGGATGCAGCAGATTACAAAGAAGATGCATTCAAGGCTGCAAAAGACAAAGCAGAAAAGCTAGTAAAGTCAGTAGGCTACAAACTAGAAAATGTTCCAATAATTCCAATTTCTGGCTGGAAGGGAGATAATCTTGTAAAGCCATCAACTAGCATGTCATGGTGGAAAGGAAAAACAATGATGCAAGCATTTGATGACTTTGCAGTTCCAGAAAAGCCGGTAGGAAAATCACTACGAGTTCCTATACAGGATGTTTATTCTATTACAGGAGTAGGAACTGTACCTGTTGGTCGTGTAGAGACAGGAAAAATGAAGGCTAACGACAAAGTAATTATCATGCCATCAGGAGTGGTAGGAGAAATAAAATCAATTGAGACTCATCACACTCAGATGCCATCTGCTGAAGCAGGTGACAACATTGGTTTTAACCTTAGAGGTGTAGAGAAAAAAGATATCAAGCGAGGTGATGTCCTTGGTACACCAGACTCTCCACCAAAGGTTGCAAAAGAATTCAAAGCACAAATTATAGTAATTCATCATCCAACAGCTATTGCACCAGGATACACTCCAGTAATGCATGCTCATACTGCACAAGTTGCAGCAACTTTGACAGAATTTGAAGCAAAGATAAATCCAGCAACTGGTGCAGTTGAAGAACAAAATCCAAAATTCCTCAAAGTTGGTGACTCGGCAATTGTAAAGATAAGACCAGTCAGACCAACATGTATTGAAACATTCAAAGACTTCCCAGAGCTGGGAAGATTTGCACTGCGTGATATGGGTGCAACAATTGCTGCAGGCGTTGTAAAAGAAATCACAGAAGAACACAAGCCGTAGTGTTTTTCTATGACTCAAACAGCCCGTGTTAAATTAACTAGTACAAGCTTGCCAAAATTAGATGGTGTCTGTACAGAAATAATGGGAATTGGTAAAAAAACTGGCGTAAAGATAAAGGGTCCGACTCCTCTCCCTGTAAAAAAATTAAACGTTGTTACAAGAAAGTCTCCATGTGGAAACGGCACTGAGACCTATGAAAAGTGGGAGTTAAAGATGCATCGAAGAATTATTAACATAAATGCAGATGACAAGGCAATACGACAGCTTATGAGATTGAAAATACCTGACGACGTGTATATCGAGCTGTCATTGACTTAGAATCTTGTTAACCTTAAATTATCCAAAAAGTAGCTGAAAATAATGGTAGACGAATTAGAAAGCGAATCACAAGAAGTACAGTCTGAAGAAGAACCTCAAACTGCAAAATTTGATGTAATCTATTCATGCTTAAGATGTGGAACAAATGTTAGCAATACTGAGCTAAACAGACTGCCTGAGATAAAGTGCATTTGTGGCTTTAGAGTGTTCACAAAAATTCGCGCTCCAATAGTCAAACCAATAAAAGCAATTTAGATTATCTGTCTTTTTTATAGCTGTGAAAGCGTTGAAGATGTGTTCGCATGTCTTCCATACTAGAAAAAGTTCTGTTACATTCTTTGCAATCATATGGAAGATCTTTGTTATGAATAACTTGAATGTGTTGCATTAGCTCTTCTTGCTGAAAAAATGTTTTCTCACACTGATCACATCGAAATTTTTTAAAAAATCTCATTTCATTTTTAACCATTTTTTGCTTTTTGTGTATCCCAACAATCTCTGCACAACTGACCTTCTAGATTCCATTTTCCTTTTGGATTATATCTTAGAAAACCAAGTTTGGCGCCACAAATGCAGCAAAAGTTTTTCTTTTTTGTAAAGCCTTCCTCTTTTTTATCAAAACAGCTTTTACACAAAAGGCCTGTCATGTCCCACTGCCACCTTGGCTCCCAAAGATCAGTTACCTTGTGTCTTGTGCCACATGTGACACAATTTTGATGCAAACTTGAATCATATGATTCCTTCATCTTGTCAACATAACAGTCGCCGCAAAGAGGTGACTTGACATTCCATTCCTTTTTTGCTTTGTGTTTATGTGTTATCTGTTTTTTGCATACCGTGCAAAATTCAGGCTTTGACTTGAATATCATACTAAAGATAAAACAGAAAGAATTAGGTAATTAGTTTTCGTCTAGGATTTTTTCTATTGCCTGACTTGCATTTACCATTCCATGCTTTTTTGCAAACTCTTCTATAGTCTTGTATTGTTCTTTTGTAAAACAAATCGGCATTGTTCGTTTTTCCATGCAATTTATTTCAAATCTGATTTAATATCCTTTACGTTTTATCAGATCTAAATTTGGAAAGATATTTGATATGGATTTTGTGATCTAATCAAGTGGCAAAAAAGCGACAAATTTTGGTAATTGGCCATAATGTAAACGGGTGCACACCAGAACATGAAAAAATTGCATATGAGACAGGAGCAGAAATTGCCAAATCTGACTCAGTACTGATAACAGGTGGTCTTGGCGGTGTTATGGAGGCAGCATGTCATGGTGCACATGATGCAGGGGGATTAATCGTTGGAATAATTCCACAAGATGATTCTTCTCATGCAAACAAATACTGCGATATTGTAATCCCGACTGGAATGGGGCTAACAAGAGATTTTCTTACAGCACTTTCTGCAGACGGGGTTATAATAATTGGTGGAGGGTCTGGAACCCTTTCTGAGGTTTGTGCATCATACATGCATCACAAACCCATGGCAGCTATCAAAAACATGGGCGGTGCAACTGATGCCTTTATTGACAAATATGTTGATCATAGAAAAAATGTAAAAATTGTAGGTGTTGATACGCCAAAAGAGGCAGTAAAGTATATTCTAAAACAAATTTCAAAATAAAAATATTTTATAATTATTTCTTAATCGTCTTATTTCATAGAGACAAGCAAAGGATCTGGCTCATAAAACTTGCCATGCTTTGAGGCAAGACTTTCTAGCTCTTTTACAATGTTTGAAACTCCATACTCTTTTGCAGTCTCAAATAATGGTTTTTTAAGACCAAGGCCAAGCTGGGCAGCTTTTTCGATTTCCTGTATGTCACTTGCCTTGTTTGTTACAAGCCATGCAGCATTGTTTAGTATGTTTGCAACAAGTTGGATTGGATTGCATTTTTTTGTCAAATCCTCTGAGAGTGGAATTCTCTCGTATTTGTCATCTGAATATTTGTAAAAGCCCTCACCTGACTTTTGTCCTAACTTTTTTTCATTGTAAAGCTGTTCGATTTGTGGATGTGGGTTGATCACTTTTTTGTCTCTCTGATGCATCTCAATTGTTGCCTTGTGAATAACATCCATTCCTGTAAAGTCTGCAAGCTCAAAAATGCCCATTGGAAATCCAAGCTTAAACTTTACTGCAGAATCAATCTCTGTTAGCTGATTTTTTTGTCTGTCCATAACATAACATGCCTCGTGAACAAGTGGAATAACAAACGATTTACAATAAAGCCTGGAACATCTTTTTTGCACAAAACAGGCTCTTTTTTTACAGACCTTACAAACTCTACTGTCTTTTCAACAATCTCATGTGATGTTTCTTTTCCAGGTATTATCTCAACTAGTCTCATCAGCTGTGGCGGATTAAAAAAATGAATTCCAATGAACATGTTTTGTCTACTAGTTGTGTTTGCAATCTCTGTGATTGGAAGTGTGCTAGTATTTGATGCAAATATTACATCTTTTCCTGCTACCTTGTCTAGCTCGTCATAGACTTTTCTTTTTAGATCCATTATCTCAGGAACTGCTTCTATTACAAGCTGGCAGTCCTTTACTGCCTCTTTTAGATCAATAACTGGTTTAATTCTAGAATAGATTTGATCTGCTTGAGGCTGTGAAATTTTTTCCTTTGAAACTAGTTTATCTAGACTCCACTTTATTTTCTCCATTGCTTTATCCAAAAACTTTTGCTCAATGTCTCGTAAAACAACATTGTATCCAGACATTGCAGATACTTGGGCTATTCCATGCCCCATAATGCCTGAGCCAAGAACTGTTATGTTTTTTATTTCCAACAAGATTCGAGATTGCAATATCCTTTATAATGTATTAGAATTTGAGGATTGTAATAATTACAAGTAAAAAAATTAAAGGTTAATAGATTCTAGCTTGTATTTTATCCATGTTCTCAAGGGACGTTGAATTTTGACAAAGGAACAAAAAATCGAACTACAACATAAAACCCTTCTAATCATTGCAAGTGTAAGCGTAAAGTCATTTCTTATGGCAATTGTTTCAAGTCAGGTATTTTGTGGAAGTATAGAACCACGTAGTATTTTCTTTAACTGTATTGATAATGTGGCATATGTTGGAGGCAGCATTGCGGCTGTGGCAATCATGGGCGCATTTTTTGGCTATTATGTAATTAGAATAAGGACATTTGACTCAATTTTTGCACGAATGTTAAAAGCTGACTTTATTATTACAGCAATGTATTTTGGTGCTGCATTTTCTGCCCCTGAATTTTTATCAATGAAGGTCATGATCTGGCTTTATGGAATCTGGATCCTAGGAATGCTTTTAGCTCCATTTGATAAGGACATGATTCTTGTAAAAAAAATAACCCAGTATGGATCTCTTGTTGTACTAGGCGCTCTTTTGACGATTCACTTTATTCCAACATTTGAACCGTTTGGTGATGCGTATACTATTGGTATGATGGTAAGCAGTATTCTTGGCATGTTTGGAGCTGGCAGAAGCGGATAAGAGCACTCACAGGTTTATAATATATTTAAAAATTTCATAAAGTACATTGGGATTATTCAAAAAAGAAAAAAACGAAACAAAATGCAAAGAATGTGGCCTTGAGCTACACGACTCAGAACGATTAAAACGCCACATGAATAAAGCTCACAGCAGACCATCGCAAAAAAAGCCAGAAGAAGGAGTCTCAGAAGGCGGTATGTGGTAACTGACTACCATGATTATTTATTATATATAATTAATTACATTAAATCACATGGATTGTATTTTCTGTAAGATAGTTGATGGAAAGATTCCTGCAAGAATTATTTTAGAGTCTGAAAAATCTCTGGCGTTTTTAGATGCATTTCCACTGGCAAGTGGGCATTCACTAGTAATTCCAAAGAAGCATTACGAAAAAGTTCAGCAAATGGCTCCTGATGAAAACTCTGATCTGTTCCAGCTAGTACAAAAAGTCACAGAAAAAGTTGACACACTAACAAATGCCGAACTAATTGCAGTTCATAATGGAAAGGAAAGTGGGCAAGAGATTCCTCATGTACATGTTCATATAATTCCACGAAGTGCAGAAGATGGCGCAGGTGCTGTTCACAGCATGTTTAGAAATAGACCAAAGCTATCAGACAAAGAGTTTGATGATATACTAAAAAGAATAAAAGACTAGTCTACCACGGATAAAGCCGTCGTCGCGTTTCTTTTTCATCAACATTTATTGCCTTTGTAGGGCAGGTCTGAGCAGCATCCATAATTTTTTCAAAACTTGCACCTTTTTCGTTGTGTACATGTGATTTTGGATTCATCTTTATTTTCTTGTCAACTGCAAAAACGTTTGGCGCAATAGTTTCACAACTACAACAACCAATACACAAAGTTGGGTCTACATTTACAGAAACATCAGGTTCTGGCTCCTGTTGTTTTTTAGATTCAAATTTCATTTCTTCTTTGTAGGCTCCCTTCACCCACGCATCATATTTTTCCCAAAACTCTTTTTCGTATTTTTTCCAAAAGTCTTGGTTTGCTTCAAAGTCTTTGGTATATTTGCTCCAATCCTCTTCAGGTGGATTTCTTCCAAAATTAGCACCCCATGATGCATTACCAGAAAATGTCTGATTGTCTTTTGTCTTTGTATATGTCCAGCTTTTTGATGAACTTCGTGTCTTTGCACTAAGATGTCTGTGGTTATTTTTTAGATGATGATATGCAGAAGTGACAATCTTGAACTTTACGCCATCTCTTTCTGAGTTGTTCTTATCAGGATGAAGATGCAGTGCAAGCTTTCTGTACGCATATTTTATTTCCTCAAAGGAGGCATCCTCGCCAACATTTAGTGTCTTGCATGCAAGGGTTGTATTCAATTAAGATAAAATGGAGATCCTATGTTAAAAACAATTTCATACTATAAAGCGCAATCACTCCAATATTGATTCGTCTTCTTTCTTCCATGCTGGATCAACTATGCACAAAAACTTTAGATCAGTAGTTCCAGTATTTTCGATAAACTGAACCGAAAAAGGAGAAATGTAAATGGCATCATCTTTTGAGACTGTTTGTGATTCTTCATCAATGTGAATCACACCATTTCCTTCAAGGATATAGTATATCTCTGATGTTTTCATCTTGTGGCGTTTTGATCTTTTGCCAGGTTTTATTGTAGAATGTGAAACACTGTATCTTATTCCACTTAGGGTATTGTGCGGATGAAAGATTTGAGAAATTATTGTTCCCTCCTTTCCATCTATTTTATCCAAGTTTTGTAATTTTTTTACGATCATTTACTATCGTATCATGTTAGTTACTTTTGATTCAAAGTCTGATTCAAACCAAGCTGTTTTTGGTTCTTTGTTTTTTGCTGGATAGGAATTTAGCGCAATATGTGAAAATACAGTCTTACCAATAGAACCATGTGTATGTAGGATTTTTGCAGGAATGTATGTCAAATCGCCTGGTCGTAGTCTAGTAGTTTGGATCTTTTTTATTGAAAACTTTGTATTTCCTTTTCCTATTTTTTTGTACAGAGAAAGGCTGCCTTTGCCTTTTGTTATAATTAGAATCTGTCCTCCCTCATGGCTGTGTAATTTTGTTTTTGAGCCAAAAAAAGTAACATGATATACTTTTTGTTCTTTTGATTTTATCACACTTGATATTTCTTTTATTTTTACAGCCCCTGTAAAGTATTGAGGATTGATTTTGAGATTTTTTCTTTTAGAATAGATGTTTTCAATATTTGCAAATTTAGAACTATGCAATTTTGTACTAAATCGTACTTAGACTATTATTTCTTCGTATTAGATTCTAGCTAAGTGATTTGAATTTCTTTATTGCTTCTTTTGCCAAGTCTTCTATCTCTTTGTTTGTAATTTTTGTAGGATCCTTTGATGCAAGAGCATCATTATAGTCATCTTTTGTGTTGCTTTTTATCTGCTTGGGTTTTGTTTGCGGCACAATAACATTTTGGAGAATCGAAAATAAAACATTTCTTATAAAATGTGATTAACATACATTATTAGACTAGTATTTTATTCCAGAACGTTTATTATTTTACGGATTTACTAGAAACTAATGAGATACGTAACAGTTTTGCTTTTATCTTTAGCCATTCTCATATATGCACAAAACGAGGCTGCTTTTGGAACTCATCTAATGCAAGTAACTGGACCTGATCTTTCAGACAGATTTACAATAAATATTGAACCTTTAGACAAATCAACAATTCTTGTTTCAGGCCATGCCCCAAGAACTGCAATGGAGCCAGTAATCATTAAAGTGAGTGCTCCAAACGGAAACATAGTTTCTATTGATCAACTAACTGTTGATTCTGATTTTAATTATATGACCAAAATCAAAACTGGTAAATTGTGGAAGACAGACGGTGCCTATGTTATTACAGCCTATCAAGCTCCTCCTTCCTCTCACACAGAAAATAATATTGGTACAGGACTGCTTCAAAACTCTGTATCTACAAGTATTGAAGTAGTTAATGGTATGCTAACGGCCTTCAATCTAAATTATGAAATTCATGGTGGATTTGTAAGTAATATTCAAGTTGATCCGACACTAAACTCTCTAATCATATCAATTGATACGCAAATTTATAATGACGATCTTGAAGTTGCCACTGGTGAAATAAAAGGCGGAGTATTAACAATTAATTTACCACGAATTGTCATTGATGCAAAACAGCCTAATACAGATCATGATGACAAATTTATTGTTAAAGTTGATGGTGTAGACACCACGTATGACGAATCTCCATCTTTAACCATGAGGATACTAGAAATTCCATTTCCAAACGGAAGTGAGGAAATAACTATCACTGGAACATATGTAAATCCTGAATCTGGGCTTGCGATAATCCCTGAATTTGGTCTACTTGCTCCATTTGTTTTACTAACTTCCATCATGGCAATTGTTATCTTATCATTAAAAAATAAATTCAGTATATTATATTCAAGACAATAATTTCTAAAATCTAACTTAAACCTGTATTATTCTAAAAGTGGGCAATTACATGTCTAAATTAAAAAAAGTATGCTGTTTGAATTAATGAAATTATTATTAAACATAATATGAGAATTTTTCAGATGCTGATACTAGTTCTTTTACATCAGTTTGCAAGTGTGCATCTGAAAATGCACCAAGCTTTCCTGGCAAAAAGAAAATTCCATCATTTGCAATCATATCAAAATGATATTTGTGAAGTAAATCAACATTACACATTACAGCATCTGTAGCATTTTGTATTTTATATATTCCATTTTTTAGAAAATGAGTAAGAAATAAAGATCCAATTCCTGTTGTTATGGTCTTTCCTTCAAACACTCTATCAATTTCTTTTCTTGCTTTTGTACCAAAACCATTAATTTTTTCATACAATGAATTTTTTTTCTTTTTTAGAATGGCAAGTGTTGAGCTACCAGATGTCATGGAGACAGGATTTGCAGAAAATGTTCCACCGCCAATATAAGCTCGCTTTTCTTTTGTCTTTGTATGAGTATTTGCATACTCCATTATCTCTTTTTTACCACAAATAACTCCAATTGGAAACCCGCCACCAACTATTTTGCCTAATGTAACAATGTCAGGGTCAAGATTCATGGTCTGATAAAGACATCCATACCTGAATCGAAATCCAGTTACAATCTCATCTAAAATAAAAAGTGAAGTATTTTTGTGCACATATTGCTGTATTCCATAAAGATAGTCTTTTGTTGCTGGAATGCTGCCACCACCCCCAAGTACTGGCTCTATAATCACACCTGCAAGATCTTTTTTTACAGAATTTAAAACTGCAATTGACTTTTCTAGATCATTTAATGGCAATGAAACAATTTTTTTATCAGTTACTAATCCACTGCCTTCTACTGTATCAAATGGCCAGTTTACTGATTTTAACAAATCTGAGGTATAGCCGTGCCATCCTCCATCAATTTTTGCAATAACATTTTTCCTTGTAAATGTTCTTGCAAGCCTTACTGCATACATTGTTGCCTCTGTTCCAGATGTTACATAACGAATCTTTTCTGCTACTGGAACTGCACTTTGAATTTTTTCTGACAGATCTGTTGTTATTTTGTTTACAGTACCATACATCCATCCATCATTGAGTTGTCTTTGGATTCTTTGTTTTACCTCAGGTGGTGCATGGCCTAGTACAAGTGACCAGAGTCCCATCCAATAATCAACATATTTATTTGAATCAACATCTACTAGGAATTTTCCTTTTGTAGATTTTGTTACAAATGGATATGGCTCAAAAAATCTTATATTATGTGAAACGCCGTTTACATGAAGTCCTTTTGATTTTTCAAAAATCTTGCGAGATTTTGGTGTTTTTTTTATGTAGATTTTTTTGCTATCCAATCACGTCGATCAGGATCATGAAAATATATTTGTGATCGAAAAAAACCAGAAAAACACTGCAAATTTTAGGCATGGTTTATATGTATTTGTGCAGGTAAAATTTTTTGCATACGTAACAAAAAAGCGGCGCTTGTAATGAAGTGTGGTATTGAACCATTTTGTGATTTACAGGCCTCCTGTTACGCATACAAGATGAGGATTTGATCAACAGATCTTTTCTGATATGTGAAGATATTGTGCAATCCGCTCAATTCCAAGTGTACTACTTTCAATAAACCAAGGAAAAAAAAGAATCCGGTTGATCCTGCCGGACCTGACTGCTATCGGATTGGTA
>JBQTJY010000012.1:0-5804 GCA_052386635.1 Nitrososphaerota archaeon
ATTATGCATTTGCAAAATTTGATAGCACAAAACATGTCCGTGCTTCCTTGAGAGAAAAAGGAATATCGCACAAACATGCACGAGAAATCGCAGTTACAATAAAGGGAATGTCAATTGAAAGGGCACGAGATTTTCTAAATGGTGTTGTATCACTTCAAAATGCAGTCCCATTTAGACGATACAAAAAAGCAGGTGGGTCACAAGTCTGACCCTGGCGTCATGGCAGGAAGATATCCACAAAAGGCAGCAACCGAATTTGTAAAACTACTTGATAATCTAGAATCCAACGCAGAGTACAAAGGAATGGACTTGGACAGACTAAAAATTGTAAACGCCACAGTGCACAAGGGTGTGATAGTTAAGCGCTTTATCCCACGTGCTATGGGAAGAGCAACTCCAAAAAACAACACTCTAACACATGTCGAGTTGGTTGCACAAGAGGTATAATCATGTCATCAACAAAAAACGTAATCAAAGACAACTATAACATGATGCTGCTAAATGATTATTTGCGAGTGAAAATAAAAGATGCTGGATATTCTGGAGTTGATATTTCAAAAACACCAACAGGAACCAGAGTTGCACTACATGTTACAAGACCTGGAATTGTTATTGGAAGAAAAGGAAGTGGCATACGTGAACTTACTGAGATTTTAGCAAAAAACTTTGGCCTAAAAAATCCACAGCTATCAGTTGTTGAAATTGATAGACCTGAGCTTTCTGCAAGTGTGATGTGCAATAGATTGGCCTCACATATAGAACGAGGTACTGCGTTTAGACGGGCTACAATGTGGACACTAAAACAAATAATGGAAAATGGTGCAATGGGTGTTCAAATCACATGTTCAGGCAAGCTTCGAGGTGATAGGTCATCGTTTGAAAAACATACATCTGGAATTCTCCCACGTGCGGGTCATCACGCCGAAGTCATAGTAAATGAAGACATTGCACATGTAGAAACTCCTATGGGACTAATTGGTATACGAATCAGAATCGCAAGAAAAGACAAAGTTGTGCCAGAATTTGAACTAAAAGACATGGCAACAATAAAACAAAAAAAGGCTGCACCAAAAGTAGAAGAAAAAGAAGAGGAAGAAGAAAAAGAGATTGTCATAACCGAAGAAATTGCAGAAGAGATTGTAGCTAAAGAGCTTGAAAAGAAAAAGCCAAGAACAGAAACTGAACAAATTTTGTTTGAAGCAGAACAAATGAAGAGTCTTGAAACCCTAGAAGAAGTAGAGGAGAAGCTAAAGTAATGGCACATCTGAAAATGAAGACTATTCGTGAGCTAAACGAGACTGACCTAAAGGGAAGACTAGATCAGCTACGAACAGATCTAGTAAAACTAAAGGTAGAATCAGCCAAAGGTACACTACGAAAAGACAGTGGAAAAATAAAACCGCTAAAAAGAGACATTGCGCGAGTTCTTACAAGATTAAACGAGATGAAAAAGAAATGATTACACAAGAAAACATTGCACTTCATGAGCTTATCGGCCTAGATACAGAAATTTTGGATTCCTCAAACAAGCAGATTGTAGGACTGTCAGGCAAAATAGTTGATGAGACAAAATCAATGTTTGCACTTTACACAAAAAGTGGGCTTAAGATGATCCCAAAACATGACAGCAAATGGCAATTCAAACTAGATGACACACAAGCCGTTTTAGACGGAACCATGCTAAACCGAAGACCGCATGATAGGCTGGGGGCAAAACTATGAGCCGAAATATTGGATTATCATCTAGTGCGCCAAAATCAGAATGTGCTGATTCTCATTGTCCGTTTCATGGAAATCTGTCAGTGCGTGGTAAATTGTTTGAAGGAACAGTAGTTAGCTCAAAGGCACGAAAAATGGTTGTGGTACAACGAGAGACTCCAAAATATCTTGATAAATTCAAAAGATACGCAAGAAGCAAGAGCACAATTCATGCATTTGCTCCATCATGTCTTGCAATACAAGAAGGAAACAAAGTAGTAGCAGCAGAATGCAGGCCACTATCAAAATCTGTCTCATTTGTAATAGTGGAGGTTAAATCTTAATGTCAACAAAAAGTCGTGCAGTATCTGCAAAAGGCGTTGAAGAATTCAGACCATATGTAACACGTGCCTTACCGCTAGGTGCGCAGATAAGGTGTGCAGACAATACTGGCGCAAAAATTGTTGAGATTGTCATGGTACAAAAAACAAAAACACGTGTCTCACGAATGCCCGCAGCCGCGGTAGGTGATTTTGTAAACGTGGTAGTAAAAAAAGGACCAGCTGAGCTACGAAAACAAGTTTATGGTGCTGTAATTATCAGACAAAAATACCCAATTCGAAGACTAAACGGAATACGTGTATCATTTGAAGACAATGCTGCAGTTCTTGTTACTCCGGAAGGCGAAATAAAAGGAACTGACATCAAGGGACCTGTTGCAGCCGAAGCTTCTGAAAAATGGCCAAGGATAGCAAACTTGGCATCAATGGTGGTATAAAATGAAGCCAACAAAAATTAGAAATCTCAAGATTTATCGAGCATCTCATAATGTATTAAGCAAGCAGATTGGAAGCCATCTTTCAAAAGATCTTAGACAAAAATATGACACAAGAAGTATCCGAGTAACAGTTGGTGATACAGTTCGAGTTTTACGTGGCGAATACAAGGGCGTTGATGGAAAGGTAAAGGAAGTTAATACTTTAAAAAATGCAGTTACAATTGAGGGGATAAAAAAAGAAAAGCTAAAGGGAGGACAATTTGATGTTTACATTCATTCTTCTAATCTGCTTGTGACTGAGCTAAACACAGGTGACAAGTGGCGCATTCAAAAACTAGAAGGAATAAAGTCCAAGGCTTTAAAGAATAAAAAAGTAAAACCAAAAGAAGAAACTAAACCAAAAGAAGAAACCAAGCCAAAAGAGATAGAACAAAAGCAAAAAGAACCACCAACTGAACCAAAACCGAAGCAAGAATCAAAAGCAAAGTCTGCTACAAAGACACCAAAGGTGCCAAAAGCTAAAACGGTAACAAAAAAACCAATAAAAGAATCAAAGGAAAAAAAGAGTGAAAAATAAATGGTAAGTATAGCGGGTAGCAAAAAACTAAAACGACAAATGGCGCCAACGTTTTGGGGCATTACAAGAAAAGACAAAAGATTTGTTGTAACGGTAAGGCCTGGACCTCACTCAAAACACCAGTCTATTCCAAGCGCAGTCTTGGTTCGTGATACACTAAAGCTCACAAAAAACCTAAGAGAAGCAAAATCTGCAATTTATGGAGGAAAAATTACTATAGATGGAGTAAAACGCAAGTCACTTCACCATGGGATAGGACTGATGGATGTTATTGAATTAGCTGGCGTTTCAGACATTTATAGACTGGTACCACAAGGAGGGCATGTGTTAAAACCATTAAAGATTTCAGATACCGAAAAATCAAAAAAACTAGTCAAGCTTACAAGTAAAACGACAATAAAGGGCAAAATAACACAGCTAGGATTTCATGATGGCCGTTCTATGATCTCAGATACTGCAATTAACGTAGGTGATTCATGTTTGATCCAGATTCCTGAGCAGAAAATTTTAGAGGTAATAAAATTAGAAAAGGGTTCTCAAGTTATAGTTACAAGAGGTATAAACGCAGGACAGGTTGGAAAAGTCGAAGAGATAAGAGAAGGCACATACATTCTACCAAAACGTGCACTAATTTCACTTCGAGAAAGAAAGATCGAAATTCCTTTGGATCTTGTCATGGCAGTAGGAAAAGAAAAACCTGTCATTCAAGTTAGGTGAAAAACATGTCGCAACAAACTCAATCCATAATGAAAGCAATTACGCTTAACAAAATAGTCTTGAACATGGGTGTTGGAAAATCAGGAGACGCAATCGAGATTGCAAAACTTGCTTTGGATCAAATATCTGGCAAAAAATCATGTGCAAGAGAAGCAAAAGAAACTCAAAGAGACTGGGGTGTGAGAAAAGGCGAACCTATTGGTGTTGCAGTAACTATTAGAGGCAAAGATGCCATCGCACTTTTGAAGCGACTCTTTGAGGCAAAGGGTAACAAAGTAAAAGGTTCATCATTTGATGATTTTGGCAATATTTCGTTTGGAATTAAAGAACACATCGATATTCCTGGAATAAAATATGACCCAAAAATTGGCATACTTGGATTAGATATTGCAGTAACTCTAGCTAGGCCTGGATTTAATATTAGATTTAGAAGCCGCCACAAGGCAAAGATTGGCAAGACACATAGAATCTCACGCCAGGAAGCGCAAGAATTTCTGGCTCGTGAGTTTGGAGTGGAGATAGTATAATGGCAAAAAATAGAACATACGAATTTACTGGCAGAAAAAAACACAAGTTTGGACGAGGTTCGCGATGGTGTAAGCGATGTGGAGATTATACAGCAGTCATCCAAAAATATGACCTTATGATTTGCCGTCGATGCTTTCGCGAAGTAGCAGGTTCTCTAGGATTTAGGAAAAATAGGTAGAAAAGAAAATGCCAGCAACTAATGTATTATCGAATTTGTTTGTAACATTATACAACACAGAAGCACGACGTAGAGGTGACTGCATTGTCATGCCAACTTCAAAACTTGGAATCGAGGTTCTAAAAACATTGCAAAAGTCAGGCTATATTGGAGAATTTGAACATGTTGATGATAGACGCGGGGGCAAGTTCAAAATCAAACTATTGGCAAAGATAACAAAATGTGGCGCTATTACTCCAAGATTTAAGGTAAAAAAAACAGAGTATAATGAATGGGAGCAGCAATACCTGCCATCATATTCACGAGGTATGCTTTTAGTTACAACAAATCAAGGTGTGATGTCACATCACGATGCAGCAAACAAGGGTTTAGGGGGACTTTTGATAGGGTATGTCTACTAAACAGATGGAAAAATTTGAAACTATAGTGGAAATCCCACAAAAAGTAGCTGTAACTCTAAAAAAGTACATGCTTCATGTTGAAGGCCCGCTTGGAAAGACGTACAAGAATTTTAAAAAAATACCTGTATCAATAGAGGTAAAGGACAAAACTATTCTTGTAAAGGCACAGGGAACTAGAAAAAGAGACTATGCTATTTTGCACACTGCAAGCTCTATACTAGAGAATCTCTGTGAGGGCGTTGTTGAAGGTTATACGATAAAAATGAAGATAGTTTATGCGCATTTTCCAATAACTGTAAAAACAAAAGATGATCAGGTTCTAGTAGAAAATTTCCAAGGCGAGCGTGCCCCAAGGGTTGCCAAGATTCATGGAAACACAAAGGTTGTATCAAAAGGCGATGACCTTATTCTGACAGGCCCTGTTCTTACAGATGTATCTCAGACTGCAGCAGAAATTGAGCTAAAAACAAAGGTTAAGGGCAAAGACCATAGGGTTTTTCTTGACGGTATTTACATTTATTCAAAGTCAAAAGGCATTGAAAAATAGCAAACAACACTAAATTACCATCAATTCATAATTTAACATGGTCCTTGATCCTGAGTTTAAGGAACAAACAAACAGGCTGATTCAAGAGACACTCACACTTTACAAAAATGCTGGTGCCTCTCCAAGGATAGGTGAGGTATGGGGATGCCAGAATATTGGTGATTTTTTATGTGGTTTTTTTGTAGGTGAAATGGTTGGTTCTGCACTAAGTGCATTTCAAGTATTTCACAAGCGTGAACCGACAGCAGATGAACATTTAGAAATTATTGATCTTGTTGAAAAATATAACAAAGAAATCCAAGAATTCTTTTCACAGTTCAACCAGTAAAGATTAAATCGCTTTTGACTAGGTACAAACCTGTTGCCGCCCTAGCTCAGCG
>JBQTJY010000013.1:0-2487 GCA_052386635.1 Nitrososphaerota archaeon
CAAGGTTCTACAAAAAACAATAGCATTTTTTTATGGCATGTTAATGAGGCTTAGACATGACTGAGAGACGTTTTACACAGGATCATGAATGGGTAGAACTGTCTGGTGATACTGCAACTGTTGGCATTTCAAATTTTGCGCAGGATCAGCTTGGCGATATTGTTTCGATTGAATTTCCTGAGATTAGTAGTAAATTCAAACAAAAGGATGCAATGGCAATAGTTGACTCTGTCAAGGCATCTTCTGATATTTACTGTCCTATGGATGGAACTATCATTGAGATCAATGAAAAGCTTGAAGATCATCCTGAGCTCATAAACAAGTCTCCATATGATCAAGGTTGGATACTAAAACTCCAAGTTTCAAATATCACTCAGTTTGAAAATTTAATGACACAGCAGCAGTATGAAAAATTTGTTGGAGAAGCAAAAGGTTAGAATCTAATGAATTACATTCCACATACAAAAGAGGATATTACTCAGATGTTAAAAGAAATTGGCGCATTGTCAATTGATGAATTGATTGATGATTTCAAACCTCGTATCACTACTCCCTTAAAACTGCCGGAACCTATGAATGAGATGCAACTGGTTTCTTATTTTTCTGATCTAGCGGGAAAAAACAAGATCTTCAAGTATTTTGTTGGTGCTGGAGCCTACGATCATTATTCTCCTGCAGTTGTAGATCACTTGATAAAAAGGGGCGAGTTTATGACGTCATACACGCCGTACCAGCCAGAAGCAAGTCAGGGAATGCTTCAGGCAATGTACGAGTTTCAGTCATTTATCTGCCTTTTAACAGGAATGGATGTCTCAAACGCATCACTCTACGATGGGGCTTCTGCCTTGGCCGAGGCTGTTTTGCTTTCTTCTTCGTATACCAAGAAGAGGCGCGTCTTTGTCGATAATGGCCTGAACCCCAGTTACTATGAGGCTCTAAA
Organism: Nitrososphaerota archaeon; assembly: GCA_052386635.1. Classification (GTDB taxonomy): domain Archaea; phylum Thermoproteota; class Nitrososphaeria; order Nitrososphaerales; family Nitrosopumilaceae; genus VHBM01. The sequence goes on from JBQTJY010000013.1 coordinate 941, forward strand.
GACATACTGTGAGGGTTCTGATTTGGAATTTACAAACACAATAGATGAAAATACTTGTTGTGTAATTTCGCAGAATCCTGACTTTTATGGAAACATAAAAGATCTAAGACCACTAGTTGAAAAGGCACATCACAACAAGGCGCTGTTTATCACATGCATAAATGAGCCAACATCTTTGGCACTCATAAAACCCCCTGGAGAATATGGCTCTGACATTGTTGTGGGAGAAGGCCAGTCATTTGGAATTCCACTAAGTTTTGGTGGACCATACCTTGGATTTCTTGCCGTCAAAAATTTTTTGTTAAAAAAAATTCCCGGAAGAATTGTTGGAATGACAGAAGACAAAAATGGTAAGAAAGGATTTGTCTTAACTCTTCAAGCTCGAGAGCAATATATCAGAAGGGAAAGAGCAACTAGCAACATAACAACGAATCAGGCGCTGCTTGCACTTGCTGCAACCATTTACTTGGCAACAGTTGGAAGAAAGGGGCTTGTCGATGTGGCAAAAAATTCCTACTATAAGGCACACTTGCTTTACGAAAAACTGCAAAAAATTGGCTTTAAGCCTTTGAATGAAAAATACTTTTACAACGAGTTTTGTGTAAAAACTCCAAAAACTGCAAGCAAGATTTTCTCTCAACTTCTTGAACAAAAGATTGTTGGTGGATTGGTAGTGGATGATGAAAGAATGGTTGTATGCTGCACAGAAAAAAATTCTACGGCAGATATTGACGCTTATCTGGAGGCACTAAAATGAAGCTTATTTTTGAATATGATCAGCAACCAACAGAGCATGTAGAACAGATACAAACACAACTTGATCTACCAAGTGAGCTAATACGTGACAATCTTCCCCTTCCAAACGTAAATGAGACAGATATTGTACGACATTACACCAACTTATCAAAGAAGAATTTTGGAATAGACAACAACCTGTATCCTTTGGGATCCTGTACAATGAAGTACAATCCAAAGGTAAGCGAAGAGTTGGCAAGACTCAAAGGATTTGCATCAATTCATCCACGCTCACCTGTCGAATATTCTCAAGGCTCGCTAGAGGTAATCTGGGAATTACAGGAGGCATTAAAGGAAATTACAGGCATGGATGATATCTCGCTTCAACCTGCTGCAGGATCTCAGTGTGAGCTTTTAGGGATTATGATGGCAAAAAGACATTTTGAGAATAAAAATGAAAAAAGAACCAAGGTTATCATTCCAGATTCGTCTCATGGTACAAATCCGGCTAGCGTTGCAATGTGCAAGTTAGAAACAATCACAGTTAGTTCGGATTCTAGAGGAAACATGGACTTTAACGAAGTAAAAAAGAAGATTAGTTCTGATGTTGCCCTTGTCATGGTAACAAATCCAAACACACTTGGTCTTTACGAGGAAAATCTCTTGGAGATAAAGGATCTGGCACACCAAAATGGAACATTGATGTATTGTGATGGTGCAAACATGAATGCTCTTCTTGGGATAAGCAGACCAAAAGAACAGGGCTTTGACATGATGCATCTTAATTTACACAAAACCTTTGCAACTCCTCA
>JBQTJY010000014.1:0-9490 GCA_052386635.1 Nitrososphaerota archaeon
TCCACCTAGAACTGTAAAAATAACAACAATGTATATAGCAGTAATTAAAGAAACATTAACTCTATTCTCAAAACCAAATAAGTTATTTGGTAGTCCATAAAATAGATTATAAAAATAATTTTTTAAAGTTATATCAAAATCAAGGAAAATACCTTTCACCGTGTCTTTACCTATATCTGAGAATATCTGGTCTTGCCATTCCATCGTCGTGTATTTAGAATGAGCTGCAATGTAGTAATTTGAATCAGAGTCTAAAAAATTTCCATAATTAATATAATTAAAAATAAACATAGGACTAGCTAAAATTAAGAAAAACCCAATTAAGAAGGATATGTATGAAATTTTCATCGATAATTTTCTTTGAGATAATGATACTATAGCGATTGCAGTAAACAAAACAAGAATGGATTGATATCTTATCATAAAACCAAGCCCACTGAGGCATCCAACAATCATTAGATCATAAAATTTCCAATTCTCTTTGGTAAGAAAAAATAATGAAAAAACCACTAAAAATACGGAAAGTAAGTCATTTAGTACCTGTGTTGATAAAATACTAAACCACGGATTAAAAGCTACAAACAGTTGCCCAACAAGAGCTATCCTGGCACTGAAGATGTTTCTTATGATATAATACGAGAAAAAAACAATTCCAGTTCCAGAAAAAAGCGAAATTAGCTTTATAGCAAAAAAGCCATCATCCAAAACAGAATCTAAAACTGCAAATAAAACAGGACCTGCTGGACCTGCATTTACAAATTGAACATTTGCCGCATCACCGTTTAAGATTTGCCTGCCACCAATTAAATAAATCAAACCATCCTGATCAAAAATCGTCCAATAAGTGTGATGAAAAAATGCTACACTTGCTGTAATTAAAAAAAAACCTAAACTAACTAGTATAGGATATCTGTGAGAATTAAATCTTGATACTGTCATCTGAAAATTCATTTATTTAACTAAACAATCACATTGATATTAATGTCTAATCGAAAATAAAAAATCAAATGTTCCTAGAAAAATTACTCAAATATCCAAAAATCTATAGATTTTCACAATCTGTCCTTGCTAGTAAAAGTAACGATATCTATGTCATACTATCAAATTATTTGAAAAAAAATTATCTAAATCATTTAATTATAGATCTTGGCTGCGGTGATGCAGCATTTGCCTCTTATTTTGATAAAAAAACAAAATATGTAGGAATTGATATTTCAGAAAAATACATAGAAAGTGCCAGAAAAAAATTTCCACATTTTAAATTCTATAACCATGACATCACAAAAATTAATAATTTATCTTTTACAAACTGTGTTTTTTTATTAATAGGCGTTATACATCATATTGATGATGAAAATTCTAAAAACCTGATTGGTCAACTAAAATCTATAGAAGGATCTGTTATCATCAGCATTGATCCAATTAAAATCGAAAAACAACATCCTATCGCTAAATTACTTATAAAACTGGACAGAGGTAAATTCATTAGAACAAAATCACAATACGAAAAAATCTTTACTGATTTTAAATTTTTTATGAGAGATGATCTTCTCCGACTACCATATAATCGCATTATAAGTGTGTATAACACTAAAGTTGATTTATTTTAAAATCAGTTACTGTTAATCACGCTACAATTGTAAATTTGTATCTATTTTTAAGATACGAGTTATTTTTAATGTAGCAACTTTTTTTATTTGGAAAAAATCTTTCACTAATTATAAATAACAATTTTTTTACTCAGACTCATGAAACATCAATTAACATTTGTTAAAAATTTTGATTCCAAAAAATATCCATTACTTGTAACATTAAGTTTTTTCTTAATAATTTTTTATGTACAATTTTTTCACCATCCTTATTGGATAGTAGGAGATTATGTTCTCTATTCTAGGCTAGGTGAGGTTATACTTGCTGATGGTGGAAAGAATGTGTACATATTTAATGCACCTCAGAGCGCAGGAGTATTTTATGCTCTTTTAAATTCATTTACAGGAGATTCATTCTTAAACGCCAAGCTAATTTCGCTTTTTTCTGGAACTGGAATTGTTTTTTTCTCGTATTATATCATAAGAAACATCTTCAGTGCCAGGATAGCTCTTGTTGGGCAACTGTTTGTAGCACTTTCTCCACGAATAAATTCACTCTCTATCCAAGAAGTAAGTGAAATCATCCCAATATTTTTGATATTTGTATCGTTTTATCATATTACAAAAAAACAATTAAAATTATTCAACATAATAATTATTGGAACTTTACTGGGATTTGCTTTTATGTTCCGCTATCAAAGTTTGATTATCTTATTAGCAATCATAGTTTTTTTATTAATTCATGATAAAAAAATTCGAATAAATTTATCGTATATCGCAATTTTAATACTATTTTTTGTTGCTGCAGCAAGTCCTCTATTTATTTACAATTATTATACACATGGGGTTCTTATAGATTCAAATCTAACAGTAAGTTATTTTTACAATTCAGAGTACAAGAATCCTGAACTAATCGAAGAAATAAAACAAAAAATAGTACATAAAGAATCAGCTGCTATTTTTAGCATTGATCCAAATTTATTTTTAAAAAATTATTTTTATAACCTATTTTATCATAATCCAAGTAGATTATTTAATTTTGAGCACATAAGCAATCTTTCAACAATCCCACCCATCCCTTTTCTTGGCTTAATTCCTGTTTTTGGAGGTTTAATTTACTTGATAAAAATTAAACTAGACAAGAAAAATTTAATAGTTTTAGCTGGAACGTTTTTGGGTACTTTATTTTCTGTTTATTTGTTTGGAGATATCAATATTCATTTTTTTGCTTTGCTTATAGTACCAATAATTAGTTTAGTAATTTTAAATTTCAACAAAATTGATGATAATTTAAAACCAATATTGGTTGCACCTATAATCTATTTTATAGTTTTTTCAATCACACCTGTAACAAAGCCTGATCATTTATTGCCTAGTTGGATAGTATTTCCTGCTTTAAGTTCAATATTTTTTATTGAAGTAACACCTAAAATAATTTCTAAAATTAAAAGAACCTCTCAAACTAAAACAAAAAATACAACTTATTTAATTCCCCTAATTTTGCTACTTTTTGTTTTTGCATTAAATTTTGGACACTCTTACAAGTCTACTGAAAATTATCTATATGCTAAAACATACAGCGGTAATGTAATTGAGGAATTTTTTGGCTCATTTACACAAAATGAACCTAGAGAGCCTGCAGGACTCGAAATTAAAAAAATTGGCGACATCTTAGCTGCTCAACCAGGAATTAAAGATAGTTATGTAATGGGAGGAATTGAACTTTATGCCTATTATGCAAACAGTAACTTAATTGGTGCTTCGTTTCAAGAAGGACCAGAAAATGATACTATAGAAAATTATATTACAAGAAAAAATTGGTCTGATTACGAGCTTTATATCACGAATCAAGCAAGCCACCCTCCAATAGATATAAGAGATAACAACAAACCACTACCAGATTATTTGATTTATTCTCCAATTAGTGGTTTACTACCATTAACAGAAAATAAAACACAACATAACATTCCAAAAATTTTATCTGATCCAACCAATCCAGAAATACCAGACAATTTCAAAGTCATTTATCATTCTAATAAAACAGGCATGATTATCTATAAAATAATTCATTGATATAACAAAAACAGAAACAATAATTTTTCTTGTAAAGTTTATTTTGAATTAATCCCATAATACAGAATTTCATAAATTTCATACATTTCATACAATATCTGACTATTCTGGCTTTGATTAGATACTAATTTATTCTAGAAATTTATCACCCACACATATTGTTCAATCTTATTACATTAAAAAAATTAGAAAAATCAAATATTGTTTTATTTTTTTATGTATTATTATTACTTGTTAACTAAAATAAATTGTTTGTATTATAATGAATTCAAAATCAGAAATTTCAATAATAATTCCAGTACATAATGAAGAAAAAAGAATTCAAAAATGCTTGAAAAGAACAATAGAATATTGTACGCAAAAACAGTATGATTTTGAAATAATAGTAGCAGAAGATGGAAGTACGGATAATACTATAGATATCATAAAAGATTTTCAACAAAAATATGACAAAATAAAACTTATTTCATTCAAAGAAAGATTGGGAAAAGGCGGAGCAATAGCTAAGGCCATCTTTACTGCCACAAAAAAAAATGTTGGTTTTATGGATGCTGACTTGGCAACAGATCCTTCTGAATTTGAAAAACTACTCGATGAAATTGTTAATAATGACGTTGTTATTGGATCACGCATTATACGTGGAACTCTACCGCCAATCAAAAGACCATTTTATAGAACAGTTTTTTCTCATTTATATTCTAAATTTTTTAGGTTGCTATTTAGAATTCAAATCTATGATCCACAATGTGGATTCAAGTTATTTAGACAAGAAGTAATTCCAAAACTCTTTAATGAAATTCATACGACTGGTTTTGCCTTTGATTCAGAAATAATAGTTAAGGCGTGCAGTCTTGATCTCAAAATAAAGGAGATGCCAATTAATTGGGATCATCAAGCAGCGTCAAAAATTCGAGTCATCACGCAAATTAAAGAGATGGGGTCAGATTTACTCTCAATTTGGTATGAATTTCACTCATTATGGTTACAAAATAAAAAAGTATATCCACAAAAAAAAGCCTCGTTAAAAGGACGTTTATTATTTCGTTTTTTATCTTTGTATAAAAAACCTAAAGAATTAAATTAATTTTTATAATATGTGCTATAGGAAGTTCAAATGGTAAATTATCTCTGAAGATTCATGTTATTCTAAATTCGAATTTATGCAAATTCACCGTGTAACAATTTTAACCTGTTTTATCAATCTATTAGCTCTCTCAATTGCTTGTTTGCGTGATGTACCGGAAACAAGAACACTACCCTTTCGCATAGGATGATTCTCAATAGTACCAATACTTTCTCCAACCCTAACATTTAATTCAAAATATTTTACATATTCTGGTATCTTTTTATGATTTGGTTTCGATATTTTTTTAACAATGCCAGGCTGTGGAAAAAAAAATCTTTGTGCTTCATAACAGTAATGTTTCAAGAGTTGTGAAGGCGGATCAATTTTCATACCTAATGCCAACAATATGGCTTTTTCAACCAAATTGATATGATATACTAATGGTATGGTTATAGTGGAGAAAAACCCTCCACTCAGCCTAGTCGCAACTTCTATGATATACGGAATATTATTTTTTAAAACAATATCGCCTTTTAACACTCCATTTTTAAGTCCTAAAGCTTTTACAGTCTTATCTAATACTTGCTGAATTTTGTCTTTAATTTCTGGATAATGTTTACTGGGAGTTTCTCCACCATCTTCCACTAGAAAAGGAAATGTTTTTGATAGATTAGAGTAATTTCTATCTGAAATTCCACACAAGTATGTTTTGCCATCAATAACTAATGATTCTGTACTTATCTGTGGACCTGAAAGCCATTCTTCTAAAATTAATCTTCTTGACTGTGAAAATTTTACGGAATACTCATACCATTTCTTCAAATCTGATGATTTATTCAATCTAATAACTCCTCGAGAACCCCTACTGTCAACAGGTTTTAGAACAGCATTTTTGAAATTTTTCATTTTATCGATTAATTCTATTTCATTATTAATAGCTGTAAACTTTGGTATCAGAATAGAATGCTCACGAAAACATTCTTTCATCTTAAGTTTATCTGTAGAAATAATAGCGGTTTCCATTTTGTTTCGTGGCAAATTTAGATATTCTGCGACAGCAGTTACCGATCTTACCGCGTCACTCGCTATTGTAATTACTCCATCTATTGTATTTCTTTTTGAATATTTGGAAATCACATCCACTATTTCATCTGGGTCATAAATATTTCCAACAATAAACTCATCAGCATAAAATTTGCCAGGTGCATCTTTATTGCCATCACAAACAATTGTCTTTATGCCCATCCTTTTTGCAGCAATTATTCCTTCTACTGCTTCTCTTCCCCCAGATAGAATGAGGATATTTTTATCTATGTACAATTAACTAAGCAATAATCCGCCATTAACATTGAAGGTTTGTCCAGTAATATAGGATGAATCATCTGATGCAAGAAACACAGCCATATTTGCAACTTCTTGAGTAGTCCCTGGACGATTAAGAAGAGTATTTGATAAAATTTTTCTCCCTAATTTCGTTTCTATCATTTTGTTTCCCATTTCAGTAGTAATTAATCCAGGTGCAATGTTGTTTGATGTGATATTATATGTAGCACCAAAACGTGCAAAACAATGTCCTAAGGCAATTAAACCTGCTTTAGAAACAGCATAATGTACTGTTCTTGGACCACCATATTGTCCACTAACAGACGATATGTTGATTATTCTGCCAAATCTCTGTTTTTTCATAATAGGAAATATCTTTTGCGTTAACATAAACGGTCCTTTAAGATTAGTGGTCATAATAAGATCCCAATTTTTATCTGTAATATCTTCGAAATCAGCTGGTTTGTTTATACCAGCATTATTAACAAGTATATCAAGCCTATTGTATTTTTTGATTACTTTTTTAATTACATTTTTGATACTCTCTCTATTAGATACATCTAACTTTACTATCAAAAAATCATTAAAATTGCTAACAACCTCTTTAGCTAGTTCATAATTTTTTCTGTACGTAACAATTACTGACGCACCTTCTTCTGCAAATGAAGTAGCAATTGCTTTTCCAATTCCTCTGCTTGAACCACTAACTAAAGCTACTTTTCCACTCAATTTCATAATTTGTTCTCGAGGTAATTATAATAAAAAACATTTGGATGAACTAAGATGATAGAGATATTAGTATAAAAAAATCTACATCAGAAGAATGAATATAACTCAAGAAACAGCAAGAGACCTTTACCTTTCAGCAAATGCCATAAGAAATGATGTTTTAGATATGCTCAAGTATGCGGGTTCTGGACATTTAGGTGGCTCATTTTCTGCCGCAGAGATTCTTTCGGTTCTTTTTAATTATGAACTTAAAATAGATCCTTTAAATTCATGCTGGGAAGAACGAGATCGTTTCATACTATCTAAAGGTCATAGCAATCCAGGATTGTATGCTATCTTATGTCAAAAGGGATTCTTTTCAAAAGAAGAGTACAAAAAGTTACGTAAAGTAAATGGAATTTTGCAAGGACATCCTGAACGAATAACTCCCGGTGTAGAATATATTGCTGGCTTTTTGGGACAGGGGCTTTCTGCTAGTTGTGGTATGGCACTAGGTTTTAAAAGACAAAATAAAAAAAATCGTGTTTTTGTTCTGATTGGTGATGGTGATAACTTAGAAGGACAAACGTGGGAAGCAGCACGATTTGCTGTCCAGAACAGACTTGATAATCTTGTTGCAATTTTTGATTATAACAATATTCTTAGTGACGATATAACTGACAATGTTTTATCAATAAAAGATCCTGAAAAACAATGGTCAGCATTTGGTTGGAATGTAGTAGCAATAGATGGTCATAATATCTTTCAGATCGTTAAGGCATTAGAAATTGTTAAACAAAAAAAAGATTCACCTTCAATAATAATTGCATATACAAAAAAGGGACATGGAGTAAGCATTTGGGAAGATACGGCCAAATCCCATGGAAGTTGGGGACCATCAGATACAGATTATTCCCAAGCAAAAAAAGAGCTCGAATTAACTAGAAATGAAATTTCGTTAATGAAATTTCCAAAAGAAATTGATGTTAGGTGCTTCGAGCCTCTACTAAAATTGAATGTCAATAGAGAAGAGAATTCTACAGTTAAAATAAAGAAAACAGAATTTACAGATTATGTTTTCAAAATAGGAGAATTAGTATCACTACGTAATGCATTTGGAATGGCGGCAGCAAATCTTGCTAAAAGTTATCCAAATTTTGATTTATTTGATGCTGATGTAAAAAGCGGAACAATGTCAGTTATATTTGAAAAACACTTTCCTAATCGTTTTATTCAATGTGGTATTGCAGAACAAAATATGGTATCTGTAGCAGCAGGATATCATCTTGCTACTGGAAGAATTCCTATAGTAACAACGTACGCGGTTTTTACTTCATTGTTGGCTGCTGCTCAATTTAGAAATGGTGTGGCTATGCAACATTTACCCTACATAATAGCATCGAGCCATGTTGGTATAGACACTGGTCCTGATGGTCCAACCCATCATGCAATCGAAGATTTAGGAATATTTTCCACTTATCCAAGTGTCCAAGTTCTTAGTCCTTGTGATGCAAATAAACTGGAAGCAGTGTTAGAAGCAGCACTAAAAAATGGTAAACCAACGTATCTACGTACGGGGAGAAGCCCCTTACCAGTAATATATCCACCAGAAACAAAATATGAGATTGGTGTTGATACAGTTATAGCGGATGGAAATGACGTATCAATATTTGCAACTGGAATCATGGTTCATCGCGCAATAAAAGCAAGAGAATTATTAAAAAAAGAAAAAATAAACGCAGAAATTATTGATATAACCTCCATAAAACCACTTGATACAAAAACAATACTAAAATCTGTTAAAAAAACTAATTGTGCTGTAACTGCAGAAGATCACTATATTAGAAATGGACTGGGTTCAGCAATTAGTCAGGTTATAACAAACGAATATCCAGTACTAGTGTATAATATTGGAGTTACAAAATATGCTGAATCAGGATCGCCAGAAGATCTTGCAACAAAATATGGTATACAAACAGAAAATATTGTTGATGCTGTAAAGAAAATTGTTAATTTAAAATAGAAACGTGGGTTCTATTAAAAAATATTTTTTATTATTAATTTTTATTCTTACATACATACAAAAAAGAATCCCTAGCATTTTCCACATTTACATAATTTCGTCTATTTATTCCATAGGAAGCTTCTACTTCAAAACCAGTTTTATTCAAAATATTTTCTAGTGATTCTTTACTATATTCACGTTTGTGAACTGGCCATAGTGGTATACCTAAAGGATATGGGAAAAATCGTGGAACATCTAAAATCAATTTTCCATCTTTTTTTAAACTTTTTTTTATTCTTTTTAGAAAAATTTCATCATCATCAACATGTTCCATCGTATGTGCGCTAACTACTTTATCAAATTTTGATTGCATTTTTTCTAAAAATTCATCAGTCCCATGTATAAATTCTAAGTTATTTTTTTTAAATTTTGATTTTGCATAAGAAATGTAATTTAGGTTATAATCTATACCGTAAACTTGTTTTGCAACTTCGGATAGTATAATTGAACCTCCTCCTTTACCACACGCAATATCTAAAACCACATCGTTTTTCTCTATGAATTTTGAGATGAATCTATATCTATTAACAGGTGAATTTTCATCAATAGGTTGTGCCCAGTCTTCTTCATTATTTAACAAAAATTGGATTTTTTTTCGTATTCTATCAATTTGTCTCTTGTTCCATTTTTCTTTATAGTTTATTGTAGTAATTTTAAATGCATCAC
>JBQTJY010000015.1:0-7625 GCA_052386635.1 Nitrososphaerota archaeon
TGGAGCCAATGGCGAGATTTGGACTCGCGACCTTTCGCTTACAAGGCGAGTGCTCTAGCCAGGCTGAGCTACATTGGCACGATGTAACAACAAAATTTGGACAGTTTAAAATGTTGTCAAGATACCATCACTCTTTAATATCGTAATTACTTGAGCAACGTCGATGAGATACATCAAGCCAAAAAGACTAAAGATCTTGATGGCACTTTTTTTTGGAACTGCTGGATGGGGAATAATCTATGGCCTTTATGGTCCTAATCCACATCTCATGATTGTATTTCTTGGGGTGATCAACCTTTGTCTTGGAGGCTTGTTTGGTTATGTGTTTTTAACCCAAGAACCAAAGTTACGGGATAAACGAAAGAAATAATGTTATAACAATCAAAATGTTTGTTGCAAAATGCATGGCATAAGAATGGGTCAGACCTTTTTTATCATAAATATATTTGAAAAGAAACCCTACAGGTATTAGCATTATTGCCATGTGCACCTTTATGCCCATTGCTATGTGAACAAGTGCCCATGCAATCACCATCTTTTTTGTTCTTCTAAAGTATAGTTCCTCGACATAGTTTATGTGAATAAACATGTAGATCAAGATTGGGATGAATGGCAAAATCCCCCAGAATCCTTCATTTGCAAAAGGGCCAAAGGCAATATTGTAACCAAGCCAGCTCCAATTCAAAACAGGAATTGAATCAACATATTGGTATGCAAAAAGAACATAGCCTAACACAATTCCAAATGCTAGTGGTGCAAACTTTATTGATTTTATTCCTTTTTTTAGATCATAAAATCTATTCTTTGTCTCCTTGATTAGAATAAGCGATGTTGCAACTGTGAAAACATAGTATCCAATAATAAAACTCTCTGATTGTAAAATTTCATCCAATGCAAATAATGCAGTTACATGACTAAAATCCATGTTTTGCCATACTTGACTCATTCTATAAATGTGCTAGATGCACAAAGGTCAATCCGTTGATATAACTATATGGAGGATTTTTCACCATAAATTAATGAAAGAAGGAGATAACACCATTGACTTTGAACTAAGTGCTAGCGATGGGAGTACCGTCAGTCTTTCTTCTTTTAAAAATAAAAAAAACATAGTATTGTGTTTTTATCCAAAAAACCATCTTTTTGCATGTCCTTCAAAAAAGGTATACAAGATGGCAAAAAGCGTAATATCTGCATATTCTGATATAGTTGCAACCGACTCTGTCTTATTTGCAATTTCAGTTGACACAATTGAAGACCAAAAAAAGTTTGTTAAAGAATACAACATCCCATATTTGCATCTAAGCGATCCAACAAAACAAGCCTGCAAGGCATATGCTGGATTAAATATTGTAGGTCTTGCAAAGCGCTCAACCTTTATCATTGACAAAAAAGGTGTAATAAGAAAAATTTTTCGCGACATTGATGTTGAAAATCATGGAAAAGAAATAGCTGAAACACTAAAACAACTAAACTAATTTGTCATTAATCAAAGTATAAATAATGAAAATTTTCTCAAAGTTTAAGATTTGTTGGATCTAGTTCCAAAAAAACTGTTTTTAACACGAGGAAAAGGTGTGCATGAAGACAGACTTACTAGTTTTGAATATGCGCTAAGGGATGCTGGTATTGCAGGAACAAACATAGTACTAATATCAAGTATTTTTCCGCCAAATGCAAAACTAATCTCAAAAACAGAGGGGCTAAAACTAATAGATCCAGGGCAGATACTTTTTACCATATATTCTAGAAACCAAACAAACGAGCCTCATAGATTAATCGCAGCTTCAGTTGGCGTAGCCCAACCAACAGACAAAACCCATTATGGATATCTTTCAGAATACGAATCATTTGGCCAAACGGAAAAAGAGGCAGGTGACTATGCAGAAGACATTGCAGCACAAATGCTTGCCTCCTCTCTTGGCATCCCATTCGATTTTGATAAGAGCTGGGATGAAAAAAGACAACAATGGACCATATCAGGTCAAATTTACAAAACAAGCAACATTACACAGACTGCAATTGGAGACAAGCAAGGAAGATGGACCACAGTATTTGCAGCAGCAGTAATGATTTTCTAATGTCTTGTTCTAAATCCTTTTAGATAAAACACAATAGCAATAGCTGCAGCTGCTACTATTCCAGCAATAATATAGACTTGAGATCGATCAATTTCTTGCGTGCTAGATTTTGTAATGTTTTCTTTGATTGGTTCTGTACTATCAGCAGATGTTAGTGTCAAGACAAGTTCATCATTTGTTGCAACAAAGTCTTTTCCAAATAGGTACATTGCCTCTATTTTGTCTCCTGACTCTGAGATAAAGCTCCATCCTTTCTGAGTAATGTCTTCTGGAAATTTCTCATCATTTCTTAGTATAGTTGGTATTATCTTGCTATTTACTTCCTTGACCTTAAGTGGCTCCTGTGTTAACACTATCAACTGAAATAATGAATTTAGTGGATAGAATCCTTGTGAAAAATAATTTGATCTTTCAAGTTTTTCTGTTTTTAAAAATTTTAAAGGATCCACTTTTTTAACATCATCTGCACTATTTGGATAATCAACTGTTAATTTTATCTGATAAAGCGCAATTTGGTTTTGCGGCAGAATTGAAAATGTCATTTTGGCATTTGGCTGTAATGCAAGATTCTTTGCTGTATTGTAAAAACCACCCGAATCTCGGATAACTTGAGGCAGAAGAATAGATGTAATCTTTTCATACATTGATGCAGTATCTTCTTTTGGCATTGTATATACTGCAGATACAGTACCGCGGCCAGATACTACACCTGATGTGTCTAGTGCAACATTTGCATCATCTTGAAAATGGACAAAAACTGAATGAAACTTTGCATCTGTGTCTAATGCAGTGTTTAGCTCATCAATAAGTGAATCTCCTACCTCTTTTGCCCTATCTTGAATGGCAGTAATTCCACCTTCTATTCCCTCCCTTGAGATATTTATCAAAATACAGGAATCAAACTCTACTCCAAGTATACAACGTTCCTCACTTGTTACTACGATTGCAATTAGTCCTTCAGTATCAAGAATTTTTCTTTCAAGCTCTGATGGAATTCTTATCTCCTGATTGCTTGTAGTCTGAAGAGTAACTGAGGCAGTAACATTGTTTGAAAATTTTTGGTCAACTATTACTTGCGAAATTTCTTGAAAGGTAGCAAGCTGTGGTTTTTGAGCATATACAAAGTTTGTAGCAAAAAGTAAAAAAACTGCAACAGACATCAAAATTGCAAGTTTGTACACAAAATGGCCATATTGCCATTGAAAGTATTAAGCTTACTAATCTTTGAATTAAAAATAACAAAATAATTTTCAAAGGTTTAAATTCTTCTCAAAGAAACACAGTTTGACATCGATTCAAACCGAAGGGGAACAATGACTGGCAGTCGATGCGTAGACTGCCAGCCCCATTTTTAAAAACTAGTTTAATGAATCTAGTATCTTTACTTGATTTTTTACATAATCAAAGCCGTCTTGCCAAAACTCTTTTGAACTAATATCTAATCCATGCTCAGCTAGTAGTGATTCTGGTTTTTGTGAACCGCCAGCTCCCAAAATTTTAAGATAAATAGGAACAAAATCCTTTCCTTCCATTTTGTATCTTTGAAATAATGATAATGCAAGAAGATTTCCAAATGAATAGGCATAGCAATAAAATGGTGTATGATAAAAGTGTGGGATACAGCTCCACTCTATTGAAAAATCATCTGTTAGACTAACAGAGCTGCCAAACTGTTCTTTGAGATTGTGAAGATAGGTTTTTGATATTTCATCAACTATAGTGCCTTCTGCTATCTGCTTGTGGATTTTTGTCTCAAAAAGCGTAAAAAATGCCTGTCTTTGTATGGTGGCATAAAGATCATCAATTTTCTCTGCAAGCAATAGTCTTTTTTCCTCATCTGATATTATATTTGATAAATTATCATATAGTAACAATTCTGAAAACGTTGATGCCGTCTCTGCAAGAGGTAATGGTGCTTCTAATACCAAGATTGATTTGTCTGATGCCGCCTTGCTGTGTACTGCATGACCTAATTCATGCGCAAGCGTAAACACATCACGTATCTTTCCTGTAAAATTTACAAGAACATACGGTGTAATTTTTGGCGATATGGTACTGCAAAATGCACCATCTCGTTTTCCTAGTCTGATTTCTGAGTCAATGTGTTTTTTAATAAAAACATCTTTTGCAAAATCTGCTAATTTTGGGCTAAACTTTTCAAGTGAATCTAAGACCAGTCTTACAGATTTATCATAGGAATAATTTTTTTCTTTAATCTTGGTTGTGACAGGGGCATAAAGATCATATCGGCGAAGTTTTTTTAATCCTAGCAGCTTTGCCTTTTGTACAAAGAACTTTTGAAATATAGAAGTATTTTTCCTGCATACCTCTAAGAGAGAATCTATAGTTTTATCATCAACATCATTTCCAATATTTCTAATCGAGATAGGCGAAGAAAATCCTCTGATTTCAACTCCTTCGTCTTTCCAATTTAGTACGATATTTTGATAAATCTCACCAAGCACACCCTTGTTGTCAAAATATTTACCAAGTGGTGTCTTGTAGGCTGCTTCTCTTATCTTTGGTTTTGAGCTTCGAACAAGGCTTGCAAGCTCCTCTCTTGTCATTTTCTGCTTTTTGCCATTTACATTTACAAAATATTCAAAAGCGTTTGTTATCTTGTCATACAACTTGACAAGTGCAGAAATGCCAGTGACATCAAGCGTGTTTATGATCTTTTCTTCTGGTTCGCTAAGGGAATATTTTGCCATGAGCCTTTTGTATCTTAGATAGTTAGATAACTGACCTGAATCTTTTATCAGTCTTTTTGCATTTTTTTCATCAATCTTTTTTTTCCACCATAGATCAAAAAAGAGTGTGCGATTTTCAATATTTGCCGCCAGCTTTGTCATCTTTGTTACAAACGATGTGGCCTCATCTGATTGTGTATTTGCGGCATAGGAAAGATGTGCATAGCCTGCAACCGTACTAATATTTTCTGAAATCTCCTCTAAATCATGGAGGGCGTTTTGAAACTTTTTTGATTGTATATTTGGAGTCAGATTTTGTTTTATTTTTTCAAACTGCTTTATCTTTTTTTCAATATTTTGAATCTTTTGTGTAAATTGAGGGCTGTTTGGATTTTTAGCAAGACAGGACAGATCCCATTTTCCTGTTTCAAATCGCGGCATTTTCGTAGTTTGATTCTGACCTTTAAAATACCAATTGAAAATTTATCTTTCCAACATTCTTTATCTATATAACAAAATATTTACTAGCATAAGGATAACAAGACATGAAACAAGTTTGTGACTGTAGATGTCATTTTGGTGGCGCTATAAGCTGTCCTAGTTGTAAGAACAATCATGAAAAAATCTGTTGCCACTGTGATACTTAGATCCTTTTTCATACCTGTTCTAAAGTAAAAATTGCTGGAATCAAGACCAGCAGGTGTGCCTTTTGGAACAATTCGTCATATTGGACAACACCTGATTCCATAGTTGCCACCATCCAATTCATCAGATTATCCTGAACCAAAAACACTTCATTGACTATGAAAATTGCACACAATATGAAACCAATTCCAACCACGAATCTCCATAGTGCTGTGTTATTTTCAAACAATGATTGCATTGCAATACAATCTTTGAATTTATTATATATGGATTATTCCAAATTAAATTCCGCTATCTTATTAAACTCGCAAAATCAAAGTTATAACTCGTTGACGCCAAAAGAACGAATGAGACGAGATCTAGTCTCTGTAATCATAGAAAAAACATTACTTGACATTAGCAAGGAAACATGTTTGCTAGTTGAAAAAAGACTATTTGCAGATTATTATTGTAGGTTTTCTGATTGCTATAGTCATCCAGAACATCTTAACGCAATACTAAAGGAAATATTTGGAAACAACTATTATATAATTACAGACAAGATCAAAGCAGAGATAGAAAAACATCCATTAGACAAAAAACTCACTAAATTTATCGAAATACTTGTTCAATAAAAAATAAAACTTTTTTACAAAAATAGTGGAATTGATTAATGGCCAATAACAATATTCATTTTTTTGGTAACAGTTCTGTCATTTTTGGTGGCAACTGATCTGAAGGATATGGTTCAACGTGCTTTGTTTTACACCAATTAAGAAGATCAGGCCACGAATATGATCTATCAACATTGACTTCCTTTTTTGTCTCCCACTTGTCAAGACTTAATGTCTCCCCGCTATCTTTAATCGGTATGCTATCTACAAGTTTCATTTTTTCCAACCATTGTATCATTGTTAATCCATATGCAAAATAATTTTCGAAATAATCTGCGACAGTTTTTGAAATGGCATTTGTACGATAAAGGTATGCAATAGAATCAAGCGTATCCAAATATGAAGTTGCGTATAATTCACATTCTAAAACATCATTTAATTTTGCTTCCTCTCTTTCCAACTCAGTTAATTTTTGACTATAATCCTTAACCACTTCTAGAGTACCTTCAACATCATCCTCAGGTAATTCTTTGTAATCGTTCATAGCTTCAGGAAGCTGATCCTCATCAAATGGAGTAATCTTATTTTGTTTGTCCGTTATATTGAGGCTCCACATGATCAGATCAGGCCAGGGAAATGGATCTTTTTCAGATTCTAACTCAGATTTTAGACTATATTTTACTGGATAATCATTAGCATAGGTATCATTAAAAATAATTTTTTTTGGGGCTCCATTTTTTTCGAATAAATTTGTGCTTGTTTCATCTACCACAAGTTCATTTTTTTGTAACCACCACAATAAGGTAAGTGCATATCCAAACTCATTTTCAAAATAGCTTGAAATCTCTTGAGATATTCCACGCTTTTTGTTACACAAGTATGCAATTTGATCCATCAAGTCTAAATAATTCTGTGCATACGTTTCACAATCTTTTTTTGTTTTCAATGCACGTTCTTTATTTTTTAATTCTGTTATCTGGCCACTATAGCTTGCAATTACAGACAAATTACGTTCCTGTCTGGCTCTTTCATTTTCCCTTGCTTGGTACATAAAACCAACTATAGAAGTTCCCACTACAACAATTATTCCCCAAAAAGTATAATCTTCTATATCAAACCATTTGTCTACAGGTTCAGATCCATCTGCAGCTAAAACCAATTGTAAATTAAATGAAAGCAATACAACAATGAATATTGTCAGCCTTTTCATTAACCCAAAATACTCTTACTTCTACTATTTGACCATTATGTGAACCATCAATGCATAAGTTGAGTCTATTTACTCTGTAACCAAAAACAAATCTAGTATTGGTATGGACCGGATGGGTTTCAAGTAACAAGTTGCTTGGACCGCAGTAATGTTTTGTACATTTTGTAATACGTTATACCAGGTTGTAATGCATTACGTTAGAAATTGTATGGTTAGAAGACAAATTATTAGTTAATTTCTAAAAAATAGTAACTATTGGAGTGGCTGCTAAACTCCTACATCAATTTTATTTTTGTTGCTAAAAAAAGAGAATCTTACATATGTTAAGCAAAACTATGATTGTTTAAGTAATTTGAATGTGTGATTGTATTATGCAAATCTATCGGGAGATGACAGAATCCACGGT
>JBQTJY010000016.1:0-11375 GCA_052386635.1 Nitrososphaerota archaeon
AGCTGTTGGTATGTTAGTAATGTATCTTACAAGTATTTTGATCTAAAGCGGTTCTGGATGTATTGTAACTATTGCGTTTTTGAAATTACTTTTAATTTTTTGTTCAAGATGTGATGTTACGTCATGCACATTTTCAATTGACAAGTTCTTATCAAAAGAACAATCCACATCAATTTTTAACACATCTTTGAAGTTTAGTGTAACAATTCGTCCGACTTTTTTTATTTCAGAATACTCGTTGATTAGTTTTACAATTTTTTCAGTTTCTTTTTTTTCAACTTTGAAATTTTGTGGAACTGTAACATAAGGCTCTAAATGAATTGTAACATGATCAATTTCTGGTATATTTTTTTGAATTTTTTCTTCAATTATTTCTGAGATTTTGTGGGCTTGTTCTAGATTTATTTCTCTGTCAACCATTACATGAAGGCTACCAAAAATTTTTCCTTCAGATGAGTAGGAGCTAACATTGTGAACTCCCTTTACGCCCTTCATTGATGAAACTAGCTCATGTATTTTAGAGTCACGTGGCACATCCTCCCAACTTGGCTCAAAATGAATTGTAGTTTTCAAGTTTGGAATAGAATTTTTAATGTTGCCTTCGACTTTACTGCTAATTTCATGTGCCTTATCAAAGCTAACATCTGCACGAAGCGATATTGTAATATCTGCAAATATTATATCACCAGATTTTCGCATAAGAATTGCTCCTGTGCTTAGAACCCCATCTGTTTTTGAAACAATTGACCTTACTTGGCTTACCAAATCTGGCGATATTATATCTGTAAGATCCGATGATGTTTTGTAGATTAGCTTTAGGCTAAGATACGCTAGCAGTACACCTAAAATCAGTGCTGCAATAAAGTCGCCATAATAGAACCCAATCGTAACTAGCGCAATGCCAGTTATTGCAACAACTGTCGAGCCTAGATCCATGAATGCATGGTAAAAGTCAGCCTTGAGTGTTTCCCCCCCAATCTTTGCTATGGTTTTTTTGAGAAGCGAAATTCTAAAAACATCAATACCTATTGTGTAAAACCCTGCAATCATGGCAAACATTCCAGGCAAAACAGATGGAGGCGGTCTTTGCATACGAACTATTGACTCATAAATAAAAAATATCGCAATAAGCAAAATTGCAATTCCACCAAATAATCCACCAAGCGATTCTATCTTGCCATGACCGTATGTGTGTTCTGCGTCTGGTGGTTTTATTGCTAGTCTAGCTGCCAAAAGCAAAACCACTGTTACCACACTGTCTAGGAGGGCATGGGTGGCATCTGTTATCAGGGCAAGACTGTTAGAGTATAGACCAAAAGCTAGCTCAACTGCAAAAGCTGAAAGTATTGCAATCAAAGAAATTTGCAGAACTCTAGTTCTTTGCACAAACATTATTCAACAAATTGAGAAAAGTATTGCTGATATTTATTAAGACATTAAAAATAGTCTAATTCGAATATAAGCGAGTCAACTTTTCTTTCATAGAATATATAAATACTCTGCATTGTGCATAGTAGCAAGCAATGAAGATACTGAGGTACCTAGCAATTGTTATGTTAATTGGAATAGTATCCTCAACTGGCATTGCTGGAATTGCATTTTCTGAAAGTCACAATGTCGCACCATTGACTGCTGAGTCTGAAGCTCCGTTGTATGAAGGCGGTGACACTGTGACAATTAGAGGTGCAATAAAAGATTATGATCGAACTGACAAAACTGCTGTTACAGTAATTATCTTAGACCCACTTGGTACCATAGTAAGTATCGCACAGGTATCACCTAATGAGGATACAGGCGAATATGAGGCACTCTTTAAAGCTGCAGGACCGCTATGGAAGCTATCAGGTGAATATACTGCTAAAGTAAAGTATGGCTCTCAACCGGCTGAAGTAACATTTCAGTTTACAGGTGGTGAGGCATTGACATGTGGAGAAAATCAGGAATTGGTAAACGGAGCATGTATTGACAAAGAGCCTCCACCACCAATAACTTGTGGACTTAATGAAAAATTAGAAGATGGTGTATGTGTACCAAAAGAAACTGAAGGGCCACAATGTGGAGAAAACCAAATTCTAGTAGATGGTCAGTGCATGGATAAAGAGCCAGAAGTAGAAGAGCCAGTCTGTGGCGCAGGTACTGTTTTAGTAGATGGACAATGTGTGCCTGAACAGGTGGAAGAACCTGAAGAAGAAGGCGGTGGATGTCTAATTGCTACTGCAACATTTGGCTCTGAGCTTGCACCCCAAGTCCAGTTCTTGCGAGAAATTAGAGATAACACAGTACTATCAACTGCATCTGGCACATCATTTATGACTGCATTCAACTCATTCTACTATTCATTCTCACCAGCAGTAGCTGATCTTGAAAGACAAAACCCCATGTTTAAGGAGACTGTAAAGTTTGCAATAACTCCATTGCTATCATCATTGTCATTGCTTCAGTATGTTGATATTGATTCAGAAGCTGAAATGTTAGGATATGGCATTGGTATCATACTACTAAATATTGGAATGTACTTTGTTGCACCAGCATTGATAGTATTCAAGCTAAAGAATAGAAAGTAATTTTTTCAAATCACAATTTTTTATTCTACAACTATTGTATTATCTGGATATCAATTTACATAGCTAAACACACCAAAAAGTCCCCTAAGTTATTATATTCAAACTATTTCTAAAAAAATAATGCATGTAGAGTATGAAGAGTTTGATACAGTTGAAGATATCTTCAGGTACATGGCATCGGTTATTCCACCAATGAAAAATACAATGCCGATAAATTCGTACAAAGGCTATGTATTTTCTATAATCCCACTTAGTCCATCAACTGGTGATGTCTATCTTTTGATATACACAAAAGGAAAGCTTGACGGAAAAATTCTAGAGTATGATATTAACGCAAACTCTTACAAAGCAGTAAACGCAATAGAGCGAGCAGACAAGGTTTACTTTATTGTAATGACTCCAAAAAGAAATACGCTAGTTGATCAAGCACTAAAAAATCTATAACATCTATTTTGTGTATAGTGGCGCAGTAACAGATCTGCTTCTTGCATATTTTTCAACAATTTCTTCTGGCAGTCTTCCATTGAAAAGATCCTTACACAAGCCTCGCAAGTATCTCATAATTGCCCATGTTCCTGCCTTTATCATGCCATACATGACTAGTTTCATTGGTGGACCATAGGTCTTGTTGCGAAGTATTATTGGGATTATATCATTAATTACCTTCAAATTATTTTCCCAACATTTCCAAAACAGCGTAAACTGTGCCTCATTTAGATTACCAAAATGCATCGAATTTTTCTCAGAAAAGTCCTGATAAAGTAAAGGTGCAACAAGGCCACGAAAGTTTGTAGCCCTAAAGTCTGTCATCATATCAATTGTATATTGCGTCTCATCAGGTGTTTCATCAGGCCAGCCAATGATAATTGTAGCAGCAGGAAACCAATGATTCTCGTTTAGAATTCTTGCGCCCTCTCTTACAACCCATCCCCATTCATCTGTTGAAAACGGTTTTGCCTTTACGCCAAGATGTTTTTTGACCATTCTTGGCGCCACAGTTTCAATTCCAAGATTTGTTGCAAGCCATCTGCCAGTTTTGTGCATGTCATTTACTTCAGACATGTCATGTAGTAATTTTGGATCAGCTACAACTGCAGAAAACGTCATATGTGTTGTGCCAATAAAGTTTGCACCAAGGCCTTTAAGTCCTTTCCATAATTCAATTATAGCATCATAGTTTGGCTGAAAGTCCTTGTTATCACAACCATAAAGCAGCATCTCATCAGAGTGAAGCCATATCGAGTCAAAGCCATAGTCAAGATTAATTTTTGCCTCATACTGAAGCCTTTCAAGTGGAAGGTCTTTTTTTGATCTCTTGTTTACATCGCAAAAATCACATCCCCTACCACATCCACGCATTGCCTCGATTAGTGAGTTAACTGTAGGTCCTTGGATGATTGGAATGTTTTGTATGTTTTTAACAAAGCAATGCATCATCTCTGGTGCATCGCCTTTTTCTAAATCATTAAACAAGTCAAGTGCAAGCTCATCTGCTTCACCAACAACAACTGTATCTAGTCCATGAATCTTCATTCTATCTGATTTTGCAAGCTCCCATGCACCATTTCCTCCAACCACAACATGAAAATTGTATTGTTTCTTTAGCTGAATTATTTTAGCACACATTCGCTTGAACTTCATTGCAACATAAGACAATTTTTCTGGCGACATTGTAGTTGTAACAGGTGCCATCCCAAGCGGATCCATTACATTTATCCCAACAACCTTGGTGTCAGGACCAATTGATTTTTCCAGATAATCTGGATTTGCAACAAAGACCTCCTCTCTTTTGTACCCTTGAAGTAAGGCGCTTTCAACACGCCTTAGACCAACCTGAGCTACCTTTGCCTCGCCAGTTTTAGGGTCCGTCTCAACTGCAGGGCAAAATACCTTATCAAAGACCCATTCAGGAAGAAGCTCATACGGCCCACAGGCAATAAAACCATAAAGAAAGTTTCCACGATAGTTTGTCATAAGACTGCGATCCGCAGTAAGAACAATCCTTTTGCCTGCCAACTTCAACTCTCTCATTTCGATATGATATAAATCATTTACGACAAGTTTTTTGAATAAAATCACTTATTTTTTAGCTGATAAAACAACTATTATGAAAGATGTTACAGAACCAAGGCATGTAGAGCCTCATCTAAAAGAATCAAGTGCGATGAGGGATTTTGTGTTTGGTTTTGGAGATGGGATAAACACATCACTTGGCATAGCTGCAGGAGTTGGTGGAGCTAATGTAGATTCTGATATTATTATTCTTGCAGCACTGGTTGGAATGTTTACTGGTGCAAAGGCAATGGCAGTACAAAACTATCTTGCCGTAAAATCACAACGTGAACTGCTAAAGTCTGAAATTGATAGAGAAAACTGGGAGATTGAAAACAAGCCAGACATTGAGCGAAAAGAAATTGAAGACATTTACAAAGAAAAGGGCTTTGTGGGAAAAGAACTTGAAATGATTGTAAACAAAATAACATCTGACAAAAAAGTCTGGCTTAAAACAATGCTAACAGAAGAGCTAAACCTAAACCTGGATATTGCAGGCCATCCACTAAAAAGTGCATTTAGGATGTTTGGATCCTTTTTACTTGGTGGGATGTTGCCAATTATTCCATTTTTGTTTGGAGAAGGTTGGACACCGCTTTTGATTGCAATTGGGATTAGTATAAGCGCATCATTTGTTGTAGGTGCTGTAAAATCAAGGATGGCAAATACAAACATCATCAAAGGTGGAATTGAGATGGCAGGACTTGGAACAGGAATTGCACTAATTGGGTTTGGAATTGGAAGTGAGCTTGCAAATCTTGGTGTTATTGATGTCTAGTCTTTACCATGTTTGCAATATTTGCAGCTATTGCACCTGCCCCAATTCCATTATCAATATTTACAACTGACAAGCCAAGTGAGCAGCTCTGCAACATTGAAGCTAGAGCAGCTACTCCTTTTTCTCCATAACCATATCCAACTGATGTTGGAACACCAATTACTGGAATATTTACAAGTGATGAAACAAGTGATGCGAGTGCTCCCTCCATTCCAGCTACTACAATTATAGATGAGACATCTTCAGAGATTAGTTTTTTTAAAACAGGAAACATCCTATGCATTCCAGCAATTCCAATATCATAGCTGCAAATACATGTGCAATTCATTGCCTCACACATGAGTCTTGCCTCTTCAGCAATTCCAATATCGGATGTTCCTGCAGTAACAATTCCTACCTTCCCACCGTTTTTTCTTGTATCCTTTTTGTAAACTAGAATCGAAGTAGAATTTTTTCCCGTCTTTACTTTTAACCTGCTTTTTTTTGCAAAATTCATTATCTTAGAATAATCATTTTTTTTCAATCTAGAAACCAAAACACAATCAGACTTTGTCAAAACTTTTTTGATTATGTTTTTGATTTCCTCAGGCTGTTTGTTTTCGGCAAATATAACTTCAGGAATACCTTTTCTGTGTTTTCGTCCAACGTCAAGCTTGGCATAGTCTTCGATTTTATCAATTGAGTGAAGAGAAAGCATCTTTTGTGCTTTTGAGACAGAAATTTTTCCCAAACTTAATGACTGTAAAATATCATAAAGTTCCATGTCTTGCTACTATAGATTTTAGTTAAAAATCTTATAAATTAAAGACCTGATATCGCAGTTTTCACGCTATCAACGCCTTTTGAAAACCACTTTTTTTCTTCACTGTTTAGCTCAAGCTCGATAATTTTTTCAACGCCGTTTTTGCCAATTACTGCAGGGACTCCGATTGAAACATCACTATATCCATATTCCCCATCAAGCGGAGTTGCTACAGGAATAACTCGCTTCTCATCTCTCAAAATGGCGCCAACTATGGTAGAGATTGCATTGCCTGGTGCATGAACCGTTGCACCCTTTAGCTCAATTACCTTTGCGGCAACCTCTCTTGTTGATTTGACAATTTCGTTTAGCTTTGATTGTGGTAAAATTGAATCAAGTGGAATTCCAGAAACTGAACTAAATCTAGCTAGCGGCAACATGTTTTCGCCATGCTCTCCTATCACTAGAGCCTGAATTGAGTCGCGAGAATGACCAGTTGCTTCGTGGATGAATTGTTTGAATCTTGAAAGATCAAGCATGTTGCCCATTCCACAAATTCGGCTTCGTCCAAATCCTGAGATCTTGTAGACTACATGAGTCATTGGATCCAACGGATTTGTAACTGGAACGATTATCGCGTCTTTTGCAAATTTTTTTATATTTTCGACAACATCTTTTACGATTCCAGCATTAATTTTTAAAAGATCCATGCGAGTCATGCCTGGTTTTCTACCAGATCCTGCAACAACAACTACAATATCAGAGCCCTTCATATCAGAATAGTCATTTGATCCGTGAATATTGACATCAATTTCTTGTTCTGAAAGCATATGATTTAGATCCATTGCCTCGCCTTGCGGCAAGCCTTTGACTACATCAAGTAATAGAATTTCTCTGTCTAGTCTTTTTAGTGCAGTAAATAGCGCAGCTGCACCGCCAACTTTGCCTGAACCAATTATTGTAATCATATTTTGCCGTCTATTTGCTCAATAATTAAATCTAATGTAGTGTTTGAAGCTTCTAACAGAATTTATATGCATTTTTATCGTTTTGCAATTTATGGTAACAGTAATTGATCCGCAAATAGCTGGAATTTCTGGAGACATGTTACTTTGTGCTCTTGTAAATATTGGCGCAAACAAATCAAAAATAATAGATGGTGTTTATCTTGCACAAGATTATCTAAAAAACTCTCAAATCAAAAATATTGATTTTACCAAAGTACAAAAACATGGAATACAAGCTACACAGATAGTTCTTGATATTGATGAAAATGTAGATGAGAGAAAAGGAACAGACATTAGAAAATGTATCCAATTAGCATCAGATAAGATGGGACTGGCAGAAAAAGCAAAATCATTTGCAACTAGCGCCATTGACACACTCTTAGCTGCAGAAACAAGGGTTCATGGAACAACAATTGAATCTGTTCATCTTCATGAGGCCTCTGGACTGGATACTGTAATAGACATTGTAGGATCTGCCACAGCATTAAACGACTTGGGATACTTTGATGATGAAATAATCACAACACCTGTAGCTGTTGGTGGCGGCACTCTATCCTTTTCCCATGGAGTTACAACAAATCCAGGCGGAGCAATTCTAGAAATTTTCAAAAACTCAAAAATAACAATTTCTGGTGGAAAAGTAAAAGACGAGCTTACAACACCTACAGGTGCAAGCATGCTTGTAAATCTGGCAACAAAATGTTCAGAATTTTATCCGCAGCTAAAGGTAAGTACAGTAGGTTATGGTGCAGGCACAAAGAACTTTGACGAATTTCCAAACGTTCTAAAAATAGTACATGGCGAAAAGACAACCAACTATGAACGTGACTCTGTAATAATTTTAGAAACAAATGTTGATGATGTATCAGGCGAAGTACTGGGCAATATGTTAGAAAAAATTATGGAAAAAGGTGCAAAAGATGTTACTATAACTCCTTCCATAACAAAGAAAAGCAGACCAACTAATTTGATTTCGGTAATATGTGATGCTGATTCGATAAATTCTGTTCTTGACTTGCTGTTTTCTGAAACAGGCACTTTGGGAATACGAGTTCGTGCCTCTGAAAGATTCATAGTTCCACGATCTATTATCAAGACAACAATCACAATCCAAGACAAAAAATTTCCAATACGCTACAAAATAATTGGAAAAGACAAAAACTTCAAGATAGAGTCAGACGACATAAAATCAGTAGCTGAATCACTAAACAAATCATACAAGCAAACAGAAGAGTTGATCAGAAACATAATCAAAAAGGAACTATCATAAAATGACAAAGCTAGAAAATCTAGTCAACTGGTTTGGTGACAAGAAACGAGTTCTTGTTGCGCTTTCTGGTGGAGTGGATAGTGCACTAGTAGCATATGCAGCATTTCAAAAATTAAAAGATGATGCAACTGCAGTAACTGCAGACTACAAAACTCTGTCACAAGAGGAATTAGACTCAGCAAAACACATTTGTGCAGAAATTGGAATAAAACACATCATAATATCTTATGACGAACTTGAAAATGAAAACTTTGTTCAAAATGACAAAAATCGATGCTTTTACTGCAGAACAGAGCTTGCAACACATCTTGATGCACTAGCAAAGCAACACAGAATAGATGTAATAGTTGATGGAACAAATATTGATGATCTTGCAGACTATAGACCTGGAATCAAGGCACTATCAGATAACGGAATAAAGAGCCCACTTGTTGAGACATGTTTTACAAAACAAGATGTAAGAGAAGAAGCTAAAATGGCAGGTTTATCAGTTTATGACAGACCATCAAATTCTTGTCTGGCATCACGCATTCCTTGGGGTCAGAGAGTAACGATGGAAAGACTTGCACGAATCGAAGTTGCAGAAACAATGGTAAAACAGGCAACTGGCGCAAAACAAGTACGTGTACGAGATTTAGACGGAGTTGCGAAAATAGAGCTTGGATTAGGCGAACTACATTTGCTTTCAGACAAACTAAAACTAAAGGATCTAGAAAGCAAACTACATCAGATTGGTTTTATTTCGGTTATGGTTGATCCTGACGGTTATAAACCTGGCAAGATCAACGTGATAGCGGATTGATTTATCTAGATAACGCAGCATCAACACCAATTCATAAAGATGTTTTCAACGAAATGCTTCCATTTCTAGTTGAACAGTATGGAAACCCATCATCAATCCATAAGCTTGGTCGTACTGCAAACAAAGCTATCCAGAACGCAAGAAAACAAATTGCCAGCTTAATTAATGCGCAAGCTGATGAGATCTTTTTTACTTCTGGTGGGACAGAATCCAATAATATTGTGCTGTATGGATTTGCATATGCCAAAAAAAGAAGTCACATAATCACATCATCAATAGAACATGAGGCGGTTTTAGAACCCTGCAAAAAACTTGAAAAGGATGGATTTTTGGTTACTTCTTTGCCTGTGAACTCTGACGGACTAGTTGATCCCTTGGATGTTAAAAATGCGATTACAAAAGACACATGTCTTGTAAGCATAATGTTTGCAAATAACGAGGTCGGTACAGTTCAGCCAATAAAAGAGATATCAAAAATTTGTAAAGAAAAACAAATTCCATTTCATTCAGATGCAGTACAAGCAGTTGGCAAGATCCCAATAGATGTCAAGGATTTAGACTTGAGTGCAATGTCAATATCGTCGCACAAGATCAATGGTCCAAAAGGAATAGGTGCTCTTTACATAAAAAAAGGATTCAGAATAGAACCACTCATTCTTGGAGGGGGACAGGAAAATGGGATTAGATCAGGGACTGAAAATGTTGCAAGCATTGTAGGTTTTGGCAAAGCATGTGAGCTTGCAAAAGAAAATCTTCAAAAAAACATTGCACATCTAAAGAGCTTGCGTGATTCTCTTGTATCAAAAATAACTGGTGAAATACCACATGTTTCATTTAACGGGCACAAAGAAAAACGAATTCCAAACAATGCACATTTTACATTTCTTGGAGTAAATGGTGAAGATCTAATTATCAAGCTGGATGAAAATGGGATTGCGGCATCTACAGGTTCTGCATGTTCTGTCAAAATCCAAAAGGCATCACATGTTCTAAAAGCAATGGGTTTTTCCCACGAACAGATTACAGGTTCATTACGGCTAACTGTGGGGCATTCTAATACTTTTGAGGAAATTGATACAACTGTGAATATTTTAAAAAAGGTTGTAAAAGAACTACGTGAAGTGTCTCCATTTAAGACAAAGTATGGTCTTTGAAACTAAATTCTAGTTAGTAACTTGCTTTTTTGTTGAATCATAATCAATGTCAAAAGTGATAACACCAATGTCACTATGATATAGCTTCCAAATTCTGGAATTACAAAAGTGCCGATTATATCGATTTGTGTATCTCCTTTCTCAAATGCAAACTTGAGAGTACGATAATCTCTAGTAGCTGCAGTTTCCTCAAAAGTAATTTCTGAGCCATCAATAAAAATAAGATATCTTTCATCTGTTTTATCGCTTTTTTTTGCATCAATAAACGATCGTGGCAACTCTATAGTTATTATGCCATCACGTTCAGCCTCTATTGTTACAACTAGACCTAAAATTTTTGGCTCAACTTGAATATTTTTTATTGTACCACCATTGATCGTGTATGGCACATCAAATGTACCAAAACTTCCTGCATCAACTTCAAACAAGTCAGTTGTTGTCACACCAGTTTCTGCTGGCTTGAACTCAAAATTTGTCTCAGCGATATTGCCTGAATAGGCTGCTCGCACAAGATATGTTCCTTCTTTGGCCCATTGAGGTCCCTTTGCAATTAATGTTGTTGTAAATGTACCATCTTGCGCAACACTAATCTGATCAATTTGAACAAGCGTTTCTCCGTAGAAAATTTGAAGTGACACTGGTGAATCAAGGATTACTGCTCTGACCTTACCTGCTACAACGACAGTATCACCTTCTTCATAAAATCCTTCAGATACACCTACACAAATTAATTCATCTACAACATTACAGACTTCAGTTTCTTGCGCAAAAACTGGGATGAATGATATTGACAAAAAAAGTAGTGCAAAGTAAATTTTCTTGTATTGCACGAAAAAGTTGATGTCTGATCGTATATTTCCTTTACTAATCAGAACTAAAAAATGAAAAAAGTAGATGATTTTTAGTACTTTGGTAACACGTTGAGTCTAGATCTTGCAGATACTGCAATTATTGATATGATCGCAACTGCTAGAATCATGACTGCAATTGTGCCAAATTCTGGGAC
>JBQTJY010000017.1:0-30826 GCA_052386635.1 Nitrososphaerota archaeon
GATCTACGGGTTCATGGACCTGACTTCTGCTATCCCATGTTCTTAGGCGTTCAATCGTACTTTTCATTGATGCAGTTAGTGGTTTTCCAGACGCATCCTTGTTTACAGGATCAATTATTGTTGCAAGACCCTTATCATGCATAGCAAGCGATGTTGGAATTCCAGTCCTTGCTCTGTCTCCATGTTCATCTTGTGTAAAGGAGCGCCACTCAGGCCCCTCTTCTTCTACTCTTTCAGTTGCTACAAAACCACATTTTGAGCAAAACATTTCACCTGTATTTCCATCAGTTAACATCGAACCTTTGCCACAACGAGGACATTTGTCTTTGACATTTACTATCTGCGTCATAAAATATGAAAAGTTTCATTTTGATTCAAAATAAAAAGATTTAACAAAACTTGATTTTTTGTTTATTTTTTTACTATCTTAGAACGAAAAATCCTTTCAAAGAAATATTTAAATACGAATGCTCTAACTCACAAGCATAAAATGGAAAAGTGCCCACTTTGTGGTGAACTGATAAACACTCCATCGGGAATACCGAATCACATCAGAAAGATTCACCCACAGAGAACGACTTTACTGAAGGTCTAAACTAAATTTCTTATCTCCCTAATTTTTGTTAGCTAAATTTAGTGTACTGTTAAGTATAATTCACATCTTGAATTAAGAATCAAATATTGCAGCATGTGACGTGACTAGCTTTCAAAACAAATGGTCTAAACCACAAACACCAGGATTAGGAGAACGAATTAACGACGCCATAAAACCAAAAGGCGCGCTAAAACCTAGGGTTGAAACAGCCATCAAAAGACTCCAACTGCAAATTGGAAAGTTAGATAACATGCTTACTAAACTAAAGCAACGAGACGAACAACTATTCCAGAGAGTTGTTGCCGCTACACAACAACATGACACATCAACTAGTAAAGTATTATCAAACGAGCTGGCTGAAATTCGTAAAGTAAGTAGAATCTTGGGAAATGCACGAATAGCTCTTGAACAAATCGAACTAAGATTAACCACATTCCATAACCTTGGCGACACAGTTGTAACCATTATGCCAACAATTGGACTGATGAAGAGTCTCAAATCTTCACTAATCAAGTTCATGCCAGGCGCAGATCAGGAACTGAATAGAATGACAGAAATGCTTAGTGGCCTGATGACTGAGACATTCCAGAGTAGTGATGCATCATTTGGTGTAGACGAAACTACAAATGCAGAATCAGAGAAGATATTGCAAGAAGCCGCAGCAGTGGCAGAAGCCTCCATAAATGAGAAGTTCCCATCAATGCCTATACAATCATCTTCTATATCGTCATCTACACGATTCACCTAATATCTTACATTTTTTAAATTTTTTAATTAAATTTTCAAATAGCTAATTATTCTTGTTTGGGCCTTGATTCTTTGAAGGACTTTATTTTGCTACCTTCATCATCTATAATTCTGTCTATACCTGACAACTTGTTTCGTAAATTGCTTATAAAATTCCCTACCTCGTCTGCCTCTTTTTCAACGGCAGATCTTTTCATTTTGAGATTTTGAATTCCCTGGTTTTCCTCCTCAATGTATTCACTTACTTTCATGAGTTTTTCTTTAAGATTTTTAATGTCAACAGATTCTTGTTCAATGTCTTTTTCCAACCTTGTACGTTTATCCTTAAGATTTTTAATCATCAACCCAACATAATCAATCGCCTCATCTAGTCTGGTACGTTTATCCATCAATGCACTTATTCCAATTTCACTTGTCAAAGAAACAGACGAATTTTTTTGTGGCTGTGTTTCAACCGGAGCAGTGTTATTTGCTTTCTCAGTTACTCTTTCTTCATTGGTTGATTCTTGCCTATCTGAAGAAAATGATTCAGAATAGTCTTGATTAAAACTTGGTCTTTCTTCAACCATCTCAAAACCAGCATCTTCAGATTCATCCTTTTTTCTCCTGAATCTATCAAACATACCTATCACGACTTATGAGAATTACATTGAATAAAAAGTTATTAATGAATATTAAAAACCAGAAAACTCCTTTTTATAGCATTAGATCGCTTGGTTTTTGCGATTTGCCCGCGCCATAAAAAACAGCCATTTTTACAATTTCTAGAAGGTGAAACAGGCGTTCCGCTATGCGTTCCGCTTTAAGGTTTCAAAATGTACCTGATTAACCAACTCGCCGTATAGATGACATGTCAAAACAACAATACAGATCCGAGATGGGAATAATTGGTGACATTTTGGATGTAACCATGTCAGGTGGCCGTGACGGAGTTATCGTTTCTGCCATATCAAGAAAAGCTAACCTCTCTCACTACGCCGTCTTAGACAAATGCCAAAAACTAGTCGATGCTGGCTTAGTAGGTTCAATCAAAGATGACAGAAACAGAAGGTATATGGTTACTGAAAAAGGCGTCCAATTCTTCCAAGAATTCCAAAAATTCCAGTCTCTGGTAGAATCCATGAATCTAAGGTACTAGTGTATGAACCCACAATTGGTACTGTGTAATTCACAGGAACCTCTTCCAGAGGATGGAATCATTTTTGTAAGGATCAAAAGTATCCTCACAACAATGGTCAAGCTGCCTATAATCGCATTAGGCCTTGTTGTACTAGCCGTAGGCATGCCTATTCAAAACTCTCTTAGTGCCCTTCGAACTATTGACTTTACTATTTATCAAGATGGTTCAACCCACATCTTTTATCAGACAGAAACAGATCCACTTTCTCCTGACTTTACTGTAAAATTGTTTGGAAAAACAATAGAAAATTTTGTCGCACAAGATGAAAATGGACTTTTACTTACAAGTAATATCAGAGATGATATAGCAGAAATAGAGACATTTGGGGCTTCGATGATTACAATAGATTATGATACACATGATCTTGTATCAAAAAATGGTAAGATCTGGTCATTTGCTATAGACATACCATCAGAGCATACAGTGCTCATGCCAAAAAATACTGTTATTGTTGGAATGAACACAATTCCTTCAAGTATAGAAATAATTGATGAGCAATCACGTCTTTTGTTACCCGCAGGTCATACCGACATTAGCTATTCTTTTGGTGTATCTGGTTCAGCCCAGACTGCATTAGATGCAATAAATGAAGCAAGAAATTCAATTGAGCAAATAAAAAACAGTGGAATACAAACTCCACTAGCAGATACTAAACTTGATGATGCATTAATTGCATATGATAATGGAAGATTTACTGAGGCAATGGATCTGGCAAACGAAGCAAAAAACTTGGCAACGCAAGAACAAGAAACCTTGATAACATCTAACTCATTACAAACCAATTACATTGTCATGATTGCTGTAGCTGCAGCAGCTATAGCAGTCGCTTTAATTCTAAAACAAAGAAAAAGCATCAATAAGACACTAGTTGTTACATCGACGCAAGAAAAAACAGTATTCAAAATACCTGACAAAGAAACAATCTTTAGACTAAGACCTAGTCTTCGAGATGATGACAAAGAGCTGATTTCATTTATTTCTGATAATGGTGGACAAGCATATGAAAGCGAGCTACGTAAGAAATTCCTTCAACCACGAACAACTATGTGGAGAGCAGTAAAACGCCTAGAAAGAGAGGGAATAGTTGAGATTGAAAAAAAAGAATCACAAAACTTGGTAAAATTAAGGGATGGTATAACTGGTGAGTAATAATGAATAAAACCTATCTTATCATGTTATTTTTGATTGCCACCTTCCTAGGCACCATCACAACCAGTGCTTATGCTGAATCAGAAACAGAATCGTTAGTTAGACTTGCAATGCAAGCAAAAGAACACATAAAATTTGAACTCTCAAACACAGAATCAATACCAGATGAAACAAAGAAACTATACGAACAGGGATCTGCTGAACTAGATGCATTAACAAATGCAGCAAAAGAAGAAAACATTGAAGCAGCAAGAACTCACTTTTTGGCTGCAATGAAGATCTTTAAAGAAATAGGGCAACAAATTAGTCAAGCAAGACAAGTTGCCGAAGTTGCGTTAGCACAGGATACAGATACGCAATATGGGGTAAAACCAGTTATTGACAGAATGGAAAAGTATGTGGATAGACTTAAGGAAATAGCAAAAAGAAATGGTGTAGAAATTGATTTTCAAACACTTGATGAACTGATAACTACTGCAAGAAACCACTACAACAGCGGAGATCTTGAATCTGCGGAAAAAACCATTGACATACTAGAATCATTGACACTTGACGTCTATAACACACTCAAAAATGACGCAGATCAAAAAAAGACCACACGTGTAAAGGATTTTGCTGAAAAGCAAGTACAACGAGTAGACTTACTCATTGTACAAGCAAAAGATCTTGGTCTATCAGAAAACATAACCAAAAACCTAGAGGACTCTAAACTGCAGCTCATTAAAGCAGCCAATTCAAGTCAAATAGCAAAACAAACTAGAATTATCATTTCACTTAAAAATCAAGTCGACGAATCAAAAACAAGTAGAATAGATGCAATAATTAACAATCTTGAAACGAAATTAGACAAGATGTCAACCAGTAAGCGTGCTGACACAGTCAAACTTGATAGGGCAAAAAGCATGTTTGCTGAGCTAAAAATCCTTATTTCAAAAGGTGAGCTTGAAAATGCACTCAAATTATTTAACACGCTAAATAACTTGGTTAGCGAGATTGAAAATTCCGCAAAAACTGAGAACGATAAAGCTAACTCTCTACGATCCGAGTCTCTCTCAGAATCAAAAGCAGAAAGAATCAAACTTAAAATTCAACAATTAGAGGATGAATTACATAAACTAGAAGTAAAGGCAGACAAAAATGCAGCTGCTAAGCGTTGGATCAAAAATTCACTTTCATTATTAGATAAAGCAAAATCTCAAGTTGAGAATTCACCAAAAGATGCATTAAACAAAATTTCTGAAGTTGAAAAGACACTTAAGAAATTGTATAGAATGCTTCAATAATCTGACACAAACTTCATATACATTTTAAAAAGAGGTCCATCGTGCATGGCTTCTAAACGAATTACTGTTGGTGTTGGCATACCAATGATGGTAGTTGGTGCATTGATTGCATTTTTGTGGGCTCCAATGGAAATAGATCTAGGCGAAACAGTGGAATTTGTTGGCGGGTTAATTGGAATCTTGGGAGTAGTATTTTTCATCTCTGGTTTATTTTATACAAAAGAGCCAGTAATGTCATAACAAATACAATCTTATTGAATAAATAACAACCACTCATAATCAAATCCTTGAAAGTAAGACTGTTT
This sequence comes from Nitrososphaerota archaeon, assembly GCA_052386635.1. Lineage (GTDB taxonomy): Archaea > Thermoproteota > Nitrososphaeria > Nitrososphaerales > Nitrosopumilaceae > VHBM01. The sequence goes on from JBQTJY010000017.1 coordinate 5,260, forward strand.
GAGATATTTACATCAGTAGAAGGCGAGGGAATACTTTATGGAACAAAGACACTGTTTGTCAGACTGGCAGGTTGTCCTTTTACATGCTTTTATTGTGATACCATAGAAGCACTTCCAATGAATTCTGGTACAGAATATTCACTAGAAGAAGCTTGTAAAATGATAAAATCTAAACTACAAGACAAAACCTACAAAGTTAATTTTACAGGAGGGGATCCGCTTATTCAACACGAAGCAGTTAGAGAACTTGCACGATACGTAAAATCAAAAAACATTCCTACTTATCTTGAATCATCATGTTTTGATTCTACTAAATTTTCTGAGGTTTTACCGTTTATTGATTTTGTAAAGATTGAATTTAAAACCAAAGACTCTGAATTTGTCGATCCTAAACACTATTCCACACTCATGGAAAATGCGTTTGAATGTCTTAAATTATCTGTTTCATTAAAAAAAATAACATACATCAAAATCGTAGTTAGCTCAAAAACTGATTTGCCGTCATTTAAAGAACTAATCAAGAGAATTTCTGATACAATTTCTAAAACTGACATTGCAGGATTTATAATACAACCAACATATGGTATAGAAGAACCAAGCTTGGAACAACTCTTGGAATTTTATGACATAGTACATCCTCTTTATAGTGAGGTACGTATAATACCACAATTACACAAATTGATAGGTGCGCCATAATGGATGAAGCAAGAGTACGAAAACTAATCAGGGAACTAATCATTGAGATAGGTGAGGACCCAACAAGAGAGGGTTTACGCGAAACACCAGATAGAATAGTTGACATGTACAAAGAGATCTTTTCAGGATATGATTCTGATTCTGAGCTATCAATTCAATTCTCAGAAGACTCTGACGCAGTAATTGCAAAAGACATTCAGTTTTATTCAATGTGTGAACATCATATGTTGCCATTTTTTGGCAAAATCCACATAGCTTATTCGCCTAAGGGTAGAGTATTTGGAATTTCAAAATTGGTCCGTTTAGTAGAAAAGTACTCAAAAAGACTACAAATTCAAGAGCGACTTACAAAAAACATAGCAGACGAGCTATTTGCACAAGGAGTAAAAGGCGTTGCTGTAGTTATAGAAGCAGAACATCTCTGCATGAGGATGCGTGGAGTAAGAAATGATGCAAGAATGACTACACATGCATTTAGAGGAGTTTATGAAAGAAAAGAAGATCAAAAAGATATCATAGCTATGATAAAAAACATCACAAAGTCTTCTTCGTTTGTCTAAAACTTTCTGAAAAAATAAATAATCATCTAATAAGATAGGATATGTGGGAGTACACAACAACATACACATACCAAGAGAGTCATGGCCTAATTGGACTTGGCTAGCCATTGAATTCTTTATAGTTCTGGCAGTATCAACTCTAGTTTCAAGAGAAATAACAGGTGTGTTTGTGCAGATGGGTTTTGATGCACAAATACAAAACTGGATCTTTTGGGGAATAGATGGGGCAATTTTTGTAGGATGGTATATCATAATCAGATGGCTGATACTAAAAAAACCAATTCTAGAGAATAGATAGTAAATAGGATAAAACTAATTCAAGTATCTAGTCTTGTCTAAAATTTTAGCTTTTGCAAAGGCAGCCTTGCGGTTGTTGCATGATTCACATCTACCACAATGCAATTTCGCATTTGAATAACAACTCCATGTTCTAAACAGCAAATCGCCAACAATTCTATGACCTCTTTTTAGTAACTCGCTTTTAGAAAGCGATTCATTAAATGGACTCCAAATTTTTATTCTCTTTCTTATTCCAGATCTTATCCCATCAATTTCTCCTTGATTTAATGCAAGTTCCAATTTTTCTGAAAAGGAAGGACGACAATCAGGATAAAACACATCACCTTTATGTGCGCCATATGCAACTAACGACGCATTTAATGTAAATGCCCATGCAGAAGCAATTGACAAAAACACAGCATTTCGTATTGGAACTACAATTGAATAATTAAATCTTGGAGGTATTGGCCGTGTTGTGCTTGTAAGGACATTGGTCTTACCGTAAAGCTCTTTCATGAAGTTAATATCTACGATTTTATGTTTTTTTAGTCTGAGACTTTTAGCAAGACCCTTTGCAGTCTTTAGTTCTTGACTAGCTCGTTGCCCATATGCAAAGGTGATTCCATATAGCTCATATCTTGACTTGAGATAGGCACATGTACATACAGAATCTAATCCGCCACTAAAAACTACTACAGCCCTTTCCAATACAATAACACCAAAATGCTAGAGATCAATTGCTCCTTTACAGGGCTTACAGATTATAGTTTGACAATTTGTATTAGATGAGGCAAAACCTCTTTTCATGACATCACAAATCTTTTTTTGATTTGATGATTTTGTTGTAAAAGCTATTACAGATGGACCAGCCCCACTTATTGTTACTCCATTGGCACCTGCAGCTAACGCATTTTTTTTAACTTGACTAAAACCAGGAATCATATGTTGTCTTGCAGGCTCAACTATCACATCTTTGACTGACTTTCCAATAAGTGTGGGATCTTTTTTCATAAATCCTGCTACAATTGCAGCTGCATTTGATAGATTGGCAATACCATCAGTTATCTTGATTATTTTTGGAACAACACTACGTGAAACTTTGGTCTTCTTTGCTAACACTTTTAGATCTGGAATGGCAACACACAAGACAAGGTCACTAGGTGGCTCAATTCGAATTACATCAAGGGGATTTGCCATTACAATTACAAAACCGCCCAAAACTGATGCTGCTACATTATCATAATGAACTGAACCGGCACTGGCCTTTTCACCTGCTCCTGCAAATTTAACCAGCGAATTATTGTCCAGATTTAGTTTAAATAACCTGTTCATAGCAACTACTGCCGCCGCAGCAGAAGCTGCGCTACTCCCAACACCAAAACCTGCCGGAACACCTTTTTTGATTTTAACCTCGATTCCATCCTTAATCTTAAACTTGTTTACAAGCTCATTTACAACAACTCCAGCAGTATTCTTTTTTGGATTTAGAGGAACTGAATCTGAAGTAATGATCTTTATGCCTTTTCCTTTTTTTGTAATTGTTATTTTATCAAAAAAGGCATCTAATGCAAGACCAAACACATCAAAACCAGGCCCCAAATTTGCAGTTGACGAGGGAGCCTTGACGGTTACACTTGATACCACTAGTCTTCTACCTCTTCGCCTAAGTTAATTGCTCTGCTTAAAGCAATTTCTAAATTAACAATTCCTTCACCTATCACATTTGAAAGAGGAATTAGGCCTTGAGCAAATCCACTCAAATTCAAGCCTCTTAACACATTAGTGATAAGTGCATAGGTATCTCCATCAGATTCTTTTGCAATAGCCTCTTCAAGTGTTCTCAAATTAGATGACCATCTAAGAACATCCTTTAGTTTTTCACCAATAAGATCACTTTTTGTTAATACATTAACGGTTGGAATATCTAGTCTTAATTTAATCGAGGTTGCAAGAAGTGATACTGAAACAAAATTAATTGGTGATGTAATTAATGAACCATTAAAAAGAAAGATATTTGCTTTTTCATCAGATCGCAGATTTTGTATAAAAAATGGCCCACTTGTTCTATATGCAAATAGTTCAATTTGTCTTGGAGTATCAACCAATAGATAATCAGGATTGATTCTATCTACTTCATTTTGAAGATCATCAATTTTTGATGCAATAAGATCATTTGCCATAATCAATGAACCATTTGGACCCAAATCATATTGGTTCATTATAGAAACAATATCAACAAAATCTCTAACATCAATATCACATGTATATGGTAATGAATCAACGCCTGGATCTAAATTAAGTACAGCAGCAAATGCACCGTTTCTTGTATAATACTCGTAAATCTTTGATGCAAGTAAAGATTTTCCAGATCCTGCAGTGCCAGTAACAAAAATAGTTTTCAATCTTTTGCGTTATTTTTTATTAGCTTATATTTGAATCATAAAAAAGTCATCGAATGAACTGGCGACTCTTAGCTATACCTGCAAGCACAATTCCTCTAATTATCATAATTATCCAGTTTGACATAAAAGCTGAGGATGTATTTGCTGTAGGTCTTTTGCCGTTTTTGGCAGCTGTTCTTGCAATGATGGGAAAACTCTTCATGCAAGGCTTGAAGTTTGGCTACATTGTAAGGAAATATTTTGGCCCAATCGAATCTACTTGGAAATTATCTGGTGTTAAGGTTGGAAGCGAGTTCATAAGATTTACAACACCAATGTTTGTTGGGGGCGAATTTGTCTTAATTTACTGGTTGCACAAGAAGGGATTTCCAACCTCTAAAGCATCATGGGTTGCAATCCTAGAAATTGTTACAGACGTAATAGCTGGCGGATCATTGTCAATAATTGCAGGTGTTCTTGCATTATTGCATGGGGCAATTGTAGTTGGAGGAGTGGTTCTTGCAACTAGCATTACTGTAACAACAATCTGGGTAGCCTTGTTTTTCTTGTCTACCAAAAAAACATTTCAGATACCAAGCGGCCTGTCTGTCTTAATTAAAAAATTTGGAAAAGAAAAAGGTGCTAACTATATTCAAAAAACGAATCAATGGATGGAAGAAATATGTATAATGAGTAGAGAAAACCTTAGAACACCTCAAGCAAAAAGAATCTTTGTTTACAGTTTTCTTTTCTCTATAGCCTCATGGATATTTTATGGAATATCATTTATGGCAATTGCAAATGGAGCAGGATACGTCATTGATTTTTTTGATTCGCTTATGGCAGTAATGGCAGCAAACGCAATTGGCAATCTACCAATAACAGTAGGGGGATCTGGGCTTGCTGAATTCGGTGTTATAGCATATCTTAACAACCTTGATCCGTTTAATTTTGAGGTAGCAGAAAACACTGTAGAGTGGAACCTTATCATTGCATGGAGAATTGCAACATATTATGTTCCAATAGGGATTACATGGCTGTTATTGGTAAAATTTGCATTAAGCAGATACACCAAAACTAATATCCCATAAAATAAAAATTTCAAAATATGATTAAAACTAAAATCTAAGAAAATGTTCAAACATCATCCGATAAGGTAATTATACAATAAAACAATCACAATTCATTGCCCGAAGACCATTTACCACATTCTAAAGATAGCGAAGAATATTCTAATACTAGAAGAAAATTAGATGCAGAGTCAAAACGATTGCTAAAGTATTGGAAAAGTCTTGAAAAGAAAGAAAATGAGAAAGACATAATTCGTAAAGGCTTTCCAGAGCAAGTGAAGGAACAAATTCTCAAGAAACAAAATTTACGATGTAATAACTGTAGAAAACTTCTGACTATAATGGAATTTGATCATATTGATGGCAATAGAGGAAATAATTCACCAGAAAACTGTCAAGCATTATGTCCGAATTGTCATGCACAGAAAAGCAGAAGCGAATAAAAATAATAATTGATATCTTATATACAAAAATACATAGAAACCACTTTATTTTTCAAAAAACCTGAAAATGTATGAAATTCAAAAATAAAGTGGTTGTAATAACAGGAGCATCAAGCGGAATAGGAGAAGCAGCTGCTATAGAATTTGCAAAAAATGGTGCAAACATAGTACTTGTTGGACGAAAAAAGAGCAAATTAATCGAAGTAGAAAAAAAATTATCAAAATACAAAACTTCTACGCTTTGTTGTGAATGTGATGTATCACAAAAAACTCAAGTCAAAGAACTAAGTAAACAAGTACTTGACAAGTTTGGTAGAATAGATATTCTAGTAAATAATGCAGGATTTGCAATCTATGGGCCAGTTTCTGATCAAAGCATTGAAGAAATAGAATCACAAATGTATACAAATTATTTTGGAATGATTTATTGTACAAAGAATTTTCTACCAAAAATGCTAGAGCAAAACTCAGGTCATATAGTCAATGTAGCATCTGTTGCAGCAAGCTTTGGACTGCCAGGAATAGCACCATACTGTGCATCAAAATTTGCAATGCTTGGTTTCTCAGAGGGACTAAGACATGAGCTAAAAGAAACAAACGTCAAAGTTACAGTTGTGAGCCCAATAATGGTACGAACAAACTTTTTTGATCATACATCATTTTCCTCAATGCCAAAGTATTCACCAGCTTCACTAAGTGCAAAAACTGTAGCAAAGGCTGTTCTTAGGGCAGCAAATTCATCAAGACTTGAAATTATTGTACCGTCAGTGGTCAGGGGAGCAGTATGGGCAAAACATACTTTTCCATTTATTGTAAATCCAATTATTAGTTCTACAATTAAAAAAAGGCTGAGCGCAAAAAATAACTACTCTTCTTCCTCAGGTGGTGATTCTGCACTAGAACCCACATCTAAAAGCTCAAGCTCCTTTAATTCAAATTGATATATTGCTTCCATCTCGATTTCTTTTTCTTTTTTTAAAAACTCTATTACTTTTTGACCTAATGGTGCCTTGAAAACATCAAAACTAAACTCATAAACAACTCCTTTCTGAAGCTCTGACGGCTTGATTTTTTTTGATAGATCTAAGGTTATGATGTATCTGCCATCTTCTACTGGCTCATAGAGTTGTGCATCTATTTTGTTATCCTGCTCATAAATATCTAAAATATAGCCTGTTCTTGAAATAGACTGAGGTTTACCAAATTTTGCGTTTTGTATTTCATCTGTAACCCATTCTGGAATATCTTTTGCCATATGCGTCAGCTGCACTATTTTTGTTTGTCTTTCTTACTTTTCTGCCACCATTCCAAGTAGTCGTATTGTTTGTCTTCTCGTGTTAACTCTCGCTGGTTAAGCTTTTCACGTATATCGCCTACTTGTTCTCTTGTTGCATACAAACCACACTTTTTACAGATAAAGTGTTTTGTAACTGGATCAAACTTCATTGGTGCCTCAATTTTTTTGAATAACTCTTCCAGATTCACATCTGAATTACCAGCATTTTGTTCACGTATGGCTTTTCTCTCTCTTGCAGTACATTCTGGACAATCCGGCATCTGCTGTCATCACTAAAGTTTTCCATAAAAGCGTTCCCACTTTGATCCCAAATAATCATCAGGTTTTCTGGTACGCGGATTAATATCGTCATCCCTAACAAAAGGTCAGTTCGCCCATCGAATACCGCGTACCAGATATGAATTACTTATTGATTAAAATTATTATCTTTTCTCTTTTTTTCTAGCATTTCACAAACAATTTTTGTAGTAGTTTGTGCACCATCTCCAGCAAAATTTTTCTTATATCTTTCTAGTCTTTCGCCAAATTTGTCAACATGATTTTTAATTTGTGCTATTGCATCAAGAACCTGCTTTTTGTTTCTTGCCAGTATGCCTAAACCAAGTTCCTCAACGCATCTTAGATTATTAGTGTGTTCATCGTATACTGGAATTCCTATTATCGGTTTTGCGTAAATCCCAAGTATCTCACCAATTACAGTATGGGAACCATTGGTTACTACATAGTCACATAATTGTAAGACAGCATCTTTTTCCTGCTCAGACAAAAATCCTATATCAATCTGAAGCCAGTCTACCTTTTTTTCAAGTGCTTCAGAAACCGAATAACTATTTCCATCCTTTCCAAGCACTTTGTCTATTGTAGGATCATTTCTTGCATGTGAGACTAGTCTTCTTTCATTACTCATTTTATAGTCATGAAAGATCTCTTCAAATTTCTGACCTGTTGTAGTATTAGTTGCTCTGTTGCCAGTTCTCATCCAATATCCAAAATTGGTTCCTTCAATCAATCGTTGAAGATCTGTCTGAGACTTTTCTGTTGTTACTTTACGGTTTGCATAATGACCAACAAAAGTCACTTTATCTTTCATTTTATCTGGAAAATTTAGATTGTATTTGCAAATCGTATATGGAGGTGGCGAGTCAGCTACAATTATCTTTGTTGCCTTTGCAATCTGTTTCGCTATAAAATACAATGAGGGATAAAAATAAACTCGTGTTGACCATAATTTTGGCATGAATTGATTTGTTACAAAAACACTTGGAATCCCACGGTTCTTTGCTAATACATTAGAGCCCATGTCGCCGTCATTTACAACCAAATCAAATTTCTCTTTATCATATAACCTGCCTTCATCTTTTAGATAATCTGAAATCTGTTTGATTAACGGCGGATTTTTTGAAATAGGCAGAAGCACATTAAGTAATGATCTGGAAACACTTGGACCACTCTTACCATCTATTGGTGTAGGCATCAAGATTTGATGAATGTGTTGCCTCTGTGATGGAAATCTTTCCAACAACCTTTGATAAATTTCGTCCTTACTAGAATAATGAATCTCGTATTCTTCTTTGAGATATCTTGGGAGCGCGTCATTTAATGACATCATTCTTGAGTAGTGCCCGTTACCCCAAGGGTAAATGAATTCGCCTATCTTTATCATGACTTCAAATCATTCCTGTGTAAATTTTCAATAATCCACTTTTAATGAATCCAATATATCATGAACATTATTTGGTCCTACCATAACTGATACAACTTTTTTTGTCTTTATAGCTTGATTTGCAATCTTTTGAGCTTCTTTTTCAGATGTCTTTCCATTAAATTTCAGGCTAGCCATTTTCTCTATTTTCATAATGTGTTTTTCCAAGCCAATCTCTCTGACATTATCAAAAATGTCTTTATCAAGTCCAGCTAGAGGCAGCCATGGAATAAAATTCTTCTTGAACACTTGCATTATGATGCTATTTACAAAACTGGAAGGAAAAATCAACGGTGATAGAGAAAGCGACACTTTTTTTATATTATTTGATTTTGCGACAAAACACAAGATTTCAGTCACTGCTATTAACATGATATTTTTTACACTATTTTTTATGCCTAGATAAAAAAATTCTAGCTCTATCTTTGGTTGTATGGTTTTTGGTAATATTCGATTTAAAATTTTAACGAGCTCTATTAGATTAGAATCGCTATTGTAACATATCACAATCTTGACATCAAATCCTTCTCTTATTGTTTCAAGACATGAAACCGCTGACAGCTCATCATAAACACAACAAACTATTTTCTCGTTCTGTGAATTATATGGCAAGCCTCCATGTCCTTTATCTGTAAAAATACAGATGTAACCATGTAGTTTTGTAAGATAAGCATAGATCAGTTTATCATATCTTTCTTGTGTGCCAGGTTTTGTACCAAGAGTTGTAGTTTTTTCTATCAACGACGAAGTTGCGGCAAGCTCTACATCCTTTGTCATATAACCAGCGGAATACCCTTCAACTTTTACCAGAAATCTTTCCCCACTAAGCAAAAGATTTGTTCCAATCCTGGCAATTGCTGAAACTAGAACATCAAAATCATTTTTTACCTGCCTTGCTATTGCAACTCTCTCTATTCCATACAGCAAATTTACAGTAGATGAGGCAAATACAGGATCATTTGCTTCAATTACTATAACAGAATCATCTTTTGCAATTTTACTAAATTTCTGATTTTGAACTTTTAGTATGTTTTTGATATTAGAAACAAGCAAGTCAAGTTTGTTCCTAGCAAAAACTGACGGAAAAACAATTACAAATGAATTATCACTCATCTTCAAATGTTATATCAAGTTGTTTATAATTTTAGGATAACAACCAAAATACTCTATCTCGTAATAATTATAAAAGAACAGAAAACAAGTCTCATCATGACTAAATTTACTGCCGAACAAATAGACAAGTTAAATACTGAACTTAAAACTCCGCAAGAGGTTCTCAAATGGGCCTTAGATAACTTACATCCAAAACTAGCATTAGCATCTAGTTTTGGTGCTGAAGATGTGGTTATAATTGATATGCTAATGAAGATTAATCCAAAAGCTAGAGTCTTTACATTAGATACAGGAAGATTAAACCAAGAAACTTATGATGTGATGGATGAAATTCGTAAAAAATACAACATAAACATCGAAGTTACATTTCCTGATGTTCAAGAAGTCACTGAAATGGTAAGAGTAAACGGCATGAATCTCTTTTACGATAGCCCTGGAAACAGAAAATTATGCTGTGGGATAAGAAAAGTACATCCATTAAACAAAATGTTAGATACTTTGGATGGTTGGATAACTGGCCTTAGAAGTGATCAAACACAAAATAGGAGTACAGCAAAAAAAATTGAAATTGATGAACAACACAATGATATGATAAAAATTAATCCTATACTTGCAAGTATAGGATTAATTTTTATCATATCATTGTGTTGTTCATCAATTTCAATTTTTTTTGCTGTACTCCTATTTTGTGTTTGATCACTTCTAAGGCCAGTTATCCAACCATCCAAAGTATCTAACATTTTGTTTAATGGATGTACTTTTCTTATCCCACAGCATAATTTTCTGTTTCCAGGGCTATCGTAAAAGAGATTCATGCCGTTTACTCTTACCATTTCAGTGACTTCTTGAACATCAGGAAATGTAACTTCGATGTTTATGTTGTATTTTTTACGAATTTCATCCATCACATCATAAGTTTCTTGGTTTAATCTTCCTGTATCTAATGTAAAGACTCTAGCTTTTGGATTAATCTTCATTAGCATATCAATTATAACCACATCTTCAGCACCAAAACTAGATGCTAATGCTAGTTTTGGATGTAAGTTATCTAAGGCCCATTTGAGAACCTCTTGCGGAGTTTTAAGTTCAGTATTTAACTTGTCTATTTGTTCGGCAGTAAATTTAGTCATGATGAGACTTGTTTTCTGTTCTTTTATAATTATTACGAGATAGAGTATTTTGGTTGTTATCCTAAAATTATAAACAACTTGATATAACATTTGAAGATGAGTGATAATTCATTTGTAATTGTTTTTCCGTCAGTTTTTGCTAGGAACAAACTTGACTTGCTTGTTTCTAATATCAAAAACATACTAAAAGTTCAAAATCAGAAATTTAGTAAAATTGCAAAAGATGATTCTGTTATAGTAATTGAAGCAAATGATCCTGTATTTGCCTCATCTACTGTAAATTTGCTGTATGGAATAGAGAGAGTTGCAATAGCAAGGCAGGTAAAAAATGATTTTGATGTTCTAGTTTCAGCAATTGCCAGGATTGGAACAAATCTTTTGCTTAGTGGGGAAAGATTTCTGGTAAAAGTTGAAGGGTATTCCGCTGGTTATATGACAAAGGATGTAGAGCTTGCCGCAACTTCGTCGTTGATAGAAAAAACTACAACTCTTGGTACAAAACCTGGCACACAAGAAAGATATGATAAACTGATCTATGCTTATCTTACAAAACTACATGGTTACATCTGTATTTTTACAGATAAAGGACATGGAGGCTTGCCATATAATTCACAGAACGAGAAAATAGTTTGTTGTGTTTATGATGAGCTGTCAGCGGTTTCATGTCTTGAAACAATAAGAGAAGGATTTGATGTCAAGATTGTGATATGTTACAATAGCGATTCTAATCTAATAGAGCTCGTTAAAATTTTAAATCGAATATTACCAAAAACCATACAACCAAAGATAGAGCTAGAATTTTTTTATCTAGGCATAAAAAATAGTGTAAAAAATATCATGTTAATAGCAGTGACTGAAATCTTGTGTTTTGTCGCAAAATCAAATAATATAAAAAAAGTGTCGCTTTCTCTATCACCGTTGATTTTTCCTTCCAGTTTTGTAAATAGCATCATAATGCAAGTGTTCAAGAAGAATTTTATTCCATGGCTGCCTCTAGCTGGACTTGATAAAGACATTTTTGATAATGTCAGAGAGATTGGCTTGGAAAAACACATTATGAAAATAGAGAAAATGGCTAGCCTGAAATTTAATGGAAAGACATCTGAAAAAGAAGCTCAAAAGATTGCAAATCAAGCTATAAAGACAAAAAAAGTTGTATCAGTTATGGTAGGACCAAATAATGTTCATGATATATTGGATTCATTAAAAGTGGATTATTGAAAATTTACACAGGAATGATTTGAAGTCATGATAAAGATAGGCGAATTCATTTACCCTTGGGGTAACGGGCACTACTCAAGAATGATGTCATTAAATGACGCGCTCCCAAGATATCTCAAAGAAGAATACGAGATTCATTATTCTAGTAAGGACGAAATTTATCAAAGGTTGTTGGAAAGATTTCCATCACAGAGGCAACACATTCATCAAATCTTGATGCCTACACCAATAGATGGTAAGAGTGGTCCAAGTGTTTCCAGATCATTACTTAATGTGCTTCTGCCTATTTCAAAAAATCCGCCGTTAATCAAACAGATTTCAGATTATCTAAAAGATGAAGGCAGGTTATATGATAAAGAGAAATTTGATTTGGTTGTAAATGACGGCGACATGGGCTCTAATGTATTAGCAAAGAACCGTGGGATTCCAAGTGTTTTTGTAACAAATCAATTCATGCCAAAATTATGGTCAACACGAGTTTATTTTTATCCCTCATTGTATTTTATAGCGAAACAGATTGCAAAGGCAACAAAGATAATTGTAGCTGACTCGCCACCTCCATATACGATTTGCAAATACAATCTAAATTTTCCAGATAAAATGAAAGATAAAGTGACTTTTGTTGGTCATTATGCAAACCGTAAAGTAACAACAGAAAAGTCTCAGACAGATCTTCAACGATTGATTGAAGGAACCAATTTTGGATATTGGATGAGAACTGGCAACAGAGCAACTAATACTACAACAGGTCAGAAATTTGAAGAGATCTTTCATGACTATAAAATGAGTAATGAAAGAAGACTAGTCTCACATGCAAGAAATGATCCTACAATAGACAAAGTGCTTGGAAAGGATGGAAATAGTTATTCGGTTTCTGAAGCACTTGAAAAAAAGGTAGACTGGCTTCAGATTGATATAGGATTTTTGTCTGAGCAGGAAAAAGATGCTGTCTTACAATTATGTGACTATGTAGTAACCAATGGTTCCCATACTGTAATTGGTGAGATACTTGGGATTTACGCAAAACCGATAATAGGAATTCCAGTATACGATGAACACACTAATAATCTAAGATGCGTTGAGGAACTTGGTTTAGGCATACTGGCAAGAAACAAAAAGCAGGTTCTTGATGCAATAGCACAAATTAAAAATCATGTTGACAAATTTGGCGAAAGACTAGAAAGATATAAGAAAAATTTTGCTGGAGATGGTGCACAAACTACTACAAAAATTGTTTGTGAAATGCTAGAAAAAAAGAGAAAAGATAATAATTTTAATCAATAAGTAATTCATATCTGGTACGCGGTATTCGATGGGCGAACTGACCTTTTGTTAGGGATGACGATATTAATCCGCGTACCAGAAAACCTGATGATTATTTGGGATCAAAGTGGGAACGCTTTTATGGAAAACTTTAGTGATGACAGCAGATGCCGGATTGTCCAGAATGTACTGCAAGAGAGAGAAAAGCCATACGTGAACAAAATGCTGGTAATTCAGATGTGAATCTGGAAGAGTTATTCAAAAAAATTGAGGCACCAATGAAGTTTGATCCAGTTACAAAACACTTTATCTGTAAAAAGTGTGGTTTGTATGCAACAAGAGAACAAGTAGGCGATATACGTGAAAAGCTTAACCAGCGAGAGTTAACACGAGAAGACAAACAATACGACTACTTGGAATGGTGGCAGAAAAGTAAGAAAGACAAACAAAAATAGTGCAGCTGACGCATATGGCAAAAGATATTCCAGAATGGGTTACAGATGAAATACAAAACGCAAAATTTGGTAAACCTCAGTCTATTTCAAGAACAGGCTATATTTTAGATATTTATGAGCAGGATAACAAAATAGATGCACAACTCTATGAGCCAGTAGAAGATGGCAGATACATCATAACCTTAGATCTATCAAAAAAAATCAAGCCGTCAGAGCTTCAGAAAGGAGTTGTTTATGAGTTTAGTTTTGATGTTTTCAAGGCACCATTAGGTCAAAAAGTAATAGAGTTTTTAAAAAAAGAAAAAGAAATCGAGATGGAAGCAATATATCAATTTGAATTAAAGGAGCTTGAGCTTTTAGATGTGGGTTCTAGTGCAGAATCACCACCTGAGGAAGAAGAGTAGTTATTTTTTGCGCTCAGCCTTTTTTTAATTGTAGAACTAATAATTGGATTTACAATAAATGGAAAAGTATGTTTTGCCCATACTGCTCCCCTGACCACTGACGGTACAATAATTTCAAGTCTTGATGAATTTGCTGCCCTAAGAACAGCCTTTGCTACAGTTTTTGCACTTAGTGAAGCTGGTGAATACTTTGGCATTGAGGAAAATGATGTATGATCAAAAAAGTTTGTTCGTACCATTATTGGGCTCACAACTGTAACTTTGACGTTTGTTTCTTTTAGCTCATGTCTTAGTCCCTCTGAGAAACCAAGCATTGCAAATTTTGATGCACAGTATGGTGCTATTCCTGGCAGTCCAAAGCTTGCTGCAACAGATGCTACATTGACTATATGACCTGAGTTTTGCTCTAGCATTTTTGGTAGAAAATTCTTTGTACAATAAATCATTCCAAAATAATTTGTATACATTTGTGATTCTATTTCTTCAATGCTTTGATCAGAAACTGGCCCATAGATTGCAAATCCTGCATTATTTACTAGAATATCTATTCTACCAAACTTGTCAAGTACTTGTTTACTTAGTTCTTTGACTTGAGTTTTTTGTGATACATCACATTCACAACAAAGCGTAGAAGTTTTGTATTTTGATAATTTTTTTTCTACTTCGATTAATTTGCTCTTTTTTCGTCCAACAAGTACTATGTTTGCACCATTTTTTGCAAATTCTATAGCAGCTGCTTCTCCTATTCCGCTTGATGCTCCTGTTATTACAACCACTTTATTTTTGAATTTCATACATTTTCAGGTTTTTTGAAAAATAAAGTGGTTTCTATGTATTTTTGTATATAAGATATCAATTATTATTTTTATTCGCTTCTGCTTTTCTGTGCATGACAATTCGGACATAATGCTTGACAGTTTTCTGGTGAATTATTTCCTCTATTGCCATCAATATGATCAAATTCCATTATAGTCAGAAGTTTTCTACAGTTATTACATCGTAAATTTTGTTTCTTGAGAATTTGTTCCTTCACTTGCTCTGGAAAGCCTTTACGAATTATGTCTTTCTCATTTTCTTTCTTTTCAAGACTTTTCCAATACTTTAGCAATCGTTTTGACTCTGCATCTAATTTTCTTCTAGTATTAGAATATTCTTCGCTATCTTTAGAATGTGGTAAATGGTCTTCGGGCAATGAATTGTGATTGTTTTATTGTATAATTACCTTATCGGATGATGTTTGAACATTTTCTTAGATTTTAGTTTTAATCATATTTTGAAATTTTTATTTTATGGGATATTAGTTTTGGTGTATCTGCTTAATGCAAATTTTACCAATAACAGCCATGTAATCCCTATTGGAACATAATATGTTGCAATTCTCCATGCAATGATAAGGTTCCACTCTACAGTGTTTTCTGCTACCTCAAAATTAAACGGATCAAGGTTGTTAAGATATGCTATAACACCGAATTCAGCAAGCCCAGATCCCCCTACTGTTATTGGTAGATTGCCAATTGCGTTTGCTGCCATTACTGCCATAAGCGAATCAAAAAAATCAATGACGTATCCTGCTCCATTTGCAATTGCCATAAATGATATTCCATAAAATATCCATGAGGCTATAGAGAAAAGAAAACTGTAAACAAAGATTCTTTTTGCTTGAGGTGTTCTAAGGTTTTCTCTACTCATTATACATATTTCTTCCATCCATTGATTCGTTTTTTGAATATAGTTAGCACCTTTTTCTTTTCCAAATTTTTTAATTAAGACAGACAGGCCGCTTGGTATCTGAAATGTTTTTTTGGTAGACAAGAAAAACAAGGCTACCCAGATTGTTGTTACAGTAATGCTAGTTGCAAGAACCACTCCTCCAACTACAATTGCCCCATGCAATAATGCAAGAACACCTGCAATTATTGACAATGATCCGCCAGCTATTACGTCTGTAACAATTTCTAGGATTGCAACCCATGATGCTTTAGAGGTTGGAAATCCCTTCTTGTGCAACCAGTAAATTAAGACAAATTCGCCCCCAACAAACATTGGTGTTGTAAATCTTATGAACTCGCTTCCAACCTTAACACCAGATAATTTCCAAGTAGATTCGATTGGGCCAAAATATTTCCTTACAATGTAGCCAAACTTCAAGCCTTGCATGAAGAGTTTTCCCATCATTGCAAGAACAGCTGCCAAAAACGGCAAAAGACCTACAGCAAATACATCCTCAGCTTTTATGTCAAACTGGATAATTATGATAATTAGAGGAATTGTGCTTGCAGGTATAGCTAAGAGTCGCCAGTTCATTCGATGACTTTTTTATGATTCAAATATAAGCTAATAAAAAATAACGCAAAAGATTGAAAACTATTTTTGTTACTGGCACTGCAGGATCTGGAAAATCTTTACTTGCATCAAAGATTTACGAGTATTATACAAGAAACGGTGCATTTGCTGCTGTACTTAATTTAGATCCAGGCGTTGATTCATTACCATATACATGTGATATTGATGTTAGAGATTTTGTTGATATTGTTTCTATAATGAACCAATATGATTTGGGTCCAAATGGTTCATTGATTATGGCAAATGATCTTATTGCATCAAAAATTGATGATCTTCAAAATGAAGTAGATAGAATCAATCCTGATTATCTATTGGTTGATACTCCAAGACAAATTGAACTATTTGCATATAGAACAAGTGGGCCATTTTTTATACAAAATCTGCGATCTGATGAAAAAGCAAATATCTTTCTTTTTAATGGTTCATTAATTACATCACCAATTAATTTTGTTTCAGTATCACTTCTTGCAACCTCGATTAAATTAAGACTAGATATTCCAACCGTTAATGTATTAACAAAAAGTGATCTTATTGGTGAAAAACTAAAGGATGTTCTTAGATGGTCATCTAATTTGAGAACACTTGAAGAGGCTATTGCAAAAGAATCTGATGGAGATACCTATGCACTTATCACTAATGTGTTAAGAGGCTTGAATTTGAGTGGATTTGCTCAAGGCCTAATTCCTCTTTCAAATGTGATAGGTGAAGGAATTGTTAATTTAGAAATTGCTTTAAGCAGAGCAATTAACTTAGGCGAAGAGGTAGAAGACTAGTGGTATCAAGTGTAACCGTCAAGGCTCCCTCGTCAACTGCAAATTTGGGGCCTGGTTTTGATGTGTTTGGTCTTGCATTAGATGCCTTTTTTGATAAAATAACAATTACAAAAAAAGGAAAAGGCATAAAGATCATTACTTCAGATTCAGTTCCTCTAAATCCAAAAAAGAATACTGCTGGAGTTGTTGTAAATGAGCTTGTAAACAAGTTTAAGATTAAGGATGGAATCGAGGTTAAAATCAAAAAAGGTGTTCCGGCAGGTTTTGGTGTTGGGAGTAGCGCAGCTTCTGCTGCGGCGGCAGTAGTTGCTATGAACAGGTTATTTAAACTAAATCTGGACAATAATTCGCTGGTTAAATTTGCAGGAGCAGGTGAAAAGGCCAGTGCCGGTTCAGTTCATTATGATAATGTAGCAGCATCAGTTTTGGGCGGTTTTGTAATTGTAATGGCAAATCCCCTTGATGTAATTCGAATTGAGCCACCTAGTGACCTTGTCTTGTGTGTTGCCATTCCAGATCTAAAAGTGTTAGCAAAGAAGACCAAAGTTTCACGTAGTGTTGTTCCAAAAATAATCAAGATAACTGATGGTATTGCCAATCTATCAAATGCAGCTGCAATTGTAGCAGGATTTATGAAAAAAGATCCCACACTTATTGGAAAGTCAGTCAAAGATGTGATAGTTGAGCCTGCAAGACAACATATGATTCCTGGTTTTAGTCAAGTTAAAAAAAATGCGTTAGCTGCAGGTGCCAATGGAGTAACAATAAGTGGGGCTGGTCCATCTGTAATAGCTTTTACAACAAAATCATCAAATCAAAAAAAGATTTGTGATGTCATGAAAAGAGGTTTTGCCTCATCTAATACAAATTGTCAAACTATAATCTGTAAGCCCTGTAAAGGAGCAATTGATCTCTAGCATTTTGGTGTTATTGTATTGGAAAGGGCTGTAGTAGTTTTTAGTGGCGGATTAGATTCTGTATGTACATGTGCCTATCTCAAGTCAAGATATGAGCTATATGGAATCACCTTTGCATATGGGCAACGAGCTAGTCAAGAACTAAAGACTGCAAAGGGTCTTGCTAAAAGTCTCAGACTAAAAAAACATAAAATCGTAGATATTAACTTCATGAAAGAGCTTTACGGTAAGACCAATGTCCTTACAAGCACAACACGGCCAATACCTCCAAGATTTAATTATTCAATTGTAGTTCCAATACGAAATGCTGTGTTTTTGTCAATTGCTTCTGCATGGGCATTTACATTAAATGCGTCGTTAGTTGCATATGGCGCACATAAAGGTGATGTGTTTTATCCTGATTGTCGTCCTTCCTTTTCAGAAAAATTGGAACTTGCATTAAATCAAGGAGAAATTGATGGGATAAGATCTGGAATAAGAAAGAGAATAAAAATTTGGAGTCCATTTAATGAATCGCTTTCTAAAAGCGAGTTACTAAAAAGAGGTCATAGAATTGTTGGCGATTTGCTGTTTAGAACATGGAGTTGTTATTCAAATGCGAAATTGCATTGTGGTAGATGTGAATCATGCAACAACCGCAAGGCTGCCTTTGCAAAAGCTAAAATTTTAGACAAGACTAGATACTTGAATTAGTTTTATCCTATTTACTATCTATTCTCTAGAATTGGTTTTTTTAGTATCAGCCATCTGATTATGATATACCATCCTACAAAAATTGCCCCATCTATTCCCCAAAAGATCCAGTTTTGTATTTGTGCATCAAAACCCATCTGCACAAACACACCTGTTATTTCTCTTGAAACTAGAGTTGATACTGCCAGAACTATAAAGAATTCAATGGCTAGCCAAGTCCAATTAGGCCATGACTCTCTTGGTATGTGTATGTTGTTGTGTACTCCCACATATCCTATCTTATTAGATGATTATTTATTTTTTCAGAAAGTTTTAGACAAACGAAGAAGACTTTGTGATGTTTTTTATCATAGCTATGATATCTTTTTGATCTTCTTTTCTTTCATAAACTCCTCTAAATGCATGTGTAGTCATTCTTGCATCATTTCTTACTCCACGCATCCTCATGCAGAGATGTTCTGCTTCTATAACTACAGCAACGCCTTTTACTCCTTGTGCAAATAGCTCGTCTGCTATGTTTTTTGTAAGTCGCTCTTGAATTTGTAGTCTTTTTGAGTACTTTTCTACTAAACGGACCAATTTTGAAATTCCAAATACTCTACCCTTAGGCGAATAAGCTATGTGGATTTTGCCAAAAAATGGCAACATATGATGTTCACACATTGAATAAAACTGAATGTCTTTTGCAATTACTGCGTCAGAGTCTTCTGAGAATTGAATTGATAGCTCAGAATCAGAATCATATCCTGAAAAGATCTCTTTGTACATGTCAACTATTCTATCTGGTGTTTCGCGTAAACCCTCTCTTGTTGGGTCCTCACCTATCTCAATGATTAGTTCCCTGATTAGTTTTCGTACTCTTGCTTCATCCATTATGGCGCACCTATCAATTTGTGTAATTGTGGTATTATACGTACCTCACTATAAAGAGGATGTACTATGTCATAAAATTCCAAGAGTTGTTCCAAGCTTGGTTCTTCTATACCATATGTTGGTTGTATTATAAATCCTGCAATGTCAGTTTTAGAAATTGTATCAGAAATTCTCTTGATTAGTTCTTTAAATGACGGCAAATCAGTTTTTGAGCTAACTACGATTTTGATGTATGTTATTTTTTTTAATGAAACAGATAATTTAAGACATTCAAACGCATTTTCCATGAGTGTGGAATAGTGTTTAGGATCGACAAATTCAGAGTCTTTGGTTTTAAATTCAATCTTTACAAAATCAATAAACGGTAAAACCTCAGAAAATTTAGTAGAATCAAAACATGATGATTCAAGATAAGTAGGAATGTTTTTTGATTTTACGTATCGTGCAAGTTCTCTAACTGCTTCGTGTTGAATAAGCGGATCCCCTCCTGTAAAATTAACTTTGTAGGTTTTGTCTTGTAGTTTAGATTTTATCATTTTACAAGCTTCTTCTAGTGAATATTCTGTACCAGAATTCATTGGAAGTGCTTCTATGGTATCACAATAAAAGCATGTAAAAGGACAACCTGCCAGTCTGACAAACAGTGTCTTTGTTCCATAAAGTATTCCCTCGCCTTCTACTGATGTAAATATCTCAAACAGTCTTACTTTCAAGGATTTGATTATGAGTGGTTGTTATTTATTCAATAAGATTGTATTTGTTATGACATTACTGGCTCTTTTGTATAAAATAAACCAGAGATGAAAAATACTACTCCCAAGATTCCAATTAACCCGCCAACAAATTCCACTGTTTCGCCTAGATCTATTTCCATTGGAGCCCACAAAAATGCAATCAATGCACCAACTACCATCATTGGTATGCCAACACCAACAGTAATTCGTTTAGAAGCCATGCACGATGGACCTCTTTTTAAAATGTATATGAAGTTTGTGTCAGATTATTGAAGCATTCTATACAATTTCTTAAGTGTCTTTTCAACTTCAGAAATTTTGTTTAATGCATCTTTTGGTGAATTCTCAACTTGAGATTTTGCTTTATCTAATAATGAAAGTGAATTTTTGATCCAACGCTTAGCAGCTGCATTTTTGTCTGCCTTTACTTCTAGTTTATGTAATTCATCCTCTAATTGTTGAATTTTAAGTTTGATTCTTTCTGCTTTTGATTCTGAGAGAGACTCGGATCGTAGAGAGTTAGCTTTATCGTTCTCAGTTTTTGCGGAATTTTCAATCTCGCTAACCAAGTTATTTAGCGTGTTAAATAATTTGAGTGCATTTTCAAGCTCACCTTTTGAAATAAGGATTTTTAGCTCAGCAAACATGCTTTTTGCCCTATCAAGTTTGACTGTGTCAGCACGCTTACTGGTTGACATCTTGTCTAATTTCGTTTCAAGATTGTTAATTATTGCATCTATTCTACTTGTTTTTGATTCGTCGACTTGATTTTTAAGTGAAATGATAATTCTAGTTTGTTTTGCTATTTGACTTGAATTGGCTGCTTTAATGAGCTGCAGTTTAGAGTCCTCTAGGTTTTTGGTTATGTTTTCTGATAGACCAAGATCTTTTGCTTGTACAATGAGTAAGTCTACTCGTTGTACTTGCTTTTCAGCAAAATCCTTTACACGTGTGGTCTTTTTTTGATCTGCGTCATTTTTGAGTGTGTTATAGACGTCAAGTGTCAATGATTCTAGTATGTCAATGGTTTTTTCCGCAGATTCAAGATCTCCGCTGTTGTAGTGGTTTCTTGCAGTAGTTATCAGTTCATCAAGTGTTTGAAAATCAATTTCTACACCATTTCTTTTTGCTATTTCCTTAAGTCTATCCACATACTTTTCCATTCTGTCAATAACTGGTTTTACCCCATATTGCGTATCTGTATCCTGTGCTAACGCAACTTCGGCAACTTGTCTTGCTTGACTAATTTGTTGCCCTATTTCTTTAAAGATCTTCATTGCAGCCAAAAAGTGAGTTCTTGCTGCTTCAATGTTTTCTTCTTTTGCTGCATTTGTTAATGCATCTAGTTCAGCAGATCCCTGTTCGTATAGTTTCTTTGTTTCATCTGGTATTGATTCTGTGTTTGAGAGTTCAAATTTTATGTGTTCTTTTGCTTGCATTGCAAGTCTAACTAACGATTCTGTTTCTGATTCAGCATAAGCACTGGTTGTGATGGTGCCTAGGAAGGTGGCAATCAAAAATAACATGATAAGATAGGTTTTATTCATTATTACTCACCAGTTATACCATCCCTTAATTTTACCAAGTTTTGTGATTCTTTTTTTTCAATCTCAACTATTCCCTCTCTTTCTAGGCGTTTTACTGCTCTCCACATAGTTGTTCGTGGTTGAAGGAATTTCTTACGTAGCTCGCTTTCATATGCTTGTCCACCATTATCAGAAATAAATGAAATCAGCTCTTTGTCATCATCTCGAAGACTAGGTCTTAGTCTAAAGATTGTTTCTTTGTCAGGTATTTTGAATACTGTTTTTTCTTGCGTCGATGTAACAACTAGTGTCTTATTGATGCTTTTTCTTTGTTTTAGAATTAAAGCGACTGCTATAGCTGCTGCAGCTACAGCAATCATGACAATGTAATTGGTTTGTAATGAGTTAGATGTTATCAAGGTTTCTTGTTCTTGCGTTGCCAAGTTTTTTGCTTCGTTTGCCAGATCCATTGCCTCAGTAAATCTTCCATTATCATATGCAATTAATGCATCATCAAGTTTAGTATCTGCTAGTGGAGTTTGTATTCCACTGTTTTTTATTTGCTCAATTGAATTTCTTGCTTCATTTATTGCATCTAATGCAGTCTGGGCTGAACCAGATACACCAAAAGAATAGCTAATGTCGGTATGACCTGCGGGTAACAAAAGACGTGATTGCTCATCAATTATTTCTATACTTGAAGGAATTGTGTTCATTCCAACAATAACAGTATTTTTTGGCATGAGCACTGTATGCTCTGATGGTATGTCTATAGCAAATGACCAGATCTTACCATTTTTTGATACAAGATCATGTGTATCATAATCTATTGTAATCATCGAAGCCCCAAATGTCTCTATTTCTGCTATATCATCTCTGATATTACTTGTAAGTAAAAGTCCATTTTCATCTTGTGCGACAAAATTTTCTATTGTTTTTCCAAACAATTTTACAGTAAAGTCAGGAGAAAGTGGATCTGTTTCTGTCTGATAAAAGATGTGGGTTGAACCATCTTGATAAATAGTAAAGTCAATAGTTCGAAGGGCACTAAGAGAGTTTTGAATAGGCATGCCTACGGCTAGTACAACAAGGCCTAATGCGATTATAGGCAGCTTGACCATTGTTGTGAGGATACTTTTGATCCTTACAAAAATGATTCCATCCTCTGGAAGAGGTTCCTGTGAATTACACAGTACCAATTGTGGGTTCATACACTAGTACCTTAGATTCATGGATTCTACCAGAGACTGGAATTTTTGGAATTCTTGGAAGAATTGGACGCCTTTTTCAGTAACCATATACCTTCTGTTTCTGTCATCTTTGATTGAACCTACTAAGCCAGCATCGACTAGTTTTTGGCATTTGTCTAAGACGGCGTAGTGAGAGAGGTTAGCTTTTCTTGATATGGCAGAAACGATAACTCCGTCACGGCCACCTGACATGGTTACATCCAAAATGTCACCAATTATTCCCATCTCGGATCTGTATTGTTGTTTTGACATGTCATCTATACGGCGAGTTGGTTAATCAGGTACATTTTGAAACCTTAAAGCGGAACGCATAGCGGAACGCCTGTTTCACCTTCTAGAAATTGTAAAAATGGCTGTTTTTTATGGCGCGGGCAAATCGCAAAAACCAAGCGATCTAATGCTATAAAAAGGAGTTTTCTGGTTTTTAATATTCATTAATAACTTTTTATTCAATGTAATTCTCATAAGTCGTGATAGGTATGTTTGATAGATTCAGGAGAAAAAAGGATGAATCTGAAGATGCTGGTTTTGAGATGGTTGAAGAAAGACCAAGTTTTAATCAAGACTATTCTGAATCATTTTCTTCAGATAGGCAAGAATCAACCAATGAAGAAAGAGTAACTGAGAAAGCAAATAACACTGCTCCGGTTGAAACACAGCCACAAAAAAATTCGTCTGTTTCTTTGACAAGTGAAATTGGAATAAGTGCATTGATGGATAAACGTACCAGACTAGATGAGGCGATTGATTATGTTGGGTTGATGATTAAAAATCTTAAGGATAAACGTACAAGGTTGGAAAAAGACATTGAACAAGAATCTGTTGACATTAAAAATCTTAAAGAAAAACTCATGAAAGTAAGTGAATACATTGAGGAGGAAAACCAGGGAATTCAAAATCTCAAAATGAAAAGATCTGCCGTTGAAAAAGAGGCAGACGAGGTAGGGAATTTTATAAGCAATTTACGAAACAAGTTGTCAGGTATAGACAGAATTATAGATGATGAAGGTAGCAAAATAAAGTCCTTCAAAGAATCAAGGCCCAAACAAGAATAATTAGCTATTTGAAAATTTAATTAAAAAATTTAAAAAATGTAAGATATTAGGTGAATCGTGTAGATGACGATATAGAAGATGATTGTATAGGCATTGATGGGAACTTCTCATTTATGGAGGCTTCTGCCACTGCTGCGGCTTCTTGCAATATCTTCTCTGATTCTGCATTTGTAGTTTCGTCTACACCAAATGATGCATCACTACTCTGGAATGTCTCAGTCATCAGGCCACTAAGCATTTCTGTCATTCTATTCAGTTCCTGATCTGCGCCTGGCATGAACTTGATTAGTGAAGATTTGAGACTCTTCATCAGTCCAATTGTTGGCATAATGGTTACAACTGTGTCGCCAAGGTTATGGAATGTGGTTAATCTTAGTTCGATTTGTTCAAGAGCTATTCGTGCATTTCCCAAGATTCTACTTACTTTACGAATTTCAGCCAGCTCGTTTGATAATACTTTACTAGTTGATGTGTCATGTTGTTGTGTAGCGGCAACAACTCTCTGGAATAGTTGTTCGTCTCGTTGCTTTAGTTTAGTAAGCATGTTATCTAACTTTCCAATTTGCAGTTGGAGTCTTTTGATGGCTGTTTCAACCCTAGGTTTTAGCGCGCCTTTTGGTTTTATGGCGTCGTTAATTCGTTCTCCTAATCCTGGTGTTTGTGGTTTAGACCATTTGTTTTGAAAGCTAGTCACGTCACATGCTGCAATATTTGATTCTTAATTCAAGATGTGAATTATACTTAACAGTACACTAAATTTAGCTAACAAAAATTAGGGAGATAAGAAATTTAGTTTAGACCTTCAGTAAAGTCGTTCTCTGTGGGTGAATCTTTCTGATGTGATTCGGTATTCCCGATGGAGTGTTTATCAGTTCACCACAAAGTGGGCACTTTTCCATTTTATGCTTGTGAGTTAGAGCATTCGTATTTAAATATTTCTTTGAAAGGATTTTTCGTTCTAAGATAGTAAAAAAATAAACAAAAAATCAAGTTTTGTTAAATCTTTTTATTTTGAATCAAAATGAAACTTTTCATATTTTATGACGCAGATAGTAAATGTCAAAGACAAATGTCCTCGTTGTGGCAAAGGTTCGATGTTAACTGATGGAAATACAGGTGAAATGTTTTGCTCAAAATGTGGTTTTGTAGCAACTGAAAGAGTAGAAGAAGAGGGGCCTGAGTGGCGCTCCTTTACACAAGATGAACATGGAGACAGAGCAAGGACTGGAATTCCAACATCGCTTGCTATGCATGATAAGGGTCTTGCAACAATAATTGATCCTGTAAACAAGGATGCGTCTGGAAAACCACTAACTGCATCAATGAAAAGTACGATTGAACGCCTAAGAACATGGGATAGCAGAAGTCAGGTCCATGAACCCGTAGATC
>JBQTJY010000018.1:0-24899 GCA_052386635.1 Nitrososphaerota archaeon
TGCCAAAAAACTTTCAGATTACCCAGCTAAATATCTATGGTTCAACAAGCATTGGCCAAGAAGGAAAAATTAGCGTAGAAGGAAAAGAGATTCGAATAAGAAGAATCCAGCTAGAAGAGGATCCTGGTAGATTAATCTATGAAGGGAGCTCAGAACGAACACAAATCACACTTGTTGATTATAATCGTGCAGGAACTCCACTTGTTGAGATTGTAACAGAGCCTGACTTTGAAAATCCAAAACAGGTTAGATTATTTTTGAATATATTATCTGATTTGCTTGAAAACTTGGGAGTGTCAGACCCATCGCTTGAAGGTGCAATGAGAGCAGATGCAAATGTCTCAATTGAAGGCGGCTCTAAAGTTGAAATTAAAAACATCAACTCCTTTTATGATTTAGAGAAAGCATTACAGTTTGAGTTAACAAGACAACAAAGTCTAGCTGAGCGCAAAATTGAGATTATTCAAGAAACCCGCCACTGGGATGACAGAAGAAAGATTACCATATCTGCACGAAGCAAAGAAGGCGAAGAAGATTATCGATATTTTCTTGAAGGTGACATACCGTGGGTGATGATTGCACCACAAGTTGTTTCAAGATTAAAAAAAGACATGCCAGAAAGTATAAGCTCAAAACGTGAGCGTTACATCAAAAATTTTGATATTCCACCACAGGTTGCAGATGTCCTATCATCTGACAAGTTCTATTCAGATTTGTTTGAACGGGCACATAATGAGAAAAATGCAAAAGAAGTTGCTAATCTGATTACAACTGATCTGATGGGTTTTGTTGATACAAAAGAAAAAAGAAAAGAATCACTGTTAACTGCAAAACACCTTTCAGATTTGGCAAATTCAATAATTGAAAACAAAATAACACGAAATTCTTCAAAAACTGTGCTTCAGACCATAGTAAAAAGTGGGAAATCAGTGTCACAGATAATTTCTGAGCTTGATTTGGGTCATGTTTCAGATGAAAAAGAGCTAGCTAGAGTAATAGATGAGATAATAAAAGAAGAAACCAAGGCAGTAGAAGAGGCAAGACAAAAACCAGAAACAATTAACTATTTGGTTGGCAAAGTGATGAAAAAAACAAAAGGAAAGGCAGACGCCACACTTACTCTTGATTTGTTAAAAAAGAAATTAAATTGTTAGTTATTTTGCTAGTTTTTTGATTTCATGTGTTACCATGGGCAAAAATGCACCTACATCTGAGACTATTCCTAGTGCCTGCCAAGTGCCTCTATCCATGAGCTTTGTCACGGTAGGCTGATTGATATCTACAACTATTACCTTAACATCTGCAGGGAGCATGTTTCCAGTGGCAATTGAGTGAAGCATCGTAGATACCATGATCACCATGCTTGCACCTTTTAGGATCTCTTTGTATTTTTGTTGTGCAATGGAAATATCGGTAATTACATCAGGCAATGGTCCATCATCACGCAAAGAGCCAGCTAGAACAAACGGTACCTTATTTTTTACACACTCGTACATGATTCCTTTTGTTAGTTTTCCACTCTTTACCATGTTTTCAATAGAGCCTGCTTTGAAAACAGAGTTTATTGCCTGCATGTGGTTTCGGTGTCCTCTTATAGCAAGCGTTCCATCATGTACATTCATTCCAAGTGATGTTCCAAGTGTAGAGTATTCTATATCATGTACAGCAAGTGCATTTCCTGCAAGCAGGGCATTTATGTAACCTAGTTTGATAAGCTGAGCCACAGCATCTGCTGCACCAGTATGTACAATGGCAGGACCACCAACTAGAATGATTTTTCCTCCCTGCTTTTTTGTCTTGTAAATGTCTTCAGCTACTTTTCTTGCAATGTGTTGGGTAGGACGCTCACTTGAGCTACTACTTCCCATGAATTGAAAGACATTCATTCCCTCTCTTGGTCTTGCAGGTGGCAAGATGCGAATTCCTTCTTCTCCTACTACAATTTTGTCTCCTTTTCTAACACTTCGTATTGGGACGCATTCGGCTTTAGATGATCGTACTACGATGCATTTGTCCATCATCATATTGTCAACATCAATCCAGCGTCCCTTGTAGAAAATTTGTGTGTGGTTATTTGTTGTGCTGTAAAAGTTTTCTGGCATAACCATGTCTTTTGTGGCAGCCATAAATCTGACCTCTTTTTGTATTTTAGCAGTGGCACCTTCCCTGTAAACTAGCTCAAGAATGTCTTCTAGATGTTTTTTTGACTTGCCTTGAATACGTAGCTTTGCATAACTTGCATCTTTTTTTCTCCGCCCAATTCTAATTTTTAGTACCTCAAATTCCCCACCAAGGTCCATGATGCCATCAAAAATCTTTGTAAGTATCAGAGAGTCAATTAGGTGCCCTCGTACCTCTACTTCCTGAATAAATTTACTCATATGTTATGTATAGAATAATGTGTTAACTTAAAAATTGCGAATTAATTTGAGCGTGTTTTTGTTAAAACAAACAAAAGCTATTCTTGTCTATCACTCTGATTCATTTCAATCCATTCAGGTTTTAGCGAACATTCCTTACATATGTGATAAACATGTTCATCGTTTGGGAATCTTCTTACTATGATCTTTGGATTATCATCTAGACACTGTCGGTGTGTTTCTTCAGAATTCACTGGAGATGTTTAGTGCTATAATATTTATGAAATTATGACATTGTTTACACAGGAAGCGATACTTTACCTTTGTATTGAGGTATGCTTTCTGCTTCTAACATTTTTACAGTCTCATCTTTTTGTTCCTTGCTTAGTCCTTGGACAAGTGCCTTTGATATGCCGTTTTTATCACACAAAACAAGAAGGTATCCACTAGTATCTGTTAATACAAAGCCAGATGATTCATCAACAATAGCGTATAGATTCTCTTCTCCGACAGGCTCCCAAACATTTGTTTTGTTATCACGTAGTGCCAACGCAGGCATGGCTTTGCCATTTGCAAATTTATTTAGCAACTCTCTTGCCTCTTGTACTCTTTTTTGGCCTACTTTCAAGGCAGCAAAGTATTGCATGATTGTTTATTGATAAAATTAATTATTAAAATTTATGAAAATAGCCAGTCTGATTAAACTTCGAGTTTTTTTAATAGTGCGGTAACGATTTTGGTGTTTTCTGTTCGCTCTTGCATGATTTCATCTAGCCGTTTTTTGTTAATTGGTCTTTTATTGTTCTCAATTATTTGAAAATATTCTTCATCTAGGTCATTATTTGCTTGGAGTCGTTTTATGATCTCAAATAATATTCCTATGACTTGGTTTTGTGCTGCGATTAGCTCGTCTTTACTTGTCTCAGACATTGGTATTTGTTAGATTAATTTCATTTCTTATAATTTTGTTTAAGATCTTGCGCAAGTATTCACTTTTAATTTCCTTATCTGCAGTTTTTAAAAATTCTACAAGCTTGCCTTTGTCATATCCATCTTCTAGATATTTTCTTGCTTGAAATGCCATCTCAAGTTTGTCTATCTCATGTACAAGCTGAGCCTCTTTTGTTTTTGCTTCTTGATATTCATCCCATATCTTTTCATACTTTTTAGCTAGAGCCAATGGAAGACTGGACAAAACTTCTTTCATAGCATTGTTTTCAAGTTTCATTTTTTGTTTTAATGATATTTCATCAGGAGTATAATCTCCAACAAGTGACTCGGCAAGATCATGAATCAAAGACATTGTTGTTACCTTTTGCACGTCTAGTGCTTGTAGTTCGGCAATAATCATAGACATTACAGTCATAGAATAGGCGTGGTCAGCTACTGATTCTGGCTCTTTAATGCCTACTTTTTTAGCCCAGCCTTTTCTGTGAATGTTCTTTAAGCCAATAACCTGATCAAAAAAGTCTTCTAGCAATGCTAGAATTTCCTAGTGTCTCCCTCTAATAATCCTGAGCCATGATGGATTCTGTCTATGTGTTTTGAGAGTTCTTCCTTGCTGCTAAATTTAGAATCGCAGTATGGACATGTTGATTCTGTCATGTGGCTAGTAAATATTATAGAGTATTAAAGCGTTCGAACAAGATAAAAAACAGAAAAGGCCAGATTGAATAATGAAGATTTATACAAAAACAGGTGACAATGGAACAACTGGTTTACAG
Source organism: Nitrososphaerota archaeon (assembly GCA_052386635.1). GTDB lineage: Archaea > Thermoproteota > Nitrososphaeria > Nitrososphaerales > Nitrosopumilaceae > VHBM01. The sequence goes on from JBQTJY010000018.1 coordinate 4,085, forward strand.
GGAGGAAATAGAATTTCAAAATCAAATCCACGCATTGTTGCATATGGGACAGTTGATGAAATAAATTCATCATTAGGAATTATTCTTTCTAATACTTTAGATAATGACATAAGAGATCTGTTAACAAAAATACAAAATGACCTATTTGTAGCAGGCTCTGACTTGTCAAACCCTGATATCACATCCTCAAAAAATCGAATTACATCTAATATGGTAGAATATCTAGAGGACAAAATTGATCAGTTTGAAAAAGAACTAGAACCAATTGCGAAATTCATTCTTCCAGGAGGCCATCCAACTTCTTCACAAGTTCATTTTGCAAGGGCAGTTACACGGAGAGCGGAAACTATGGTCATTACACTATCAGAGAAAGAAAATGTAAATTCTGAGTGTAAAAAGTATCTAAATAGATTATCTGATTTGCTGTTTGTTTTAGCTAGAGTGATTAACAAAAGAAACGGAATAACAGATGTTTTTTGGAAACAGTAAAAGACACACTTTAATTGCTCAGCTATAAGACATTTCGATGTGCCAGGGTAGCTCAGCCCGGGAGAGCACTCGGCTGAAGACCGAGCTGTCGTGCGTTCAAATCCCACCCCTGGCACCATACTTAAATTTAAATACATGAGCAACTTCTCTTCAAGGTCAGTCATATGTCGAGGAAAAAATTATCAGAAAAGAAAACAAAATTAAAAAAACAAACACCTGAAAAAAAATCGGCTAAATCAAAAGACAAGCCTGCAAAACAAGCAAAATCAAAAGCAAAAAAGACAAAGCGTGACGAGTTTGCAAGTGACGATGCAGGCATAGTTGTTATCGAAGATGACTTGACAGTTGACAAGGAAGCAGAAAACGAAGAAAGAAGAGCATATCTAGAAGAAGCAAGGTCTCAAGAAGCGTTTGATTAAATTTGAATTAAAATCATCTAGTTATAAAGTTCTATACACTAAATCTTTATCATCTGTAACTTGTTATAATTAGTATTGCGTGCATTATGCTTAATTGCTGTAAAGGCAGGTACTGTAGACAGAGTTTTACAGGCAGTAAAAAAGAAACGTAAAGTTGTACGCGAAGTTATGGTTGTGACTGGCAGAGCAGACATCAGCGTAGTACTTCAAGGAACTATTGAGGAGATAAACAACATGGTAATTGAATTTAAGAAAATAAAAGAGATAGTAAATACAGAAACCCTCATTGAAGTGGAGGTAAACTTGGGATGGTAAAGGCAGTAGTTTTGGTAAAATCACCAAAAAAACTAATTGCCGCAAGGCTGAGAAAGGTAAACGCGATTTATGACTCATTTCCAGTAAGCGGACAGTTTGATGCTGTTGCTTTGATTAAGGTAAAAGATCTTTCTGAAATAAAGGATGTAACAACTGAGATTCAGCTGATTAAAGGTGTGGAACGAACTGAAACTATGGTTGAGGTTCAGTAACAAAAAGGATTTAATGAGTAAGAAGTTAGGTTTGATATGAACATAAAACGTGTTGGAAATGTAATTTTAGCCGTTAAAGATTTGGATAAATCTATAAAATTCTATAACGAAATACTTGGCCTCCCGATAAAGCAACAAAGAAGATCATGGGTAGATCTTGGCTCAAAAGGGGCGTTGCTGAGTCTTCATCCTGCATCGCTAACTGCTACACATTTTGGCACTTCGATTGAAAATGGGGTAGCAATTGGATTTATTGTTGGCGATGTAAAATCAGCTGTTGAAGAATTGAGAACAAAGGGAGTTAAAATATACAGAGATGTTGTGGATAGAGAAGCAGGAAAAAACGCAATTATTTTAGATCCTGATGATTACATGATATCGTTGTTTGAACCAAATTTCAAGGATAAAGAACAACAAACAACAGGATATCATGGATTTACGCCTGTTTAGAGCGTTTTTTTAATTTTTGAAATCATCTCACCAATTGTTTTAACATTAACATCAACTGTGATGTAAAATGTTACATTACGATTTGGTATTATGACTAAAATTACTTTTTTGTGTTTTAACAAGGTATACTCCAAATCTCCTAATACTGCAGCTTGCGAATTTCGTAATGTTGTGATGTTAGAAATGATAAAAAACTCATTTTTTGCATCTTCTGACTTTAAAAGCGGTTTTATTCCAGGTCGAATTATTCCAGTTAGTGTTCTGCCATATTCGTTAATCACTCCAACATAGCGAATGGATTTTGAAATATTCAAAATTTGTTGACATTTTTTCCTATAATCTTGTATTGATTCCTTCCATTTTTGTTCAGGAGTTTTTGTCATTAATAGAAATTCGTTGCCAAACTAATAAAGTTACACACAGTTAAGAATTTACATATAGTTTATTGTAGCATGTATTTATTATAGAAATAATTTTTAAAACTCTAAATTTTTTTGTTTTGATTATTAGATGATTTTTCTAACTGTTGCTTTAATTCTAAATTTTCTTTTCGTAGTTTTTCGTTTTCTGTTTGCAGCAAGGAAGATGAGTTTAGTCTGGTAAACAATGGATGTCCAGGTGGAATCAATGAGGCATTTGCTCCAATTAATCCAGCTGAAAATCTTTTGTACATTTGCTGAAAGTCATTTAGTTTTGCATTAATCGATGATGTGTCATTGATTAGTTTTTCATGTAAGTGATTTGGTTTAATTAGTCCTGTGGATGTAAAAGATAGTCCAGGTGGAAATCTGATAAAGGGAGATGTAACATGTGTAGCATTTGGCAACACTCCATACATCTCCATTATGCGTTGTGCATCAAAGTAATCCATGATTTGTTTTCTTTTTGAGGGTTATTTTTGCTTTGGCACGCCAGAGCTGATATAGTCTAGTGTAAAGTTTGACTCAGTTCTTATCAAATTGAGCTGATCGCAGACACTTATAGCGATCAGAGATCGCTTCTATAAAAATGGCAAAAATGGAATTAAAGCGATGCATAAAGTGCAAAAAAAATATTGAACGTTGGGAATTACATAAAATTGTCATGTATGTAATACGAGAAAAACTAACAGATCATCACTACGAACATGTAGAGTGTCCTGACAGGTTTACAGCCTAACCAATGTATGCAAAGACAGGGTATAGCTGTCCGGTTTCTCGATCTTGATATTTCCATTTGTGTTTGCTCCAGACAACTTTTTCAAATGATTTTTGAATTGTAGGGTGCAATCTTGTATAAACATCCTCGCCGATTAGAATTTGATTTGGTTTTGCCATACTTTGTATCTTTGCTGCAATATTCATGGCAGGCCCAAGAACATCAACATGTGATCGTTCTGCATCAGCACCATATCGCATGATGATGTTTTGTCCATAGTCTAATCCAATCTTTACCGTCAATTCTGGATAATCATATTGGCTTAGAATTGGGTTGATTCCTTTTTCTATAACCATTAACATCGATTTTGCACAGTTTACAGCATTATCTGCAGTATCAATATTTCCTTCTGCTATAAAATACCCAATAACTGCATCGCCAACAAACTTGAGAACATATCCATCATGTTGTGTAATTGTAGATGCCACCTCTTGAGCAAATGAGCTTATGATTATAGCGACCTTATCTTCTGGTAGGGATAAGGTAATATCAGTAGAGCCAACCAAATCTACGTAAAGCACTATCATGTTAATTCTTGAAAATACATGTTTTCGCAAAAACTTGTCAGATTCATCTACAATTGGCGGATATTCGTATCCCTTGGTTAATGAGCTCCAAACTCTTTTTTGTGTTTGAGCTATTAGAGTTTCAGTGTCTACTACTTTAGGTCCTTTTCTTCCTAGTAACAAGTCAATGTAAAATTTTGATGTTTCAGAAGACTCGTGCTTTTTTATTTCTGGGTTTTGTGGGTTTTCAGGACTAGTATTTGCAACATTTGACTCGTCTTTGTTATCTAAATTTTCACTCATGTTTTGCACCTAATCCAAAGGAAAATTTACGCCGCACATAGGACAACGTCCTCTTTTTCCCTTATATTTTTCGTCATAATATTGTATGATCTCGGCATTACAATTCCAGCACCGAATCTTTTTTACCTCATTCAATATTATGCCACCAGTATCATAGTATCTATTTATTTGAAAATGTAGAGTTTTATGGGGCAATATAAACGGAAAATGGTGCGTCTTGGCCTTAGCTCATCAGATGAATTTATTCGGGTCTTAAACGAAAAAACTAAAAAAATTCAAGAGATTTTCTTGGAAAAAATAAAAGATCTCACAAAAATGATAACAATTAAGGTAATGCTTGGGGATAGTACAGTTATTGATCAGCAGACATTTGATCCGCAAGCGGTACGAAGCTATTATGAAAGTATAATCAAAAAATTCTCCGATTGGTCTATACAAGGAGTGTCTATTTCAAATAATGAAGATGTTAGGCGACTCTTTGTTAAACTAGAGATACAGGATGGAAACTATATTTTGTTATGGCATATGTCATTACAATATCATGTTTTACTTTACTACAGGCCAGACAACAGAGTAATTGAATGTCAAAAAGAGCTAGCTGAAATTGTGGATAAAACAAAAGATGCAGAATCTGAAATAACTGAAATTGGTGATCATCTAATCTTGGAAAAACTAAAAAATATTGGATACAATGACTTGGATCATCAAAAGCTTTTTGAGTTATTCTTTGAAAACGACGAGTTTCGTAATGAAATCTACAATGAAGTTAAAAATAGATCCACATCTGATTTTCAGCAGCACTCAAAACGAAAAACAGAGTTGTTTAATGAATTAGATAATCTTTTGTTAGAAACCTATCAAACCACACCAATTCTAATTGATGATGTAAGATTGATTGGAGGTGAAGAAGGATGTTTATGTAGTTTTGACGTGGAATATTTAAAAAATAAAATTAGAGAAGGAAATTTTGATCCAAAAAAAATTTCCGCATCCACAAAAGACAGGATAATTCAGAGATTTGATCAAATTTTGCAAATTATGAGCATATCATGAAGCCATATCTTATGATGCATTAATGCAAATCTACAAGACTATGAATCCAGGTTAGGCATGCTAAAGCATCTAATCTCTTGACTGGTAAGTTCTGGTCGTCAAGTAAAGCATTTTTAAGATTTTTTGAAAGTAAATCAAAAGAAGCGAACTTCATTAAATTGCTTCACACATTTTATGAGAAATCAAATATAGAGTAACTATTCGATCACCCCTATTGAACCCAACTTACAAAGATATCATAAAGGCTCGATCAATGCAGGGAGATGTAATTAGAAAAACTCCAATGATATATTCAGAGACGTTTAGTAGACTATCAGGTTCCAAAGTTTTCCTAAAAGCAGAATTTCAACAAAAAACTGGCTCTTTTAAAATTCGTGGAGCATATTTTAAAATTAAATCACTAAAACAAAATGAAAAGAAAAATGGCGTGGTAGCTGCATCTGCAGGAAACCATGCTCAAGGCGTAGCATTTGCATCTGCGCTAGAAAAAATTCCATGTACAATTGTAATGCCACTAACTGCATCACCAGCTAAAGTTGCGGCAACTAGAAGATACGGTGCAAAGGTGATACTAGAAGGTGCTAATTATGATGAATCTTGGGCAAAAGCACAAGATATAGCTAGAAAAACTAATGCGACAATAATCCACGCCTTTGATGACCCTCATGTAATTGCTGCACAGGGAGTCATTGGACTTGAAATCTTAGAAGATTTGCCAGATGTAGATGAAGTATACACGCCAATAGGCGGAGGTGGACTTGCTGCTGGAATATTAATCGCAATAAAAACCAAAAATCCAAAAGTTAAGGTAATTGGAGTACAGTCAAAGTCATTTCCAGCAATGAAAAATTCCTTTGATTCTGGCAAATTACAATCAGGAATTGGAGAAAGAACAATAGCTGATGGAATTTCAGTTAAAAATCCAGGCAAGACTACGTTTAAGATAATCAACGAACTAATCGATGATATTGTACTAGTTGACGATACACAAATTATCAAAACTATGTTTCTATTAATGGAAAGAGCAAAAATGGTAGTAGAGCCTGCTGGTGCAGTAAGTTTAGCATATCTACTCAAGGCAAAACCATCACCACGAAAAAAAGTGGTTCCAATATTGGCAGGTGGAAATGTTGACATGTATTTACTTGGTCAAATCGTAGCAAAAGGGCTTACAAACATGGGTCGCATGATAAAAATATTCATTCTTTTGCCTGACAAGCCAGGTGCGCTAAAAGAGGTAGTTGATGAGATAGCTATGCTTAGTGCCAATATAGTTGAAGTTGTTCATGACAGATTAAGCTCAAAGGTCCCAGCAGGTTCTGCAGGAGTAACGCTTAGCTTGGAAACTGAAGATCACGTACATGCAGATAAACTAGTACAACATTTAAAGAAAAAAAATATTCAATTCGAGATTATACCATGATGTTTAGGTGCGTTTTTTTACAAACTTTGCAAGGCCTAATTTTTTAAGCTCTTCTGATTCTCGTAAAACCAAATCATATTGTGTTTTCTTTTGTTTACGAATCTTAATTTTTAGATCATCATATTCGTTTGCCAATATTTTCATTGCATAGATTGCAGCATTTGCAGCTTTGTTGATTCCTACTGTAACAACAGGCGAACCTGTGGGCATCTCAGAAATTGATAAAAGTGAATCAAGACCACCAAAGGCAGAAAATTTGTTCTTGCCTGATTTTTTCTGTTTGTAATTATATACCATGATTGGAACTCCGATTACAGGAATGATGGTGTGCGATGCAATCATGCCAGGAAGATGTGCTGCCCCTCCAGCACCAGCTATTATAACCTTAAACCCACTTGATTCTGCATGTTTTGCATATTCATCTAGTCTAGTTGGAGTCCTATGAGCAGAAACTATCTGGTCTTCATGTTTGATTTTAAATTCATCTAATACTTTAGCAGCCCCATGCATAATTTTACTATCAGAGCTTGAACCCATTATAATGCCAACAAGTGGTTTTTTTGAATAGGACACATTATTTCAAAAACCATCGGTATTTTTAACTATTAACCGAAAATATCACGTGTTAGATGTAGTTTTAGCTCAAGCCTGTAGTAATTAAATTAACATTAACTATTTTTAATGCGAAAATGTTTGATTGACGATGGCACATGTACTTGGCATAATAGGTGGAGGTCAGCTTGGAATGATGCTTACAGAAGCTGCAAAAAAAATGCCAGAACATATTTCTGATGTAATAGTGCTTGATCCTACAAAAAATTGTCCTGCTGCAAAAGTAGGCGCAAAACAAATTGTAGCAGATTTTAAAGATGAACATGCCATAATAGAACTATCAAAAAAAACCGACATTATAACATATGAAATAGAATTAGGAAATAGCAAAGTTTTAAAAAAAATTGAAAAAAATACGCAGGTTAGTCCAGCTCCTGATACGTTGAAAATAATTCAAGATAAACTATCACAAAAAAAATTCTTGCATAAAAATAAATTGCCTGTTGCAGATTTTGTTGAGATAAACTCCTTGAGGGATTTATCAGATAAGATTAACAAATTTGGGTTTCCTGCTTTGCTAAAGGCCAGATTTGATTCATACGATGGTAGAGGAAATTTCAAAATTAATTCAAAAAGCGATGTAGACGCTGCATACAAATATTTTAATGGAAAATCTTTGTTTCTTGAGAAATTTATTGATTTTACAATGGAAGTTTCTGTAATTTCTGCAAGAAATACCAAAGGAGACATAGCTGTGTACCCTACCGTAGAAAATATTCACGAAGATAACATACTTAGAATTAGTATTGCACCTGCGAGAGTATCAGAAAAGATTTCTAAAGACGCAGAAGATATTGCAAAAAAAACAATGCAGGTTCTAAAAGGTGCAGGTGTTTTTGGGATAGAGATGTTTGTAACAAAAGATGATGAAATTATAATAAATGAGATTGCCCCTCGTGTTCACAACTCTGGTCATCACACTTTACAGTCAAGCAAAACCTCACAATTTGAGCAACATCTAAGAGCAATATTGGGTTTACAGTTAGGAAGTACTGATTTGCTTTATCCAACAATAATGTATAATATACTTGGACCAAAAACTTTTGAAGGAAAATACCAGCCTATTACTTTGCCTCAACAAAAAGGTGTTTTTCTTAAAATGTATGGAAAAGAAGAATCAAAACCAAAAAGAAAGTTAGGACACGTAAATATCGTAGCCCTAGACAAATCTATGACCATAATGGATCTATTAAACACTGCAGAACAATTAAAGAAAAAATTAACAATTCAGCCTATTACGTGATCTTGCATTGTACAAAAACAAGAGCGTCTAAGGTTTAAAATGTTAGTGAATTACATTACTAATCATGTAAAACAGGCAATCCCTATCTACAGAAGTCTTTTTAGATTAATTTGATGTATAAGACCTATGAGAACAATATTTGTGCTGATAATTGGAATTTTTATTCTGTTTGTTGTACCGACATCAGCTTATGGAATAAGCGACTTAAAGATAGTAACATGGGCGCCACAGAAAGCAAGTGTCGATAATTCTCACATATCAGAAATAAGTTTAGGAATGAAAGTATTTGATAAAAAATTAAATCCTGACGTAGATTTGCAAACAAGAGACAAAGGACTAAAGAATGTAAATGCAGCTATAACATTGACGGATCCAAAAGGAAAATTTGTGCTTATATTCAATGGAGTTACCGATGAATCTGGTTATTTTGCAGCTAAAGAACAAATTCATTGGTCTTGGATACCAGGAAGATACATAGCTGAAATGATTGCATGGAATGAAAAAAGTTATGATTATCAATGGCACGTTGTTAATATTGAAAATCTAATTTTGGAAAGTCCAGAACCATAATAATGAACGGGTGTTAGTGATTGCAATATAGTGAGTAATATGGTTTATTAGTTGTAGCAAGCTCAAAAAAAATATGGCCATAAAAGTATCCATTATACTTACTGCAATATCAATTGGACTCCTTGTTATTTATGGTGCGGATGTAGGAGCTGCACAAGGTAGTGGAGAAGGATTTTTACCAATAGATCACAAGGCACGAGGTTTTGGGCTTGGCTTGCCTTCAATAATACTTCCGATTGTAGCATTTTTCATATCAAGAAAAGAAGCATCAAAGACATTAGGAATCATGTTGATCATAAGTGCGGTTTTAATCATGATTGGTGGCATTACTGTTTTGGCTATTACTGATCCATCAGAAGCTGAAAAAAGTGGAAGAAATGTAATTACCGAGGCAGCACCACTTTTAGGAGTAGGTGCATTTATCATCGCACTTGGTGTAATAAAATTAAGAAAGTCTTGATGTAGATGACAATCTGCTACAAGTGTGAAAAAGAAACTACGAAAAGTTACCAATGCGACCATACAAATGAGCAAGAATTTTGTCTAGAGTGTTATACTGAATTACATTATTACTTGACGGAACCAAAAACTGCTTGATAGAGATTCAAGAATTTATTCAATGGATGCTATCACTGATATCTGATAATCTGTATGTTGGCATTTTTTTTGCATCGCTAGTTGAAACAGTTTTTCCACCAATTCCAAGCGAGGCGGTGTTTCCACTTGCCGGGTATATTGTATTAAAAAACAACATGTCGTTTTTTCATGTGATAGGTGTAGGTATAACTGGTGGCGGTGGAGCAACTTTAGGAGCATTTGTAATTTATCTAATTGCATTAAAGCTTGGAAGAGGAGGACTGTACAGATACATGAAATATACTAGAATAAAAAAAGAGCATCTAGCAAAAGCAGACATATGGTTTGAAAAATACGGTGACAAGTCAGTTATTATTGGAAGGGTAGTGCCTGGAATTCGTGAGCTGGTTTCAATTCCAGCTGGAATTTTTGGCATGAAAATTCGAAAATTTTTGGTTTTTACCTTTATTGGATCATGCACATGGAGTATTTCATTGACCATAATAGGATACTATCTTGGAGTTGCATCCATTACAATCTTTTAAACCAATACAAAACCCGTAATGAAGAATTTTGCAACATAGATTTTAAGTGACATATGGATTGGCGAATGTATGAAAGCAGTTATTCTAGCAGGGGGCCTTGGAAAGCGTCTAAGACCAATAACTGATTATGTTCCAAAACCCCTCATACCAATTAACAACATCACAATTTTAGAGCGACAAATAAAGTATTTGAAAAAATTTGGAATTAACAAATTTATTGTATGCACAGGTTATAAAACAGAACAGATAAGAAATTTTTTAGACGCAAAAAATAATTTTGGTGTTGAAATAAAACTAGTAAATGAAAAAAATCCATTAGGTACAGGAGGAGCAATAAAAAATGCCAGAAAATTCATTGATGAAAAGACATTTTTTGTTTTAAATGGAGATGTCATTACAAACATCAACATAAACTTGATGAAAAACATGCTAAATTCTATTGCGGCTGTTCCTTTACGAACAAAATTTGGAATAATGGATATAAAAAATGATAAAGTGATAAGATTTAGTGAAAAGAAGAATATTTCTGATTACTGGATGAATGCTGGAATTTACTATTTATCAAATAAAATAATTAATGATTTGCCAAAAATAGGCAATGTTGAAGAAACAACATTTCCAGCTTATGCTAAACAATCTTTACTAAGTGTTGTAAAATTCAAAAATGCCGCATGGTATTCTATTGATTCTTACAAAGACATTGAAGAATGCGAAGAAGCAATTAAGAAAAAACTATTGTAAAGTGAATTTTGATGCGATTATCTTACAGCCTTGGCTCACTTCTTACAATAGATCAGATACTTGATTGTGCAAAAATACTCAAAAAATACAGTCCTGATGTTGTCTGGATTCCAGAAACATGGGGAATGGAAAATTTTTCCATGCTAAGTATGGTTTCTCAAATAATACCATCAAAAATAGGATCATCTATAATCAATGTTTACTCGAGAAGCCCATCACTTGTTGCAATGGGTGCAGCTACTATTGATACTATTTCAAACGGAAGGCTGATTTTAGGGCTAGGAGCAAGCAGTGAACCAATAGTAAAAGACTGGCACGGACAAGAATTTGAAAAACCAGTATCTAGAATAAAAGAGTACATAGAAATTATCAGACTTGTCTTGTCAGGAAAAAAAGTAGATTATACTGGAAAATTCTTTTCATTGAAAAATTTTTCACTTTTAATCAAGCCACCAAGAAAACATATTCCAATTTATCTTGCAGCAGTTAATCAAAAAATGATAGATTTAACATGGCAAACAGCTGAAGGCGTGATTTTCTATCTAAGGCCAATATCAGAATTAAAAAAAACAGTGGAAAAAATGCAGAAAAAAAGACGAATAGATGTAACATGTCAGCTAATAACATGCATGTCTAATGATTCAGAAAAAGCAAAGACTCGTGCAAAAAAAACACTGGCATTCTATATTTCAGTAGGAAAAATATATAGAGACTTTTTATCAAAAAATGGATTTCAAAAAGAAGCTGTAAATGTTTTTGATGAGTATAAAAAATCTGGGTTAAAGTCAAATTACGAACTTGTTTCAGACTCTATGTTAAACCAGCTTACGGTTTGTGGTACTCCAAATGAATGCATAACGCAATTGCAAAAGTTTCAACAAGCCGGTGTGGATTTACCAATAATTCAGTTTAATCCCATAGATAACGTATCAGAATCATTCAAGTTACTTGTTTCAGCGTTAAGTGGTGCAAATTGAATAAAGTTGCAGTAGTAGGATACGGAAACACGAAATTTTCAAGTGAAGATACACCAATAGAATCACTACTAGTTTCTGCCACAAAATCGCTTTTTGATCAAACAAAAAATATTGAGCAAAAGAATATTGATGTCGTACTTGTCTCGACAAATGACAATACAAAATATTTATCTGCTATACTTTCTGAGCTGACAGGAATCTCACCAAAAATTGCGCATACCGTTGAAAACTTGTGTAGTTCTGGAACAAATAGCATTGTTTCAGCGTATTCATATATTGTGTCAGGACTTGCAGACGTTGCATTGGTTGTAGGAGCTGATAGATATGACTGCCCTGGTCAGATTTTGGAATGGGATAGCTCACGAGGAGAATTCAAACATCCAGTTTTTTGGGCATCAATTTTTACTAAAGCATACAAAAGAGAATTTGGAACTACCCAAGAGGATTTGGCTGTTGTTTCAGCGAAAAATCACAACAACGCAAGATTCAATCCTCATGCTTACTCTGACAAAACCTACTCAATAGATGAGATATTACAATCAAAATTTGTAACTGATGATCTACATCTTCTAGATTGTTCTAGACCTTGTAGTGGCGCCTCATCAGTCTTACTTGCCTCTGAAAATGTTGCAAAAAAATTCGAGCAGCCAGTATGGATAAAAGGAATTGGACAAAAAACAACTTCAGCTAGTATTACAAAAAATGAAAATCTGACAACAATGACATCAACAAAAATTGCAGCTAGACAAGCGTTTGATATGGCTAAAATTCAAGTAAATGATATAGATGTAACCGAACTTCATGACGCATTTACTATATGCGAGATAATGGCACTTGAAGACATTGGTTTTGTAAAAAAAGGCACCGGTTCATCTTACGTTAGAGAACTCTATGATACGCAGAATAATGAAATCAATCCTCGGGGAGGGTTGATAGGATCTGGCCATCCACTTGGTGCAACAGGAATAGCACAAGTAGTTGAAATAACTCAGCAACTACACAACAAAGCTGAAAAAAGACAAAGTAAAAACGCCAGTGTAGGCTTGGTTCATAACATGTCTGCAGCTGCAACATCATCTACCGTACTGTTACTACAATCATGACTATATTTGAAAATGAATTAAAAAAAGGAAATTTTGTAATAAGTGAATGTAATAGTTGTAAAAGGGTAGTTTGGCCACCAAGTGATTATTGTAATAACTGTCTATCTAATGTAACATGGCGTAAAGTAAATCCTGCTGGCAGATTAATCGAATTTTCAAAAAAAAATGAAATAATTTTTGGATTGGTTGAATTAGAAGAAAAAATACGCATAATTGGAAAATTAAAAAGCAATCTAGCAGATATCAGAGAAGGTCAATGTGTAAGGTTACATAGTTGCGACTATGATAGTGGTCCTCAATTTACATTTGTATCATGTAATGGGTCTTACTGATTAATTAGTACTGTTTTTCGTGGCTCTTCATGATTTTCTTTGATATGTACTGCCAAATTGATCGGATCATTGCCGAATTCTTTTCCACAAAAACAGCAACTAAAGTCATCTTTCCATGACATGCAATATTTTCTATAACATAGTCATAAATTAATACTATGTTTTGTAAAAATTAATAACAAATGATGAATTGGTGTTGATAATATTACCAGCTTATTCTATATTCATACAGTATAATAAAATTGAAAATTGAACAGTTTGATTGAAAAAAAACTTGCTACAGACAGTGATTTTACTGCACAAAAGTACAAAAAAACATCAAAATCAAAGTCAGTAAAGGCCAAAAGAACAGCAAAAATTAGGCGTCAGCGCGGGTATAACTGGGAAGATACTCTAGTTAAGAGATTTAATGCATCAAAAAATTGGAAGGCCTTTCGATTGGGCTCTCCAAGTGTGTCATTGCCAGATATTTTAGCAGTAAATAGTAAATCAAGTTCATTGTTTACAATTGAGGCAAAATCAGGTACAGGAACTACACTTCAAGTGCCATTTGACCAGATTAGCAGATGCTTAAGATGGACAGATACATTCGAATTGTATGAAACAAGAAAAGTAATTCTAGCCATCAAATTTCTTTCAAAGAAACGAATTGGTGTAGGACAATACGAAAGTAGAGAATTAAGAGAATTCTATAAAGTCTGGAATCCGGCATATGAAATCATGGATTGTGTGTGCACATATGATGGCAAAACTTATGGAATAAAGCAAGGAAAACAAGTAACTTTGAATCTAGAAGAATTCCAGATGCCTTTTAAAACTAAACACCGAATCGTTATTTAATAACAAAGTAAAACTTAGATAATGAGCTTTGAGGATTTTGTAGATGAGCGAATGCTTGTGAGTCATGATATTTTTGGCAAAAAAGAGATGAAAATAAAAGTCTTGGAAGTATCTGATGAGCACTCACCAGTACACTGGAAGTTTGGCGACAGAGTTAAAATAAATAAAATTTTGGTGACGGTAAAGCATCTTGATACGCAACAGGTAGAAGAAGCAGAGTTTGATATAGATAAAATTGAAAAAGAATTGGTTGAAAAGCGACACTATACATCAACAAATAGATGGGTTCCTGCAAATGACATAAAAAATGGCTATGTGGTAAATTCACGCCACACTTCGTTGATCAGTGACGCGGTAGCATTAGACTATATCGTATTTTAATAACAGATCATAACTTTTTCATCTTTTTGTAATCTGAGCAAGAAAACCTATAAGGATCCATAATTGAAGGCTGAGTTATGATAACAAAGGAGATATTTGTCAATGGCACAAAATTTCGTCTCACTATCACTGATCAGATAGCTAGTCAAGTCAATAATTTAAAATCACTTTATAATGAAGCATATGAAGATCCGGAAAGTTTTGATCAAGTGAGTGCCGAAATTTCAAATACAATTAATGAAATTGCAAATTCTGTAGAACCACGTGCATCAGATAGTGACCTTGATGGCTTGATCCAAGAGATAATCAAAGTTGTAGAGGATAAAGCAGCTGAAGTTGAAAAAGAGATGCAAACCAAGAACACAAAGCCTGAAAAGAAGCCTACAAAAGTTGCAAGCAAAAAAGCAAAATCTAGAAAATAATTTTTGAGTATCCTGTTAGACAAAAAATACGCAGTTTTAGTTATATCCAGCGAATTCTATATACTAGCATGAAAACCCATTGCGAGTGTGGGATTTGTGGCCATTTTACAGAAGATGAATGCATAAAGAAAGAGTGCAAGTGTTGCAGTAATTTTCATATCAGATCTGGGCCTAAAAGTGGTTCTAGTTCAGATTAGAAAATAATTTTAATTTGTCTTATGACAGGAGCAGTTTTTTGACCAGTGCATGAAGCATCCAATTAATTTATGATCTTTGCAACCACAGATGACGCATTTTTTCATACACATATTCACAGTTTCTCCATTAAAGATTCTATCTTTTCAATCAATTTTTCATCATTAAAAGAGTCAATTATTGTCTGCCTTAGATTTTGTAGTCGGTTAGAGTCCTCTGAATATAGTTTTGACATGGTTTCTATTTCTCTAAAAAAGTCATAATTTTTAACATATGAATCAGATGCAGACAATAATTTAACATAATCATTTGAGGTATTATCTACAGAATTCAATTTGTTAATTATTACATGCAGTAATCCATTGATTTTTGATAGCTCCTTTTTTATTGTTTCAAGATCTCCTGGCTTATCCTCTAGATTAGCTAGTAGTTGATATGATTCAAAAATTTGCTTTAATAATCCTTTAAGATAGTAATCAAAATTTATCATTGTTAAGATTGATAACACATAGCCAATCTAAAAGTTTGAGCATAGTCAGGCACAGCAGTGTTTTTTTATTTTAAATTTAAATTGGCACATTAATACCTATCTGCATTGCAAGACAACGCTTACCTAAAATGCATAGATCCACATTGTGGTTTAGAATATGATATAGCTAGTACTAGAATAGAATGTGATAAAGGTCATCTTTTAGATGTAAAATACAAAAAAATTCCTTCACGCGCATTAAAAGAGCTATTCTACAACAGACGAAATCCACAAAATAATATTTTTAATGAAAGTGGCGTCTGGCGATTTCGTGAGTTGTTAAACTTTTGTCAAATAGATACAGCAAATGCTGAAGAATGCTCAAAATATTTGGTGTCACTAGATGGAGCAGAAGGTAGACAGTCAAAACCATACCACATGTCAAAGGTTGCCAACTTTGTTGAGACTAAAAGCGAAAATCTATGGCTACAGCCAGAAGGATACAATCCGAGTGGCTCATTCAAGGACAATGGCATGGCTGCTGCTATCACTCATGCAAAGCTTGTTAATGCAAAAAAAATTGTATGCGCCTCAACAGGAAATACATCAGCATCGGCAGGAATGTATGCTGCAAATGAAGACATTGAATGTGATGTGTATATTCCATCTGGACAAGTTGCACCTGGAAAGCTTAGTCAGGCATATCAGTTTGGTACGCAGATAATTCAAGTTGATGGGAATTTTGATGATGCCCTAGCAAAATCACTTGATGACGCAAAAAAATATGATGGCTACACAGTAAATTCTGTAAACCCGTTTAGAATCGAAGGGCAAAAAACCATACCATATAGAGCATTAGAGCAACTTGGCTGGGAAGCACCTGACTGGATAGTTTATCCAGGCGGGGCACTTGGAAATACATCAAGTTGTGGCAAGTGTTTATTGGAGCTATACGAATGGAATTGGATAAAAAAAATTCCTCGCATTGCTGTTGTAAACGCAGAAGGTGCAAACACGCTCTTTGAGCTATACAATGGTAAATTTGAAGAGTCTGAGCTTCGATGGAACAAAGGTAAACCCAATGTAGAATTAATTGAAAAGTACTACAAACATCTAGATAAAAATGGAATTAGACCAAAGACAAAAGCTACTGCAATACAAATTGGCAGACCTGCCAATATACTAAAAGGGTTAAGAGCATTAGAATTTACAAATGGAGTTGTTATTGAGGTATCAGATTCTGAGATGTTAGATGGCATGTCAATTGTTGGGCTAAATGGGTTTGATTGCGAAATGGCTTCAGGTGCAGTTCCAGCTGGCATAAAGAAGATGATAAAAAATGAGATAATCAAAAAAGATGATGTTGTGGTTGGAATATTAACAGGCAGACAAAAAGATCCAATGTTGCCTGTTGATTATCATAACAATCCTCAAAATCAATTTGCAATACCACCACGTGCCAAAAAATAACTCAAGTACAATTAGTTCATACTAGATCATTACTGCTAATTCTTTCGTGCAAAATAATCTTCTAGTGCCCTTTTCTTTTCTTTCATATGGAAAAGATCTTCGGTATGCTTAAACGCCTTTTCATATTCTCTTTGAAATAGCATAGCCTGCATCAACATATGGTTTTCAGGAATGACTATCCCAGTTTGATCATCAGAATACATTAGCTTTACAGTGTCTCCAATTGATTCAGTCATGTTCGCATGAATGTGAATCATGTTTGTGTCTTTGAAGCTAAAATTCATAGTATTTGCAAAGTCACGAATCTCTTTTGTTCCTTTTGCGGTCCAGAGAATTGCAACTCCATTTTCATTTTTAAAAATTTCCAATATATCGGATGGTTTTGGCGCAGAATCTTTGAATCTTATATCCATAATATGCAAGTGCATTTGTCTTGTTGGAACTTTGATTGCACGCAGAAATAATGGAGTGTCTTTTCCCATGTAACTTTTTACATCATCCCCATGATGAGGGTTTTCTTTCCACTCAATTGTATCTACGATTTCTTTATCAGTTTGCTCAAGGTCAGCCCATCGTCTTATCAATATAACATCAAACCTGACTAATCTATTTCCAAATTTTTCACGAAGTGGTTGTAAGACTCTTCCAATTCCAGTTACATTACAGCTTCCTTGCATCACATGTTTTTTGCCAAATGCTTGCGTGTAATTTGCTCTTGAATTAAAAAGTAAATCAGATACTGCAGTTTCGCCATAAACTGTCTCTCCACCTTGATATATTGCCATCAACTTCTTTGGCTCGTACAGATTTTTTTTATTTTGATATCCATATCCGCCAGGCGATGCATCAAATACTAGATCACAATCATCAAGTGCGTTTTCTATCGAGCCTGCAATTTTATAATCTTTAAACAAACCAAATTTTTTTTGCGGCACATAAACATCAAATCCTCTTGATATGACAGTGTTTACTTCTTGATCAGGTGAATACTTGCCGACTCCAATTACTTTGATATCGGAATCATCTTTTATGAACTGTGCAATTCTACTCCCAATTGAGCCATACCCATTAACAAATACCTTTTTCAATATTTTCATCAAAAAGATTCCATTTATTTAGATTACAGCTAAAGAACTAAATGTAACCCAAAGTGAAAAATTCTGTGAATATTCACGGTCCATCACTTGGAATTGGCATAGCTATTACGGTAGCAGCGATATTTGGTGCATATTTTGCCTTAAATAATCTAAATCAAGAAAAGCCTTTGGTTCTTGAAGAGGCTCCAGGAATCGAAGAGTCTCAAGGGCCACAAAAGCTAAAAAAAGAAGTGTTTACAGCAAACGCTTCTCCGTATTTAGGAGATGAGAACGCACCTATAACCATGGTTGAGTTTGGTGACTATCAATGCTTTTTTTGTAATCGATATTTCCATGACACAGAGCATGATGTGCTAAAAAATTATGTAGAGACAGGCAAGGTCAAAATTTTGTTTAAAGATTTTACAATTATAGGCCCTGATTCAATAAATGCAGCACACGCAACACATTGTGCAAACGAGGAAGGAAAATTCTGGGAATATCATGATATATTATACAACAACTGGACTGGGGAAAACAACGGGTGGGCATCTTCTGAAAATTTATTCAAGTTTGCCAAAGAAATGGGATTAGATACAGACAACTGTAGTGAATGTATGCTAGAAGCAAGATATCAAGATATGATAATTGCAAGCAACGATGACGCAAAAGCACTTGGTCTTGATGGCACGCCTGGTTTTTTTATAATTGGGCCAGATAATGAGGTTACGCGGATCAGCGGCGCACAGCCATATGATGTATTTAAGCGCACTTTTGATTCCGAATTAAATAAATAAAAATTTATAAATTATTAGACAGGCCACGTACAAAATTATAAAATTATAACTTTTTGGTAGACATATTTAGCTGAATAATGCTTATATGAGAATTAGAGAGGGCAAGCGTATGGCTGCTGGAATTGACGATGTTGCAATATACATCCCAAAGCTGTTTGTTGATGCCTCAGATTTTGCTGTTGCAAGAGGAATGGATCCTGCCAAACTGCAAAGTGGACTAGGCGTATCACAGATGGCAATAGTTGATACTAATCAAGACCCAGCATGTCTTGCTGCAAATGCGTGTCTTAGGGTAATGCAAAAAAACAAACTATCCCCAGATGATATTGGACGACTTTATGTTGCAACAGAATCATCACTTGATGAATCAAAGGCGATGAACTCCTATGTGATTGGAATGCTTGAGCAGGTTTATGGCGAAGGTTCGTTTGAGCACTGCGGTGGAATCGAGTGCAAATTTGCTTGTGTTAGTGGGTCATATGCATTATACGACAACGCTAATTGGATAAGAGCAGGCGAAGCAGAAAACAAAAGCGCACTAGTTGTAGTATCAGACATTGCAAAATATGATTTAGGCTCTAGCGGTGAGATGACTCAGGGAGCTGGAGCGGTTGCAATGCTTCTTAATGATAATCCGCGGCTATTGGCATTTGATCCTAAAGTTACCTCAACATCAATAAAAAATGAATATGATTTTTACAGACCGTTTGGAAAAGAAACACCAATTGTTCATGGTCAATATTCAAACTTGCTTTACCTAATTCAGGTAAGAAATGCCTTAGAAGCATACAAAAGAAAGGCACTGTCTACAGGTTTGATCAAGTTAAAAGAAGGGGAAACCATCTTAGATTACATTGATTACCTTAACATGCACCTGCCATACAGTAACATGGGTAAAAAAGCACTGGCATACTTGGTGCGTCATGAATGGCGAACAACCCCACGCTGGAAAAAATTAATTGCGAAAATTGGAATGGAAGAACCACGACCAAAGGATCCTCGTGGCACAATAGAATCTATTCTTGCAGATGCTGATTATATGACAAAAGATCATGAATTTACAAAACTATTTACAAAAACAAAAGAATTTCAAGATGTTTATGAGGCAAAGCTTGCAAGCTCGTTAATTGCCTCAAAGATGATAGGAAATCTGTATACTGCATCTTTGTATCTAGGTTTTAGAAGTAGTTTGGAATTTGAATTCCAAAAAGGTGTTGAGCTAGAAGGTAAACGCATTGGATTTGGGTCTTATGGAAGTGGCAGTAGTGCAATGGTGTTTAGTGGGGTGATTCAACCAAGCTACAAACAAGTAGTCAAAGACATGAATCTTGAAGCTGAGATAGGAAAAAGAAAAAAACTCAGCCTTGAAGAATATGAAGAGATTCATGAAAATAAGAGAGAAGTCACCGACAGCATTCTTGAACCAAAGAAAGAATTTATCCTCGTAAGTGTTGAAACTACACCTGAAAGTTCAGGTGAACGAAAATACGCATTTAGTGAATAGATTATTAGAAATTTATCAGTGATTTCAAATCTATTTTTTTACTTATAATTTGTGCAAATGTTTCTATGTTAAAAGGAACCATATGTGGAACTATTCCAAGTATTGAAACTCCGATTAAATCTTCAAAATCCTGTTTTAGATCAGATGTATTGTAACCTGGCTCAGTATCATTTATGATCAGCCCACGAATTGTCACATTATATTTTTCACACATTTTACATGTCATTAATGTATGATTAATGGTTCCAATTTTTGAGCTGGCAACAATTATTGTTTCCAAATTCATGTCTTTTATCAAGTCAATTACATAATAATTTGCTAGAATTGGTGTAAGTATACCACCTATTCCTTCTACAAGCATCACATCGTGGACACATTGTAGTTGTTTGAATCTCTCCAAGACTAAATTATTATCAATAGTGACTCCTAGTTTTTTTGCAGCTGAAAAAGGAGATGCGGGTATTGCAAAGAAATATGGATTTATGAGATCTTCAGGTTCATTTACCTGTGCTGCGTCTGCTAAGATTTCTACATCTTCGGATATAAATTTAGTGTGTAGTTTAGAACCTGATGCATATGGTTTCATAACTCCAAC
>JBQTJY010000019.1:0-2103 GCA_052386635.1 Nitrososphaerota archaeon
TCGGTGGAATATTTCTGATACTACTATATGTTGAGATTGTAAGAGAGAAAACTGAGCTCATTATTACCACAAACAAAATTCCTGCATCGTTAAATCCAATTAACAAAATTGAAAATGGCACCCACGCAATACTTGGAAAAGACAAAAGGCCTGCGGAAAATGAACTCATAGTCTTGCCAAATCCCCTGGACCTTATCATTGCAAGTCCTATTGTCACTCCTAGTGCAATGGCGATGAAAAATCCAACAACAAGTCTTCCTAGAGTTATGCCTATTCCCTTGAATAACGTGTAATTTGAAATAATATTAGCAAAAGATTCTGCAACAGTAGCTGGTGATGGCAGAGATACCTTTGGCCAAATGCCTAAAACGAATACAAGTTGCCATATACCAATAAACACTGCCAAAAATAATACCGCGTTAGCAACATCATCAATATTCGAAAAGGATTTAGTTTTCATAACTTTCCTAGACGTTTGTTTTTACTTCTGGTCTTAGTTCTGCCAAGATTTGCTGCTGATATTTTGAGAGATTTTCATCTTCTGAGATACGTGGTCTGCGGTAATCGATTGTAATCTCTTTTTTTATCGTTGATGGTCTATTTGTAAATACAGCAACCCGGTTTCCAAGCATTGCAGCTTCGGCTACATTATGAGTTACAAAGAGAATCGTCTTTTTGGTTCTTTCCCAAATTAACTGCATTTCAACTAGTAGTAGATCACGTGTTTGAGCATCAAGGGCGGCAAATGGTTCATCCATCAACAAAACGTCAGGATCTAAAACCAATGCCCTAGCTATTGCTACTCTTTGTTTCATTCCAGTAGATAGCTGATAGGTATACGACTCTGCAAATCTAGTAAGCTGCATCATATCCAAGTATCTTTTTGATATCTCTGATCTTTCAGACTTTGGAATTCCTGCAATCTTTAATCCAAACTCTACATTATCTATTACCTTAAGCCATGGAAACAAAGCTCCTTCTTGAAATACTAAAATCCGATCAGGACCTGTCTCGGCTACAGGTTTTCCATCCAAGAGAACCTCACCACTATCTGGTCTATCCAGACCTGCCACTATTCTAAGAAACGTGGATTTGCCACATCCTGATGGACCTACAAGGCAGACAAAGTCTCCATCATTTACCTTGAGATCTATTCCTCCAAGCGCTTGTAGTTTCTGACCATCATGCTCAAAATATTTCTCGATGTTTTTTGCTTCAAGCTTTGTCATGTTTCATTCTCCACTGAATTATCGATTGAGAGAGATTTGCATTGATTATTCTAGATGTAAATTTCATAAAACAGCGTTATAATACTTCCATTAAATAGTGATCGGATTTTAGCTCAAGCTAGTCTGAAAATTTCAAAGCAAGTTTTTGCAAGTTAAATGAAAAGATCCTGACAAAAAACAAACTAACACAAAAAATAAATTCAGAGGCATTCACTGAACTGCGCTATGAATCAAAAAGCTGTATTGGCATTTTCTGGGGGATTAGATACATCAGTTGTTGTCAAGTATCTTCAAGTAGAGCATGGTCTTGATGTTGTAACTGTTACAGTTGATGTTGGCCAAGGCGATGATCAAAAAAAGATCGCAGCAAAGGCAAAAGCCCTTGGAGTTGTAAAGCACTATCACATTGATGCAAAAGAGGAGTTTGCCAAAAAGTACATCATTCCATCGATTAAGGCAAATGCGCTATACCAAAAAAAGTACTGCCTTGCAACCGCACTTGCTCGTCCACTAATTGCACAAAAGGTAGTTGAGATAGCAAAAAGGGAAAATGCCTCTGCACTTGCACATGGCTGTTCTGGAAAAGGAAACGATCAGGTCCGATTTGATGTAACTATGCGTTCAGGATCAAATCTGCCCATAATTGCACCAATTCGGGACATGAACTTGGATCGCGAGACTGAGCTGGAATTTGCACAAGAGCAGGGAATCAAAATAGATACTGTTGCCAAAAAATTCAGCATAGACCAGAACCTTTGGGGAAGGGCAATTGAAGGCGGAGTCTTAGAAGATCCTTACAAAGAGCCGCCCAATGATGCGTTTATCTGGGTTAAGACAAAAAATCTGCCTGACAAGCCAACATATCTTGAAGTAA
>JBQTJY010000020.1:0-2154 GCA_052386635.1 Nitrososphaerota archaeon
CATGTAGTTGATGCTGCAAAGATTGGAGCAGACGTTGTAACATTACCACCTGATGTTTTAGGAAAGATGCTAAAGCATCCACTAACTGATATTGGATTGAAGAATTTTCTAGCTGACTGGGAAAAACTAAAAGCTGAAGATCCTGATATTAGAATTTAGGATTAAGTCTGTAACTAAAAACTCCATTGACGCTTGGTTACTAATATACAGTAACTCTCTTTCTATAACTATTTCATAATCCTATACAAGATTACGCAGAAATGAGTAATCAACGCTACATAGATTTCACCGTTTAGTATAATTGTGAAATGAGTACTTAGTGTGGCAGGAAAATTATCTAATGTTCATCCAACAATAAAATAATTCTAGGTAACTTAATTCCTTATGATCTTCAGATTTGTTTAAAAAGTACAATGTTATTCCTAAAACTGTTCTATGGTTAACAACAAAAGAAAGAGTTCTACAAAGTCTTCTAAAAAGACTTCACACAAAAAAAGCCTATTAAGAAAAGAAAAACCATGGATAAACCCGAATATTGTTATTTTAGCTCAAGCAGGACCAAACCCTCCACCTAAGGCACCTCCAAAATTAGGACCCCATGGTTGGCCGCTTGATGCAAATGGCAATGAAATCATCCCAACATTTTGCCACGCAAATGACTTTTGGATGGAGTGTTGGCAGAAACAACCCAATGAGAAAACAGGTGTTAAAGGCATTATTGGGGGTGAGCTGTTTAGATGGGAATGTGATGCTCTCCTTGACGAAATTAGAAAGCTGACAGATAAGATCAAAGCAAAATTCGGTAATAATTCTATAACTAATTTTAGAGCAGTTAATCACACTGGTAATCCAGCAAGATGTGGACCACCAACATATCCTGAAGGTTTTGATGGCGGAAATAATCTTAACGTTCCCCAAGTTGATTCTTCGTTACCTCCTAACATGACTCCTATGAAGGATAGAATAATTATAACAATTGGGACTAGATGGAAATTCTTCGATGAAGAAGGAGCAAATTACATGCTCCAGTGGCTAGAACGTCAACATGCACAATGCTGTATATGAGAAATATAAGAATGGGATACGAGTATACATAATTTTGAAATTATCTTTACGTAATCTCCCCAAGGATTATGCAAAAACTAGATTGCAATATGAGTACGATTTGTTTTGAATCTATCAAATTTGATATCTAGCGAAAGTCGTATTTACTTAGGACTTATTGTAATATCATGAACTCTGCATCCATTTGGCATAGTAAGGTATGTTCTGATTGTAAGAGAATAAAATGCCATAAAGGATGTAATTGTGACTGCCATTGGGATCGTAATAGGTAGGCTAAACAGTACTCAAAAATCCAATACTTATTATGTAACCAGATATGCCCAAGAATTATGTCGTATGACAGAAAAATGTACCCTTGTGTTTGCGCCGACTGTGGCAAAAACGCCGAGGTACCATTTCAACCAAAAGAAGGAAAGCCGGTATATTGTCGCGAATGTTTACCAAAACACCGCACAGAAGGTTCCAAAAGATTCTAGCTAAAAATTTTTTTAAACTAAATTAAAACAAAGTTAGCATTTCTTTTATTTTTTTTATTTCAATTAATTACACAAATATCAAACATTTGTTAATCTACTGTTATTAGACAGCTTGACGTAAAATTATCTATGAACGATGTCTTATCTGCAAATGTAAAGCCTCAAAAGCAACAAAACTTGGAGTACAAAATTTTCCAGCAAAAATGTGACAGACTGCTTCAAGAAGATGAGATAAGATTTGCAGGTCTGATAAATGGCATGGGAAGACTAGTTGCAGGCGGTTTCAAAAAAGGAATATCGCCGCTTGAAGACGATGCAGAACGCCAGAAAATGTACATGGAACTTGCACTTCGAGTATCAATGAGAATGGAGTTTGACTACAGTCTTGGAAAAGTAAAGTATTCTGCATCAAGAAGAGAAAAGTCAGTTATGATGAGCTTTCCAATAAACAACACTGAGCTCTTGATTTCAGCAGAGTCTGATGTGGATATTGACAATACTGCAAAAAAGATAATGAAGTTGTGTGGTCTTAGTTGAACGACTATACATGTACCTGCTCATGTGGTTGTCAAAACCCTGCAGATGATTACGTTTGCCATAACTGTAGGATAGG
>JBQTJY010000021.1:0-1914 GCA_052386635.1 Nitrososphaerota archaeon
TCCAGCGGGTGAGGCCCATTTTCTCCCTAGTCTGCCTTTTCCAGACGTTTGCCTTTGCGATATTATCACTGTGCCAGAATTATTTTGGTTTGAAATCTTTGATGCAAAGTTTTGTGTTGAATCTATAACATCAAAATAGTAAACTGTTTTTCCTATTTGCTTTGTTTTTAAATTACTAGTAATTTCCCATGGCAAAGGCAGTGCTGTTGATCTTGTTATTCTATATCCGAGATTTTGCTTTGACTCGATTTTGTATCCAAGCAAGCGCATTTTTTTAATGTGCTTCCAAACAGCGGTTCTACTAATCTTTAATTTATTGCAGATTTCTTGCCCAGAAACATATCTAGAATTAGACGATTTCAATAATTTTAAGACACAAAGTAATATCGAATCATCATTAGAATACAAATTATTCAAAATCTAAAGCGATTTTGAGATTTAAAAACCAACATCAATGTCAAAACCGCCGCCATCGCCTGCTCCAGAATCTCCCATATCTGAGCCCTCTGTTCCTTCTGTACTTTCTGGCATTTGCTCTGGCGGGACATATTGTGACATTGCATGCCCAATCATGCTAAACATTGCAGTAAACATGATCATGTCCATTATTCCAAAAAACATCATGGTTGGCAAAAGTGATTTTCTATCATCCATCATCTGTTCTAGTTTTTGCTTGTCACCTGATTTGTACAAGGTTACCATCTTGTTCCAGTCTTGTTCTAATTCATGTATGCGTGCTTGTAGCTCATTATTTCCCTTGTCTGTAGTACGAATCTCTATTTTTGGACCAAAAAGTCCCTTCTTTTTTTGTACTGATATTAGCTCACGTCTTTCGAGTCGTTCAAGTATTTCATTTAGTTCTTTAGGATCTAATCTTGTTGCCTTGCGTATCTTATCAAATGTTTTAGCGCCGCTTTTTATGGCACCTAAAACCATCACATCTTTTGGCTCTTCCATGTAATCACCATTGTAGATATTCTATAAAAGCTCTACAATAAATTATAAACTAATTATACTCAGTCATATCATGGAAAAAGACTCTTTTACAGATGACGAGATTAGAAAAATTTTCTCACTCAAAAATGTAGCAGTTGTAGGAATGTCAAAGAATGAAGAAAAGGCAGCTCACTATGTGCCAAAGTATTTGGCAGAACACGGTTATAGCATCACTCCAGTAAATCCTACCGCTGATGTCATACTGGGTAAGAAATGTTACAAAAGCATCAATGAGATCAATGATTCTATAGATATAGTAGATGTGTTCAGACCATCAGAAGACGTTTTACCTGTAGTTCAGGAAGCGATAAAGAAAAAGCCCAAAGTGATTTGGCTACAGGAAGGAATACACAATCAAGAGGCAGAAGAGCTAGCACGAACGGCTGGAATCAAAGTAGTTTTCAATAGGTGCATGCTTGCAGAACACCAACGCTTATTCTAAAATGTCTAATTCTTTTTCAGAGTTTTACAACTCACTTTTAGAGCTTGCCAAGTCATTTGAAAAAAATAATGTAATGTTAAAAATCGAAGAGGATCTAGAGGCAAATATTATACGAGTTTTTGGACAAAACATAACTGCCTTAGCAAGAGCAAAAACAGGCCTTGATGATGTATCTGAGCTTGCATACACAACAGCAGAGCATCACCCATACTGGGGATTACTCTATCATTGTTCACAGATATCAAAAGTAGCACTTGAAAAATGGGATGATAAAATAACAAAAGAAGAACTAGATGAAATTGAGTGGTCAATTGATGAGCTTAAAAACATGTGTAAAAAACTACGAGAAATCTAGTCAGAGATAAATAATCAGAAAGGAAATTTCATTCATGCCGATCAAAATCGGTCTTATCGGCAAAACAAATACCGGCAAGACTACTTTTTTTAATTCAGCTACATTATCGTCAGCTGAAATC
>JBQTJY010000022.1:0-3849 GCA_052386635.1 Nitrososphaerota archaeon
CGTCTGGAAAACCACTAACTGCATCAATGAAAAGTACGATTGAACGCCTAAGAACATGGGATAGCAGAAGTCAGGTCCATGAACCCGTAGATCGAAACTTTAGACAGGCGTTTAGCGAGCTTAACAGATTAAAGGACAAACTGGCAATTTCTGACGCTGTAATAGAAAAAGCAGCTTATATCTACAGAAAGGCTCTTGACAAAGGCCTTGTAAGGGGAAGATCAATATCAGCATTAATGGCAGCTGCACTTTATGCAGCTTGTCGTGATACAGCCACTCCACGAAATCTAAAAGACATAGAAATTGCTGCAAACATCAAACGAAAAGACATTGCTAGGTGTTATCGACTTCTTGTAAAAGAATTGGATCTAAAGATGCCAGTTACAGATTCGATTCAATGTGTAGCTAGAATTGCAAGTGTTATTGGAATTGCAGAAAAAACAAAACGCTATGCAATCAAAGTACTCCAAGATGCACAAAAAAATGAAGTTTCGGCAGGAAAAGATCCAATGGGACTTGCCGCAGCTGCATTATACTTGTCATGTGTCAAAAATGGTGAGGACAAAACTCAGAGAGACATTGCAGAGGCAGCAAATGTCACAGAAGTAACTATAAGAAATAGGTACAAAGGCCTGAAGGACTCTTTAACAATTTAACTACCATCAATTATCATAAATTTTTGATAAATTAGAAATTAACCTAAGAACAAAAAACAAAACAATGGATCTTGTATTTTCTGACATTCATGCAGACATTAATGCGTTTGATACAATCTTGGACATAACAAACATGTCAGAGTTCAAAAAAAAGCATGGTGAATACTCACGAATTATTAATCTGGGTGACATCTTAGAACGCGGTACACATCCAAGCCAAGTTTTAAAAAAAATCACCTTACTTGAAAAAACTCATCCTTTAATCTCTATTATGGGCAATCACGATGAAGCTTTTTTGTATAAACGACGTGTAAGTGGAAGTACACTTGAAAGTTTTGCAGCCCATCAAACATTAACTGAAAATGAGCTTGGATTTTTTAAACAAAACAGTGATGAAACCTTTGGCCAACAGCAGATTATCGATAAAAAAAACAGACTAATTTTTGTTCATGGAGGTACACTTGATCCACAAAAAATAACACCTCCAAATGCAGGCCAAGAATTGTGGTTGTACCAACGAACATGGCAGAGGCTTTCTGAAGAAGATTTTGAATACTTTAGCTATTCGGGGTATCATTATACTGCACCATCTGCGTTTAAAGAAAGTAGAAAAAAACTTGATAACTTTGTAATCTTGTGCGGTCATCAACATCTGGAAACTGCAATAGAACAAGATAATGAATCAATTAATGAGATCTATCACACAACGAAAACAGAAAACGAGAAGTTTGGGAAATTCTCACTTGAAAAAAAGGAATTTGAAGTAAAGAAAACCAGCAACTATCTAATTCGACTGGGTCTTGGTGGCCCAGAAGGATATTATGGCAATGGATTTGGCCAGATTCATTTTGGCATTATTCAATATAATCCGAAAAAAGTCATCCTCTTTACTGTAACATAATCCATCATCGAATTATATACGAAGCAAATTTCTAATGCAACTATGAGCGCAACAGATGTACTTAGGAAGGATCATGAGCAAATTAAAAGACTAGAAAAAATCATTGTAAAATGCTACCAGAGCATCTATGAACAAAAAACAATCCCATTTTCAGATCTTGAAAGAATTAACTTAATAATTCTAGAATTTTTGGATTCTATTCACTATTCAAGAGAGGAGGACTCGTATTTTGCTTGTGTTGGAAGTTATGGTACGCTAAAAAAGGAAATCAGAGCCTTTATGATAGAACATGAGTTTAGCCGTAGAATAGCAAAAAACATAGCAAAATACCTTCAGCAATGGAAAAGCGGCATTAACACAAGCGAGCCTGTTGCAAGATTTTTACGGACTTATTCGATTTACCTAAAAGATCACTTGGCTAAGGAAGAAGAATTCTTTTCAAAAACAGAGAAAGAAGTTCTTTCACAAGAAGAGGAAACTGTAATGTTTGAACAGTTTCAGTCCCAAATAACTATAACAAAAAAGATTCAGGAAATAATGAAAGAAATCGATTATCTGGAGCAGCAACCGTGGTTTAAAAACTGACTTGTCTATGTTGTAAGTTCTGGTTTTATAGTCCAAACTATGGCAAGTATAACAAAGGGAATAGAAATCAGGGCAGTAATCTGTAAAATTACGGTTAGCTGTATTTTGGCAGCATCAGATGGTGCTGTTATTATCCAAGGCAATGGCAGAGTTATTACAAACCAAATAAGCGAAAGTAAGATGATTATCTCAAGTTTTTTCTTTGTCTTTGGTTTCATATGATATCAATTCTACAACCCACTATCATTTAGATTTTAGAAAAACAGCCGCCTAAGATTTACTATCATCTAAATCATATTGCGTTAGATAAAACAAAAATGAAAAACAAAACCCAACCTTCCTAGTTTTAGATTTGTTAATAAAAAATTTGGTGATCGCGAAATTATTATGAAAAATTTCTAATAAAATCTTAAATACTTTAAAATCATATAAGGTACAATGCGGAAGGATGCAAATCCTAACGACTAAAAGTGCGTGACCTCGCAGAAAGTATGGGCAGTCAAACGCATATGAAGCGTTGACATGAGAGGTAATCTCTCAAACTTCTGCATCGGGGGTCACGCCTCAACTTTTATCGCTTGATAATATCAAGTGATACAGGACCTTGAATATTACCATGAGGATTAATCCAAATTTCTAACTCTTGATCCTCTTGAACAAACAATCGTTTTTCACCAATGTAGTCCCATGTATAATAAACTGAAACACCAGTTTCGTGGGGGGTTCCATCCAATTCAAAATCTTCTGAAAATGAAAAAGAGCTTCCAGTTAGGGTGACAGATAACACATCTGGGCTATCACCATTTGGTACAAACCTAAAGAGATATTCTCCTTTTTGGACAGCAAAGGAATCAGCAAAAATACCCTCTTTATATAAATCAGGATTGGCTAGCATCACATGGTAAACAATATCGGCTTTTTCGAATTCTGACTCTCTAAAACCTGAAAAAACCAGTATTATTACGAGTGAAACGGCCCCTATAATTACCCAAAAAACACGCTTTTTCATTAAAAACCCTTGTCATAATGGATTTTAAAATTTGGGAAAAAATCACAGTTTTAGTGCTTCTTTCAAACCCTTGTACCTATTTCTTATAGTTACTTCTGTAACTCCTGCAGCTTGGGCAATATCTTTTTGCGTCTTATTTTCACCCAATAGTACACAAGCCAAATACAATGCAGCTGCGGCAAGTCCCATTGGATCTTTTCCTGCAGAAACCTCGATACGATTTGCCTCTTTTAGAAATTCCAGAGCCTTTCTCTTTGTCTTTTCACTTAGATCAGCAACACTTGCAATTCTAGCTACTCCCTTGATAGGATCTACTACTGGCATCTTTAGATCCAATTCGCGCAATAATAACCTGTAACACCTAGCAACATCTTTTCGTTTGATGTTTATTCCACTTGCAACATCACTTAATGTTCTTGGGGTCTCAGTATTTCTGCAGGCAGCATAAAGTGCAGCTGCTATAAGGCCAGGAATTGATCTTCCCCTTACAAGGCCTTTGTCAAGAGCCTTTCTGTAGATATATGCCGTTTTTTCTATTACCGTATCAGATAATGCCAGCTTGTCCTTTAACCTGTTAAGCTCGCTAAACGCCTGTCTAAAGTTTCGATCTACGGGTTCATGGACCTGACTTCTGCTATCCCATGTTCTTAGGCGTTCAATCGTACTTTTCATTGATGCAGTTAGTGGTTTTCCAGACG
>JBQTJY010000023.1:0-3612 GCA_052386635.1 Nitrososphaerota archaeon
GTATATGGGATCTCCTTTACACGAACTCCTTTTGTTTTTACAAGAATCTCAAGTAGCATTTTGTATCCAATTGCATCTAACTTTAAACCATCAAGTATGTTTCGTTTGAATGCAAAAAATCCAGACAACGGATCCTTTTGTCCAACTCCAAGACCGTGTTGTGCAATTTTTGTTGCAACCTTGCTGATTAGTTTTCGTTTTACTGACCACCCTGAAACCGCGCCTCCTTTTACATATCTTGATGCTACAACAATATCACACTCGGAATTATCCAATGTATCTACCATTTTTGGAATAATATCTGGAGGATGGGAACGATCACTATCCATAACTACAATGGTCTGACCCTTTGAGCTTTCAATTCCTTTTAGGATTGCAGAGCTAAGTCCTTCCTTTGCCCTTCTGCGAATAACGCCAATAGTATATCCTGTAGCTTTTTTCACGGTGTTTATGTATTCTTCAACAATATTTCCTGTACCATCTGGCGAATTATCATCCACTACTATGGTTTCAACAGGCTTGTTTTTTGGTAAATTATCCTCAATTGATTTTAAGATGGAAAGTATGTTTTGTGATTCATTATATGTTGGAACTATAATCGAAACTTGCTCATTACTTCCTCTAGTCTTTGTATCAGACATCTGCTCTACAACAAAGACAGTGAAGATATTAATTTTTTAAATTATTAAATTACGAATACTTTTGGCAGATCATATGTATTCCTGGTTCGCCAACAGCACCCATCATCTTATCTGCAGGCAGGCCAGACTTGAACATGATAAAGGTTGGAATTGCTTGCACGCCAAATCTCATTGCAATGCTTTGTGAGTGATCAACGTTTAATCTGGCAAAGTGCACTTTTGTGTATTTTTTTGCAAGCCTTGTAAAAATTGGATGCATCATTCTACATGGACCACACCACTCTGCCCAAAAATCAACGAGTGTAGGAGTATCACTTGCAATTACTTGATCAAAATTTGCTTCGTTTAGAACAATTACATCCACTTCTTGCTGGGTCTTAAGCTCTGTTTGTCTTTTTATAAGTTCAGCTAGTTTTTTTTCCTTGATCTTTTCAAGCTCTGGATCTTCCATAATACAAAAGATATGATTTGATTATTTATGAATCATTACAGATCTAAAAGAAATCGCATCATTACTTCTTTGCCTTCATTTATTTCCATTTCATGAAACGTTGGCGCCTTTATCTCAACCTTAAAGCGGTGTTTTTGTAAATTAAGCGGCTCTCCATATACTGTTGCATCTAGCTTGTATTCTGAATTTTTTGAAATTTCTACTGAGAATCTATGAATTGCAAAACCTTCTGTAATTAGCTGATAGTTTACTTCCTCAAGCCAGTTAAACAAAAGATATCGGAGATCCTTTCCTGGAACTTTAATCTGTTTTTTTTCTTTCTCTTCTACTTTTTCAGAATCTAATGTAATGTCTACAACAGACTGACCAGCTAAAGTAAACGCTTCTTTTAGACTCGATGCGGTTATTTCAATAACGGCATCTGTCGCATGATCTAATAACTTGTAGCTCATTTTCGATCTTTGAAACTATTATGAGGTATTAATAGAAAGTGTATTTTCATTCGTAAAGTCTTAAATCATTATTTAGTAACGATTCAGTAATTTGGAACTGCCACGTGGAATGAAGGATTTTGAGCAGAACGATCTTGAAAAAATCGAACTTGTGAGAAAAAAATTTCTTGAAATATCAAAACTTTTTGGATTCAAACGAATAGAGCCATCTCCAATCGAGTTACTATCTACTCTTGAGGCAAAAAGCGGATCTGCAATTAGAGATGAAATCTATTATTTCAAAGACAAAGGAGAACGTGATGTTGCACTACGATTTGATTTTACAGTAGGTCTAACACGCTATGTAGTATCACAAAAATCACTCAAGCTTCCAGCAAAGATATCCTCATTTGGTGGAGTTTGGAGATATGATGAACCACAAAAGGGGCGATATAGATTCTTCCACCAGTGGAATATCGAAATTTACGGAAAGTCAAGCATAGAATCAGAAGCTGAGGTAATCGAGTTTACTTCAAGACTCTTTGATGAATTGGGGCTAAAACACATCATAATTGACATAAACCACAGAAGTCTAGTAGAATCTTACATCAAATCTGTGCTAGGAACAGAAGATGACGCAAAAATTTCAGACATTTTAAGAGCAGTCGACAAGATTTCAAAGAAATCAAAAAATGAAATACTCTTAGAATACCAAAAAAAGGGTTATTCTAAGGAAAAATTAGAAGAAATACTAGAGTTTTCAAGGATGAAAGGAAGCCTTAGCGAGGTTGAAAAGAAATTTGATGTTTCAAGGCTGAAATCATGGCCTGATCTCAAAAACCTATGGAATTCACTTCAAAATCGTGACGTAAAAAACATCAGAATAAACTTTGGAATAGTAAGAGGTCTTGACTATTACTCTGGAATGGTCTTTGAGGTTTTTGATGAAAAGTCTGATCTTGGAGCTTTAGCTGGTGGTGGAAGATATGACAGCCTAGCAAAGGCATTTGGGCGAGAAGATCTTGGTGCAACAGGAGTTGCCGGTGGTGTTGAACGGATAATATTAACAATGGAAGAACAAAAAGTTACAAAGCTAGAACAATCAAAACCTGTTTCTATTTTGTATGTAAATGATGAAATGCAAAAACATGCAACAAGTCTTGCGTCAAAACTACGCCAAAAAGGAATCTCAGTTGAAATCGATCTTTCAGGAAAATCCCTAAAAAAACAGATGGAATCTGCATCTGAATCAAAATTTGCAGTAATTGTAGCGCCAAAAGAGTTTGCATCAAAATCACTTATCCTACGTAATATGGAAGATGGAAAAGAAACACAAATTCCAGTTGATGAGCTTTTTAAAAACCTAAAATCAGTTCTTAATTTGTAAATGCCCGAGTAAGCATCATTATCTCAGGACCATTCGTCAAGGTACCAACTACAATCGACTTGTTATTTGCCAAAATTCCAGACGATACAAATGGAATTCCACCGTTTATTGTAGCAGGCTCTACATTTACACCCAACACGCCAGAGATTATCTTAATGTCCTCATCATCTGTTTCTGGATGAATTATCCCACCATGGGACGTTGCAACAATCATTGCTCCAACTTGATGATACCCTGCAACCTTTTTCTGAATAACTTCAACACCTAAAACATCTTGAATTTTTTTGAGATTTTCCTTTGGAATCATAGGTGAAATTATGCCTCCTTTGTCATTTGCACAAATAAGATTGCCAAGGGCAGTAAATTTAGTATCCAAAACTTCGACATTGAGATCGGTTGATTTTTTTAGATGTTCTAATTCATGGCTAAAACTGATGTTTGGCAAAAGCATTCCATTGTTGTTTGCAACCATGAGAGTACCAATCAACCTAGTATTTGCAATTGAAGTAAAAATAAAATCAGTTTTGAGATAATCTGCCAAATTCTTTGCCTTTGTCTTTGCAAATCCATTTGGTAAAAAGACGAAACTGTCATTGACTTTAGTGTAAACACCGATGTTTGGACCTCGGTATACATCATATTTGATAATATCCAACATCAAAATTTTATTTACAAAAGATATGAACGTAAGGAAGTAAGATC
>JBQTJY010000024.1:0-1711 GCA_052386635.1 Nitrososphaerota archaeon
AATTTTAATCAGTTGTTATCATCGAATTTCGCAGAGGTCGCCTAGCTCGGCAGGGCGCGGGCCTTGAGAGCCTGTGTGCGCAAGCACGCGAGGGTTCAAATCCCTCTCTCTGCGCTATTTTCCAAACTTTCCAAGCTCAGCTAAAAGTGCTGTAAGCTGGATCTCAGGATTTGCACCCGACAAAATTCTATAATCATACTTTGCAATTACCTGTAAAATCTCTTCTAAATGATCATTTTTCTGCTTAAACGCACTTTGATTGATGTATTTTAAAAAATCAGATTCTGACATTCCATAAACCTTAATGAGCTCAATCATTTTGTTTCGTGCATCTGCAAGTTTTCCACCAAGTGCAAGCTTTAGTACACCATCAACATCATTTGTTTTTGTTAGTCCAGCAGATTTTTTGACAGTCTCCTCAGTTATACTCCCCAAACTTGCAGCTGCTTGCATTACATTTATCGCATGACGCAAGTCACCTTCTGAATAATCATAAATTGTGCTTAGTCCTTTGTCATCTACTTTCACTTTTTCCTTTTTTGCGATGTTTTTTAGATGTACTACAACATCTTTTTCTGCAATTCTTGTAAATTTGAAAACTGCACATCTACTTTGAATTGGGTCTATAATGTTCGAAATGTTGTTTGCAATTAAGATAAACCTGCAATACTTTGATGTATCCTCAATTATTCGTCGCAAGGCAGTTTGTGCATCAGATGTCATTTCATCTGCCTCATCAAGAATAATTATTTTAAATGGGATCTCAGTATCAAGGCCCGCAAAGCGTGAGAACTTTTTTACTCGTTCTCTTACCATGTTAATTCCACGTTCATCTGATGCGTTTAGTTCTAAGGTAAAGTCACGCCAATGCTCTCCTAGTATTTCACGAGATATACATAAGGCAGCAGTTGTTTTTCCGACACCAGCAGAACCAGAAAACAAAAAGTGTGGCATCTCTTGTGGATTTTTTAATAAAACACTTAGACTTCCAACAATATCTTTTTGGTTTACTAGATCTGCAAGCTTTGTAGGACGATATTTTTCAACCCACATTAAATTATGTAGCGACACAGCTGATCGCACCATTTCTCACTAATAAACCTCAAAAAGGATCAAATGATCAGACAATTTAGTGAAGATAATTGATCGATCCCATACATCAAGATCCTCCTTGGGATCAGTGATCCCAACATGATCGAAGCACAAGATATGGTAAAGGTACATACCACAGGGTATAGTCTGGAAGAAGTCAAGATTGTTCTGAATCATGACATCAAACTAAACATTAGTGGAATTGAAATTGAAGGAAAACAGGGAGAAATTCTCAATGTTCCAAGATGGATAGCTCAAGTACTCGAATCTGAAAACCATGCAAAACTCCAAGATATCGATATGGTAGTAGAACTAAAGCAAGCTTTGGTAAAAGAAAACGTCCAAGGGGAATTTGAGTTGGCTACTTTGGATTCTCACTTTTACATTAGATTAAAATCATACATGAACACTCTGCCACAACAAGACTTTGACAAAGTAGAAAGCATGCTAAACACTTTGGTTAGAAAGAGACAAGGAAAGATCGTACACCTTGCAGATTCATCAAAATTAACTACCAGTCTTTCTCAAAAGCTGACCATTGAGGAGCGACTCTTCTATGAAAATATTTACAAGAACGCAGCAGACTTTAGAAATCAAATTTTAGGTGATAAAAAGTGAC
>JBQTJY010000025.1:0-6878 GCA_052386635.1 Nitrososphaerota archaeon
GCAATACAAATAAAAAGTTGTTATTAAGTGGCAATTATCACCAAGTTTACGTTTATAAGAGCTGTTTCAAGCTTTTGCCGTATAGATGGCATTTACAAAAACATTAAGAAGATTACGGGACAATAAGACAAACTACCGACGACGCAGTACTATGCTTATGAGTAAACGTGAATTTATCACCGTACAAATTTCTAATGAAAACATCCAAGTTCAGATACACAAACCAGAATTGCTAGGCGACATGGTAATTGCATCGGCTCACTCTCGATTTTTACTTGATAAAGGATGGAAAGGCTCAAGAAAAAGTGTTTCAGCATCATATCTTACTGGATATTTTGCTGGAAAAAAAGCACTATCTAAAGGAGTGAAAAACGCTATTCTTTATAGCGGCACAAACAAATACACACAAAGAATGGCAGCTGCACTAAAAGGCGTAATTGACGCCGGACTTGTGATTCCTGCAGATCAAGAAACATTTCCCACTGCAGATAGAATAAAAGGTGAGCATCTTAAAGTGAAAAATGATACTGAAAAAATAAAATCAACAATAGACAGCGAGGCAAAGAAACAATGAGTCAAGTGCAAAAAACTGAAGAACAACCTCGTAAAAGATACGAGAAAAAAGACGAGGATGTATGGATCCCAAAAACAAGTCTTGGCAAAAAAATTGTAGCAGGACAAATAACTTCGATGGAAGAAATTTTAGCTAATGGATATAGAATACAAGAAGCTGGAATCATAAAAAAACTCTTACCAGATTTGAAATCAGAAGTTATTGATGTTGGAATTATTCAAAAGATGACAGCAAACGGACAGTCTACTAGGTTTAAGGCAATTGTTGCAGCTGGCAATGAAAATGGCTGGCTGGGCATAGGGCATGGCAAGGCAAAACAAATGCGAGTTGCAATCGAAAAGGCAACAAACGCAGCATATCTTAACGTCAGTCCTGTCAAACTAGGTTGTGGAAGCTGGGAGTGTAGATGTGACAAGCCACATTCTGTTCCATTCAAGGTACGTGGAAAAGGAGGCAGCGTTACAATAGAAATTGTACCAGCACCAAGAGGTTTAGGACTTGTTGCTGGTGGAAAAATTAGAAATTTGTTAAAACTTGCAGGCCTTAAAGACGCATGGACAAAAGCAAACGGTTCTACAAATACAATGAACTCAACATCTAAAGCTCTCTTGGATTGTCTAAGACAAACGTTTAGTCAAGGTTGATCAAAATGGGAAAGGCATTTTTGGTAGTCAGAATGAAGGGACAAATTGGCGTGCCTTACTGGGCTAAAACTACGCTTGAACTTTTAAAATTAGAAAAAAAGTTCCGTGCAACAATCATTCCTGCTAAGGATAACACATTGGGCATGCTAAATAAGATAAAACACTATGTTTCTTGGCAAGAAGTTGATGCCTCTACAGCAAAAGAACTGCTAGATAAAAAAGGGCGTAAAATGGGATACAAGAAAATTACCGAACAAGATCTTGGAAAAATTGGCTTTAAAACCACACAGGAACTTGCATCTTCTTTAGCAGATGGAAAAACATCACTAACAAAACTAAAACCATTAAAACCTTGGTTTGCACTGGCACCTCCAAGACATGGATTTAAAAGAAATACAAAGAAAATGTTTGACGAAGATGGAATACTTGGACACAACAAAGAACTAACTTTACTGATAAAGAATATGATGTAAAATGGCAACGCGACTAAGAAAGACTAGAAAATACAGAGGTTCTAGGACACATGGCTGGGGCCAGATAGGGCAACACCGAGCAAGTGGCCATAAGGGAGGTCTTGGCAGATCTGGACTGTTAAAGCATCTTTATAGTTCAATGTTAAAGTATGATCCTGATCATTTTGGTCATGATTCAACTCATCCGCCTCACCCAAACATAATCAAAAAATGGATTAATGTTAGGGACCTTGATGGCTTGTTTGCAAAATTTGGAACAACGCAAGATAACAAAAAACTTCTTGACCTAGAAAAGCTTGGATTTGATAAACTCCTTGGCGGCGGTCAAGTAAAAAATGCCTACACTTTAAAGATAGGGCAATTCACAGCGTCTGCACAAGAAAAGGTAAAACAAGCAGGGGGCGAGGTGATATCAGCAAATGACTGAAGGCACAGCAACCACTTTAATCCGAACAGTTGTTAAAAAAGCTGAACCATACATTCCACAAGTACCAAAACCAAAAAGAAAACTGTCATTACAAACACGTTTGCTGTGGTGCTCACTTGTATTACTAATTTACATGATTATGGCTCAAACTCCCCTGTACGGAGCAACTACGCCAGAATTTGACTTTCTTGCATTTGCAAGAGTAATTTTTGCATCTCAACAAGGCACTCTAGTTGAGCTGGGCATAGGTCCTATAGTTACAGCAGGACTCTTGATGCAGCTTTTGCGAGGTTCTGAAATTCTAAAATTTGATTTCTCAAAACCAGAAGAGAGAAGCACATTTCAAACAGCCACAAAACTTGTTACATATGTAGTAATTGTTGCAGAAACAATTGTTTACGGTATAGCAGTTTATGGTCCAGGAATAACCGATCCCGGAGTACTGTATATTCTAGTCGGGCAGTTAATGGCGGCATCAATAATAATCATGTTCCTAGATGAACTGGTTCAGAAAGGATGGGGCCTTGGTAGTGGAATAAGCCTTTTCATAATGGCAGGTGTAGCTCAACAAATACTTTGGAGTCTTTTTAGCCCATTACCAGCTGGTGATGGAGGTACTATCGGCATTATACCATACATAGGACAGTCAATTTCGGGAGGGGATCTCTCAAATATTATGTTTAGATCAAACCAGCTTCCAAGCATATTTGGGTTGTCGCTTACTGTTGGGGTATTGTTAACATTAATCTACACTCAAGGAATGAAAATCGAAATCCCAATCGTATCTACAAAATACCGTGGATTCTCTGCAGTATATCCAATCAAACTAATGTATGTGTCAAACATCCCAGTAATTCTTGCAACCGCATTAACAGCTAATGCAGTTTTTCTTGGTCAAATGTTTTGGGCTAACTTTAATCCAAGAAACAATAACGCTTTCATGAACATAATAGGACAGTTTGATCCAACAAGTCCATCTACACCAATAGGTGGAATAATTTACTATATCACACCACCAAGAGGCTTGGATCTTGTAGCACTAGATCCATTGCGGGCAGTTTTTTATGTCCTGTTTATGGTGGGAATTGTAGTTGTTTTTGGAAAACTGTGGGTTGAGCTTGGTGGGCTTTCGCCAAAAAGTGCAGCAAAAAATCTTCTTGATGCTGACGTACAAGTTCCTGGCTTTAGACGTTCAAACCAACCAATTGAATCACTGCTTGAGAGATACATTCCCTCAGTTACCCTAATTGGTTCAATGATACTTGGATTACTGGCAGGAGTTTCCGATGTATTAGGAGTGTTTGGTACAGGAATTGGCATCTTGCTTATGGTAGACATTTTGATAAACTACTACAACCAACTGATAAAAGAACAAGTAGAAGTTGTCATGCCACGGCTAGGTGCATTGCTTGGCAGAACATAAAAAAGTAATAATCGTAGGCATTCCAGGAGTAGGCAAGTCTACTGTTGTATCAAAGGTAGTAGAAATTCTTAAAGAAAAAAAGAAAACTGTTAGCATGAAAAGCTTTGGCACTGTAATGCTGGAGCAAGCAAGCAAGAATGGGATTCATGACAGAGATGAACTACGAAAGGCACCCGTAGAAACCCAACAAAAGTTGCAAACACTGGCAGCAAAATTAATAGGCCAGATGAATGACGATGTGGTAATTATTGATACACATGCCTTCATATCCACAAAGGAGGGATTCTATCCAGGTTTACCAAAAAATGTCTTAGAACAAATCCATCCAACTAATTTTATTGCAATATCTGCAAGACCTGAAGAAATTTACAATAGACGAATGGAAGATAAAACAAGAAGCCGGGATATCATATCAATTGAATCCATTAAAAAAGAGCTGGCGGTTCAAGATGCCATGCTTTCAAGCTGTTCTGTTTTTACTGGCGCACCAATGAAAGTTATCCATAATTCTGAAGGAAAGATTGAAGAAGCCGCCAAATCTGTAATACATGCAATAGGGCTATGGAACTAAACTTCATTTTACACTTTATAGATTCTGTATTTTTACAAGGCGATTTTTTTGGATTAACACAGGGACCTCTAGGCAGTGCTGATCCAGTAATCAAAGGATTGATACCATCATCACTTGCTATGGTAGGCTTTGCCATTTTACTAAATCTGTTTAATTCTGCAATTAGAAGAAAGCTAGTGGATCAAACAAAACTAAAACGAATTATGAAAGAGACAAGGGCCTGGCAAAAAGAACGAATGGCTGCATTTAGAGCAAAGGATCAGGAAAAGATTGCAGAACTGAACAAAAAATCTGCATACATGAACAAGATGAGCATGGAGATGATGCAGATGAATATGAGGCCTATGATGATTACCTTTATCCCACTAATTCTGATATTCTACTTTGTACTGCCTGTACTGTTTGCGTATACGGTTGCACTCTCGCCTATTTCATTAAACATCATACCTGGAGATTTTTTCCATCTTACCTGTGATGCATCACAGATTGATGATAAAATATGTCACCAAGAAAATGAGCTGTACTTTTGGGCTTGGTACTTTTTAGCATCCATAGCATTTAGTGGCATAATAATGAAACTAACAAAAACAACGATGGATATTACCTAAGCAAGTTGAAGAAATCTGTAATAATTTCAGGCCCTCCAGCAATTGGAAAGACTACAATTGCAAAGGGGCTTGCAAAGGAATTTGACATGAAATATCTTAGCGGTGGCGACATTTTAAAAGAACTAGCAAGTGAACAAGGCTTTCAAACTACAGGTGATGACTGGTGGGATAAACCAGACGGAATGAAATTTCTGTCCCAAAGACAAAAGGATCCCACATTTGATAAAAAAGTTGATGAAAAACTAAAAGAGCTCTTTATGCAAGGAAGCGTTGTAATTACTAGCTATACACTTCCATGGCTTGTTGATGACGGAATTAAGATCTGGCTTGCCGGTTCACAACACAACAGCGCAGATAGAATGAAGTCACGAGACAAGCTGACAGAAAAAGAGGCTTTAGAAATTGTACAAAAAAGATATGATGAAAACAAAATCTTATACAAAAAACTGTACAATTTTAATTTTGGAGAAGACCTATCAGTATTTGATAAAATAATTAACACAGATGGATTAAACGCACAACAAGTGCTAGATGCTGCAAAAACCATTGTACGAGAGTTACTTTGACCCTAAAACAACTGCAAAATCTTATCACAATTGATCAAGACGTGACAAATGATGAGTATGGAACGTACTATGACAAGCGTTCAGTAAAACAGCTTTTAGACTATGGACTGATAATTTTAGACAAGCCTCCCGGTCCTACTAGTCATGAAGTTGTAGCATGGGTAAAACGAATTTTAAAAATTTCCAAAGCAGGACATAGCGGAACACTTGACCCTCAGGTTTCAGGCGTACTTCCACTGGGTCTTGGTGAGGCCACAAAAGCACTAGGCGTTTTGCTTTTGGGTCCAAAAGAGTATCATACAATAGCACGTCTTCACTCTTTGCCTACAAAAGAAAAGCTAGAAAACGTATTGAACCAGTTCAAAGGCGAAATTTATCAAAAGCCACCACAGCGCTCATCTGTTCTTAGAAAGACTAGAACCAGAACAATTTATGAGCTTGAAATGCTAGAACAAAAAGAAAGACTTGTTCTTTTACGTGTATTATGCGAGGCAGGAACATACATTAGAAAACTATGTTACGACATTGGCGAAATACTTGGTCAGGGAGCTACAATGATTGAGCTGCGCCGAACCAGAGTACATCAGTTTTATGACAAAAATCTTGTTACCATGCATGAGCTTGCAGACGCTTTTGCATTATGGTAATAAAACAAAGACGACTCAAAACTTTTGGGGTTTCTGCAGCCAATCGAGTATGCACTAAGTGAAATAAAATCTGTTGTCATACGTGACTCTGCCGTTGATGCACTATGCCATGGAGCACAACTTGCAATTCCAGGAATTTTGGCAATATCGCCAAATCTTAAGAAAGGTGATCTTGCTGCAATTTATACTCAAAAAGGTGAGGCTGTTGCACTAGCAGAGGCGCTAGCTACAGAGTCTGAAATACAAGAAAACACAAAAGGATATGCATTTCAAACTAGACGAATAATTATGGCGCCAAGCACATATCCAAAAAATTGGCACTCAAAGCAGATTAAAAAATAATGCAATTGTAGAAATGATTCCAAGAGGACTGATAATTGGAATAACAGTTGGAGTTGTTGCAGCAACAATATTTGGAGTGTTTGCATTAACCATAAGCAGTCAAAGGCAGCAACTAGTCTTTGTTGAAGGACCTTCGCTTTCAATTATAACAGAAAAAATGGATTTTAGCTTGGGTGAAAACATTCACATTACAATAATCAATACAGGCAGCAGTCCACTGGTCTTTTCTGATTCGTCATATGGATTGCAAGTTGTTGGATTGGACGGAAGTGTACTCTACTCTCCAATTGCAGCGCAAGTAGTATCAACACTTGAACCAAAAGAGGAACGAACTTTTGTGTGGGATCAAACAAAAAATGATGGAGCGCAAGTAATTGAAGGAAGATACAAAATAGTTTCTACTGCAAATTATGAGGGAAAAACTATCAAAAAATCAATCACTGTTAACATTCTCAAATGATTAGTTATCACAAAAAATAACGTATTATATAATCAGCTTTTCCGAACTAAAATTGGCGAAAATTATGCCGGGATCGCCTAGCCTGGTAGGGCGCGCGCCTGGAAATTAATACAAACCATAAAGCGCGTACTCGCAAGGGTTCG
>JBQTJY010000026.1:0-8117 GCA_052386635.1 Nitrososphaerota archaeon
CAAAGATACAGAGCAAATAAAACCGAAACTAGATACTTTGAAAGCAATCGTTAACGAAATAACTACTGAATTATACAAGAAGATCACACCTCCACCAAATGCTAATCAACAAGGTGG
The DNA here is from genome assembly GCA_052386635.1 of Nitrososphaerota archaeon. Taxonomy (GTDB): domain Archaea; phylum Thermoproteota; class Nitrososphaeria; order Nitrososphaerales; family Nitrosopumilaceae; genus VHBM01. Next base: position 118 of record JBQTJY010000026.1, read on the forward strand.
ATCAGAACAGCAAACAAGTGAGGACAAGAATCCTTGATCAAATTTGTTTGTGAATCAGGTAACACGATGTGGCTTTAATTAGCTAGTTTATACTTTTGATTCTAGTACTGGGAATATCAAAATGAGTAGCAAACGTGATTATTATGAAGTATTAGGAGTGTCTAAATCGGCATCAGAAAGTGAAATTAAATCACAATATCGAAAACTAGCATTAAAATTCCATCCTGATAGAAATAAGTCACCAGAAGCTGCAGAACATTTTAAAGAAATCTCAGAAGCATATGCAGTATTATCAGACACTGAAAAACGGAAAATTTATGATCAGTTTGGTCATGCAGGTGTAGATGGCAGATATAGTACTGAAGACATATTCCAAGGCGCAAGAGGTGATTTCAGTGATATCTTCAGTGATATATTTGGAAGGAGTGGAGGGTTTGAATCAATTTTCGAAACTATGTTTGGTAGAGGAGGAGGCTTTGGTGGCTTTGGAAGACAAAAAGGTGCAGATTTACTGTATGAAACATCAATCACACTTGAAGATGTCTTACATGGCAAGAAAATGGAAATTGAGGTACCTAAAGATGTAGATTGCGAAGTGTGTAAAGGATCTGGCTGTAAAGTTGGTACATCAAAAACAACCTGCTCTACATGTAATGGAAACGGCCAAATCCGAATGTCTCGTAACATGGGATTTTCTACTTTTGTAACTATTCAGCCATGTAAATCATGTAATGGAGAAGGAAAAATCATACAAAACCCATGTCAGAATTGTAAAGGAAAAGGAAAAACTAGAGGAAACAAACGCATTAAATTTGATATTCCGCCAGGCATAGAAACCGGAGATTATACCATTCAAGGAGAAGGCGAATCAATTTCAAGTGGGATTAATGGTGACTTGATTGTACGAGTACAAGTTAAACCACATCCAAAATTCAAAAGAGACGGTATAGATGTTTTTTATGACATTCCAATAAGTATGATAGATGCAGCAACTGGTACGACTATTGATGTTCCTACATTAGAAGGAACAGAAAAAATCCAAGTTGAAGAAGGAAGTCAGCCAAATACTATAATCAAGTTAAAGGGAAAAGGATTGCCTCGCCAACATGGTAGAGGACGAGGAGATCAGTATGTGCGATTAGTTGTCAACATTCCTAAAAAACTTAACAAGCATCAAAAAAATCTATTAGATGAGCTTCGAAAAACTTTTGACTGATTTAATATTATTCTTGCTTAAATGAAAATTGCATTAGATGTTGACGGTGTATTGGCAGATGTCATAAAATCATGGTTACATTATAGCAATACTAGAAGAAGAATTATCACAAAAAACGAAATCACAGAGTGGGATTTTTGGAAAAAATTTGATATGAAACCAGATGAATTCGATGACGAATTATCATTTTGTTGGAGGTCGTGGGAAAAAATCCCACCCACAGAAAATGAATTATCTAACACTGTATACGAATTAGCAAACTTAGGTATGGTTGATATTGTTACGGCAAGAGAACACTCTACTGATATGTATGTAAAAAACTGGCTTAAAACTCAAAACATCGCCTATCACAAATATGTATCAGTTGAGGAAGGTCCAAAAAAGGCAGAACTAGATTATGATATCTATATTGATGACTCTCCCATTAATGCTGAAAAGATCGCAAACTCGAGAAAAAATATACTGCTTTACTCACAACCATGGAATCTAGCTATACACGATTCTCGCATCAAGAGGATAGAAAAATTAATGGATGCAGTAAAAATAATTAAAGAGCATAAAGCTTCATTTGAAAACTAATCTCTTGTTTTTCTCAAGTCTATTTTATGTCCATCACGTATATGTGATTCATGACTGATTTTCAACAATTCTGCAATTTTAGTATCAGAATAGTACTTTACATTATACTTTCCTAAAACTTTCTTACAATCACTACAATAAATCTCTCTAAATTCCAATTCTGTATATTTTAGTAAGATTTGTTTTTGTGTCTTTCTAATCAATAAAGAAACTTATTCCAGAGTCCTAAATTCTACGATGCGGGAGTTGCCAAGCCTGGTCAACGGCGTAAGGTTCAGGACCTTATCTCCTAGGAGTTCGTGGGTTCAAATCCCACTTCCCGCATTTTACAATAATGAACAACTTTAAACCATAGTAATTTCTAAGGTACACATGGGTAAAGTAGTCAAAGTAGGAGGACGAGGTACTTCACGAAGAGTAGTAGATGAAGACAAAGCAAACTGGTCAGGAGACAGTTTCAAGGAATATCAACGAAAAAAGAAAGAAGCTGCAGGCGATACATATGTGTCAATGGGTCGTGGTACACGAAAAACAAAATTAAGTGACATTAAAGAAACAAAACAGGCTGACACTAAGGGACGATATGTAAGCATGGGACGAGGAACTGGTAGACGTAAATTAGAATAATCAAAAATACTACAATCTAGATCATATTTTTAATTCTTATTTTTGTCAGACAAAAATTTTTGTATTTTTTTTCCTAATAAAAGATTAACTTGTTCACCAGATGCTTTACCACGTAATTCTTTCATAGCAATTCCCATCAAAGGTCCAAGTGACCTAGCGCCATCGCGAATTATAATACTTGAGTTACTATGAATAATCTTATCTAATATTATACTTAACTTAGATTCATCTAAATTAGTAATTGCTGTTTTCTCAATTGCTTCCTCAACTGATTTTGCCTTGCCAGACATCATAATTTCAAAAATTATCTCCATTGATTCTTTTGTAATTTTGTTATTTATTAACAACTCAAAAGATCTTAAAACATACTCTGGTTTTAGTAATGATGCATTCAAACCTTGTCTTTGAAGATTAGTAATCGTAGAACATAATATCGATGCCACAAAATTTGGTGACTGACGTTTATCTAAACAAATTTTTTCAAATAATTCAAGATAATCTGAATCAAAGATCTGCTCTGCTAATTGAGTATTAAGACTATATTCTCTCTGAATGTCATGCAACGACTCATCCCATGATTTTGGCACACTTGATTTTGCAAGTTTTAATTGCTCATCAGTTATAACAAGGGAAGGAATATCAGTTTCAGGATACATTCTTGATGCTCCCGGACGTGGTCTTAAAAATACAGTTTCACCACTAGGTATCACGCCTCTTGTTTCTGCAGGTACGCCATTTTTTACATCTTCAATTCGTTTGATTATAGAATCAATAGCAAAATCAATCTTGGAATTTTCTCCTGCTATGATGATAAAACCATCACTCGAATTAATCTCAAGCAATTTTTGTAATCCTTGTATGTCTGAATTTTCAATGCCATAGTTTGGTAATTCATCTGAATGAAAAATTCCACCAATTCCATAAAATCTAACAATCTGCCCTAATTCCTTTCCAAGTCTGATTCCATCATATGGTTCATATGTAAACAAGCCAGCAAAATTTTTTGCTTTAATTACTTTGATGCTAGCATCAGTATCTATTGCTTTTTTTATTATTTTTGAATTACATGATCTAAAATGCTCAGTTACATCAAAAACATCATTTTTAGAAATTTTTCCAAGTTTGAGATTTTTTAGTTTCTCAGATATTAAAATTAAACCACGTTGTCTTTTTGCTTCATATTCTATTACTTTTTCTAACTGATCCAGTTGTTGCACTCCTTTTACTTCTACTATGCCACCACCTTTAACTGAAATATTTACGTCTTGTCGTATTGATCCGATTCCTCTTGTTACCTTCTTTGTTGTTCGTAGTAATCTTCCTAATGCAAGTGCAATTTTTCTTATTTCAGATGGATTACCATCAACAGGCTCTAAAGCTATTTCTACAAGGGGTATTCCTAAGCGATCTAAACTGTACGATCTTTCTTTTTCTTCATCTTTGATAAGTTTAGCGGCATCTTCTTCAAGACATACAGATTGTACTCCAATCCGTTTCCCTTCTACATCAAGACATCCACCTTGAGCCACAAGCATAGTTCTTTGAAATCCAGAAGTGTTAGATCCATCCACTACGATTTTTCGCATAGGGTGTATTTCATTAAAAATACTAGATCTTAGAGAACAAGCAATTGTTAGCGCAATGTTTAATGCATCTAAATCAATTTCATGAGGGGGTTCATCATCCTGCTCAACAAGACAACTGCTTTGAGGATTTGCATAATATATCATGGTTTTTGATTTTCTATTTTCAAATAATGCAGCAGGGTCATATTCTCCTAATTCACTTTTTGTAGCTCTCAGTTTTCTTGAAAATTTAATGGTAAACTCATCTGATTCCAGTGGACTACAACTACAAAATAGTTTTTTATTAGTTGATAATTGTTGATGTATTTCTAGTCCAACTTTTAATCCAATTTTGTCAAAATTTATTTCCGACATCTTGCTTCTAGCAATATTTGTTTTTTAAAACCTAATCCGTTATTTCAGAAGCTATATTTTCTAACATCAAGTTTTTCATATCATTAACATTTCTTGTATTGCCAAGAGCCCACATCGCCTTTACTAAGGCAGTTTCAGGGATCATATTAGATAATGGAACAATACCAATATTGAGAAGATCTCTACCACTTTCATACACTGTCATTCTAACTCTACCATCAATACACTGTGAGGTCATACCTAAGAACAAACCCTTTTCCTTTGCCTTTTTCATACTTTCATACAGTGTTTTTCCTATATGTCCAAGACCTGTACCTTCAAAAATTATTGCTTTGTAACCCAAGTCTATTATGGTATCAAGTAATTTGGGATCATAACCTGGATAATATTTTACCAAAATAACGTTTACATCATAATTTATTTTTGGACTATAAGTTCTATTTTTGAAATATTCATGTTCTAAATTTTTTTGTATTTTTTTATCAAAAATGAGAAAAGCAGGTTCTCCATCTATTGTCTGAAAAGCACTTCGTTTACTTGTATGATTTTTTCTGACCCGTGTACCCAAGTGACACGCTACAAGATCATCACTTTCATTATGATGCATGACTACAAAGATGCCTTGAACACTACATTCTACAACAAATCTAACCGCTGAAACTAAATTTAACGCAGCATCTGAGGAGGGCCTATCAGATGATCGTTGTGAGCCAACTAATGCAATAGGAACAGGAAAACCAGCTAAAGCAAATGAAAGAAAAGATGCTGTATATTGCATTGTATCTGTTCCATGAGCAATAACTATTCCCTTATAATCAGATTTTGCATATGAGTCCAGTCTTTCAGCAATCTTCTTCCAATGCTGTGGTAATAAATTCTCAGAATATTCTGAAAACAATATCTCAGTATCAATGTTAGCTATTTCAGATAATTCTGGAATTGTAGCATGAAGTTCTGATGCTGTTAACACAGGAGTCACTCCCCCTGTTCTGTAATCTATCTTACTTGCAATTGTGCCACCTGTTGATAAAAGCAATACTTTGGGGAGAGAGGAATTTTTTGGAAATGATTGAAGCATCTCTTTTTTTATTTCATTTAACGAAATAACTTCAATTTTTTTAATTTCGTTAATTTCTATTCCAACATTATAGCCACTCTTTAGCTTTAAGACTATATGTTCATCATCATTGTATTCATAACGTGGCATCAGGATGCCAGTATATGTCAATTCACCCGTAATCTTAACTGAATCTCCTACTTTTGCATTACAATCTTTCAAAAGTGTAAGAGACTTGCCACTATAGCCTCTATACTCTGACATTTAGGTGGATTATCTTAATTATTGTATTAAAACTACCTGTAGTAGGAAGCGACTACTTTTTGACCAATCTTTAAGTCTTTTTGGTCACGTACTTTCTTTACTGCCTCTTCAAAATGTTTCATGGTTACTTTAGCATTTGACGCTGTTTTTTCAACCTCTTTCTCATCAGGAGTTTTATCAAGGTAATGATGTATTACTAGCGAAACAGCAGTATTTGCTATAGCTGCCACATCTGCCCCACTCATGCCATCAGTCATTTCTGAAAGTTTGTCAAAATTTACAAAATCTGGGTCAGTTGGTTCCATTATTATAGGGATATTTCTTGAATTAATTTTCAAAATGCTTTTCCTACTGTCTTTGTCAGGTAGAGGAATCTGAATTATTTTATCAAATCGTCCAGGTCTTAACAACGCGGGATCGATCATATCTGCTCTATTGGTTGCTGCTAAAACTACTACACCACGTAAATTCTCCATACCGTCCAATTCAGTTAACAGTTGACTTACTACTCTCTCTGTTACTGCGGTTTCGCCACCAGCACCTCTTATGGGAGCAATGGAATCAACTTCATCAAAGAATATTACACATGGTGAGGCCTGTCTTGCTCTTCTGAATATTTCTCGAATACCTCGTTCTGATTCACCAACCCACTTTGATAAAAGCTCAGGACCTCTTACTGAAACAAAGTTTGCTTCGCTTTCTGTTGCTACAGCCTTTGCTAGCAATGTCTTACCTGTACCACTTGGACCATGTAACAATATACCTCGCGGCATCTTATGGCCAAGTTTTTCATATAACATGGGATATTTCATTGGCCATTCTACTGCTTCCTGAAGTTCACGTTTAACCTCAACTAGTCCACCCACATCGTCCCATTTTACATCTGGATTTTCAATGAACACCTCACGCATTCCAGACGGTGTTACTTCTATGGCAGCTTTGTTGAAATCCTCACCCTTTACAATAAGTTTATCTAATGTCTCAGAAGGAATTTTCTCTTCTTCAAGATTTAATTCAGGTAACAGTCTTCTTATACACTTCATAGCTGCTTCTTTACAGAGGTATTCTAAGTCTGCTCCTACATAGCCGTGTGTAATTGCAGCATATTTTTCTATATCAACATCGTCTGATAATGGCATATTTCGAGTATGAATCATCAAAATGTCCTTTCTGCCTTTTTTGTCAGGAACTTTGATTTCGATTTCTCTATCAAATCTACCTGGTCTTCTAAGTGCAGGATCTATTGCATTTGGTCTGTTAGTTGCTGAAATTACAATTACTTTTCCTCTTGCTTCAAGTCCATCCATTAAAGAAAGCATTTGCGAAACAACACGCCTTTCTACTTCACCAGTAACTTCCTCCCGTTTTGGTGCAATAGAATCAATCTCATCAACAAAAATTATTGATGGTGCCTTTTCTCTGGCCTCTTTGAAAATTTCTCTTAAACGTGCTTCACTCTCACCATAAAACTTACTCATAATTTCTGGGCCAGATATGCTAATGAAGTGTGCATTACTTTCATTAGCAACAGCTTTTGCTAGCAGTGTCTTACCTGTTCCAGGAGGTCCATAGAGCAAGACTCCTTTAGGTGCCTCAATTCCTAACTTTTCGAAAATTTCTGGATGTCTAAGTGGGAGTTCAATCATTTCTCTCACTTTTTTGATTTCGTCAGTAAGACCACCAATGTCTTCGTAGGTTACTTGTGGTACTCCTCTGAGTGTTTCTCCTTTTTCTGCTATATGAAAGACAGTTTTTTGTGTAACAAGTACCGCATCAGCTGCAGGCGTTACACCAATTACTTGAAAAGTTAATCTTCCACCAAAATAAGGCACCATGACATTATCTCCCTTGATTAAGGGTACACTTTCTAATGCATCTGCCAAATATCGTTCATCAATTGGAGGAATTGCTTCTAGTGGAGCAACAACCACTTTTTCAGCTGCAACGGCTTTTATCTTTCTTACCGTTATAGTATCACCTATAGCAATACCTGAATTATTTCGTCCTAGTCCATCTATTCTTATGATCCCCTTGCCTTCATCTGATGGATAAAGTGGTAAACATTTTGCAACAGTTCTTCTCTTACCTTTAATTTCTATAACATCGCCAGTTGAAGCATTTAACGCATCCATAGAATCATAATCGATTCTAGCTACTCCTCTTCCCACATCTCTAGTATATGCTTCTAACACTTTGAGTGTAAGAACATTCTGGCTCATAGCTAAATTTTCTCCATCTATGTTTTATATCTTTGGCGTTAGAATTTTAACAAAACTGTATAATCAATCATAAGCTTAAAATCGCCATCAAAATACAA
>JBQTJY010000027.1:0-1848 GCA_052386635.1 Nitrososphaerota archaeon
AGAAAAGCTGTTGCAGAATTTCAAAACATCTTTTTGCGTAAAATCGTTTCCAAAAATTCCCCTAATACCGGAGATTGATACTTTCACTGAAACCAAACCAGAAAGGCTTTTTATAAACTCTAATAGGAACCGATGCGTGCCTCGATAGCTCAGCCTGGAAGAGCGAACGCCTCGTAAGCGTTAGGCCACGGGTTCAAACCCCGTTCGAGGCTTTATCAAAAATTGTAAAATCAAAATTCTAGTTATTGTCAACAAGGGTCTCTATGTCAACTTCAAGTTCCTTTCCTAGTCCTTTCCACCAGTCTCCTGCCTCGCTCATATGCCCTCGTTAATACCCAAAAAACTCCTTTATAGATCTGTCGGTTGAGCAGACTTTGATCAACAAAACTCAAAAAACAATTTAACAGAAAATAACGGTACTACTTTTTTCGCTTCTTTTTGCGATAAATGATAATTGCTAGTGCACCAGCAGCACAGCCCCAAAAGACGGGCCATCCTAAAGGATCCTTTTGTAGTATTAATCCTAAAAAGGCATAGATCGTTCCTCCAATTAGCCCAAAACCAATCAATTCAAGTATTTTTGACATTTCCATTCAACCATTTTCAAAAAGATATATTATTTTGTGATCTTGGTCTCACATGGACAAGTATCTGATAATGGTCCTGATGTTTTTGATTGCAGGAATGGGTATAGCAGTAACAAGAGATCCACCTGTTATTGTGATGTTTTATACGATGCTTGGGGGGGCAGTTTTCGTAATAATTTACAGTGCAATGAAAGACAGAAAGACACGTAAAGACCTTAACAAAAATCGCAGATCAAAAAAGTAATTTTTTAAATCTCTAACCCAAAAGTTTCTGCTATATCAGAAAACTGCTTGTATGACTCTAGATATTGTCTGCCTCTAGGAGTGATTACAAATACATTTTTTCCATCATACTCTATTTTGTTTATCAAGCCAGCACCTGTTAGATTCTCAATAAATTTTGCCAGCCTAGAGTGTGAAAGATTTGCTTTTGTTAGCAGTGTTGTTGTTTTTATGCCCTCTTGACCACATTGGTCTGTTGCAGTAAGAAGGTCAGCTACAATTTGCATACTGGATCTATACACTACCATACAATTTTCCCTTCAAATACTGCAATATAAGAGTATTACCTCTTTTTACGATCAGATAAATATAATACTCTACATCTTGGTTCGTTGCAAAATAAATCCGGTCTTCCGCCTTGGTTTGACGATTTTCTTGGGGTTGCCTACAGATATTATGACTTGAGAATGAATGCAGTCCCACTATTCTCTGAAAGAAAGCAGGCCGCAAATATCTGGAATGAGACAATTCACTGGTGGCCTGATCATGACATCAAACTACGTTTTGTTGAAACAGGTGAAAAATACTGGTTTATTCTGGGCTCAGATTCAAAAAAACCGGCAAGCAACAGGTCACTTTTCAAAATTTTATCAAAGTCTGAACATTATGAGCGATTCAAAAATGGACATGGTGGTGAGGCATGTCTCAGGTTGGGTGTTTATGCGATAATGCATAAAAAAGATGCAAAAGATGATACTGTCTGCAACTGTAAACATAGATTAGATGATCATGAAGAAGGTAATTCAGATGCATGTCTTGTAGAAGAATGCAACTGCAGAAAATTTGAAAGTTTTCAGGTGAATCTCTTAAAAAAAACAAAAATCATTACTGATATTAAATTTCTTCAAGAGGATCAAGTAAAAGAAGATCCATTGACATGGAATTGTCTTTATGCCAACAAGTATAAAGAAATGAATTGATAAATTATTTCAAGTTTTACGAGTCAGACGTATTGACTCGTACATGCTTTCCTGGATAG
>JBQTJY010000028.1:0-22215 GCA_052386635.1 Nitrososphaerota archaeon
AGAAATACAACTGCACTTATCAAACTTCAACGATGCTGGATATGATCTGCTTAACACATGCATGAAAACAGAAAATCTTCAAGAGCTACGAAATTGTTCACTTGAATACATTCCTAAAATATTAGAAGATTGTAAAGATCACACTTGTCCTCAATCTCACTAATTGCAGAATCACAAAAATTTAGATCTTCACGAAGGTAAGACCTTGAAATCTCAAATTCAATATCGTTTTTTTCAACTCCTGCATATTGTAGATTCCAGTCTTCCGCATGTCTAATACATGCTCTTAGAAGCTGTCTATAGTCTGTAATTACTTCTCCATCATATTGTGATTGATAAAAAATGTTAGGCAATTCGTTTTCCTGCATCTCTTGAAGCTTAGTTTCTAAAGATTCAATTTCTTGCTCTTGCTCTGATGTACTCTGTTTTGCAGTTTCAATTCTTTCATCAATAGTAACTGAAAACTCTACAAGTTGTGGGTCAGAGCATATTTTAGCTGTTGAAATTACGTGCGTTTCATGAATTATGCTCTGGGATCGAAAAATTCCATCAAATAAGAAACCAACTAATAACAACAGAAAAATCTCCCTGCTCAGGCAGTGCACGGTGCATCTCTGGAACAGTTACCAGAGTAATAGATGGCGATACAGTTGAGGTAAATGGAGAGTCAATTAGATTTGCTTTATCTTCTGCTCCTGAAATGGATACTGATAAGGGCGTTTTAGCAAAAGCTTTTGTTGAAAATCTGTGCCCAACAGGTTCTCAAGCTTTGGTAGATGAAGATGATAAACAAACTCAAGGAAGTTATGGTAGAATCATAGGTATAGTATATTGTAATGGAATTAACCTTAATGAAGCAATTTTAGAGTCAGATCATGGATGGCTATCGACAAATTTTTGTTCTAAAAGCGAATTTGCAAGCGAAGGTTGGGCAAAAAAGTTTGGATGTAATTGACTCTTAAAGATCACAAATCTCATTATAACATCAAACTATTACGAGGCTATGGCTTCTCAATCAACGTAAAAGACTCTAATTATTCTTATTGGATCAAATGATCTAAATTGTTCAAAATATTTATCCTGAATCTTTAGTTCATACAAAATTTAGAAATTGGTATTGAGTAAAACATCAAACAAAGCTAAAAAAAGAACAAAGGAACTAGCTAACGTTAAATTGAAAAAGTAGATTGTTTACATAAACAACACTCATGGAAAGATACGAACGCAAACGCAGCTGGGTCTGGCTTTTACTTCCAGTATTTATTCAAATAATTGGTGGACTAATCGCATATTATGCATTAAGGCCTGATGAGCCAAGAATGGCAAAAGACTGTCTATACATTGGAATAACGCTTACTGCACTCAATGTTGGAGTCTTTGTAATCCTACTAGCAATAGGTTTCACATTTGATCAAATGTTTCACTCTGAATTTAGAAATGATATGATGTGGGGAGTTTAGCACAATTTTTGTGCGAAAAAACAAACGTCTGACTAGCTAGAAATTCACACCTTTTGTTATATTATAATCATAAAACTGCAATAAGGACAATGTCAAACGAAGACCAAAAGCCAAAAGGCGTAATTGAAGAGATTTTAGATAAACTAGGCTCACTTGTAGCTGCCGCATTTGGACTTGTTGCAGCCTTGGCATGGAACGAGGCAATTCAAACTATATTCAGAGAGGTATTTGGAACTCAGCAGGCAATACCACTAATGATAGGTTATGCAATCGCTGTAACAGTTATAGCTGTAATTCTAACTTTGATTATAGCAAGGGCTGTCACAAAGGCAAAAGAAGCGTCATCAAAGCTAGGACATCGTCCAAACTAATCACTTTTCATTTATGAAAAGCTAATGTACTGGCACACCACGGGTCATTAAATGCAGGGTTTGCTTTTTGTTCTAATTTTGCTTTCTGGCATTACTGTTTCTCAAGTATTTGGCTTGGAATATCATGATAAAGACTACAATTTCACAATCAATTATCCAGAAAACTGGAACCATAGTGGCAATTTTAGAACAGATAAAGTGATTTTATCTCCTGTAAAATTTTTTGATGTTACAGGCCAAGGCTGGTCTGCAATGCTACAAGTACAATTTATTGATGATCAAAATTTCATTGGGTTTGAAACAGACAAACAAGCATTTGATTTTCTAAATTCCTACATCAAACGCGATTGCAACAAATATACTTTTGAAAATGATGCATTTGTATGTACAAATTTGATAATAAATGATACTATAGTAATAGAGCAAAACGGCAAAAAATATTACGAGACTCTATACACTTGGACAGAGCTTTATGCTGAAGATCTTGGAAGTAATGATGATACTAGTATAGTAAGAATGATTCCATCTGATCGAAGAGTGTGGATGCTTTATACAGAAACATATACACAAAATTACGAAACTCATAAAAATTCATTTTATTCTATGATGGATTCTTTTGTTTTACCGATAACAGAACTAAAGACACATGAAACTAGTACATCATTATCTGATGTAATAACCAAAGAAACATCTGAAGAGGGTGGCGGCTGTCTAATTGCTACTGCAACATTTGGCTCTGAGCTTGCACCCCAAGTCCAGTTCTTGCGAGAAATTAGAGACAATACTGTACTTTCAACTGCATCCGGCACATCATTTATGATTGCATTTAACACATTCTACTATTCACTCTCACCAGCAGTAGCTGACCTTGAAAGACAAAATCTAGTGTTTAAAGAAACTGTAAAGGTTGCAATAATTCCATTGCTATCGTCACTATCATTACTGCAGTATGCTGATATTGATTCTGAAGCTGAAATGCTTGGATATGGTCTTGGTATCATATTACTAAATATTGGAATGTACTTTGTTGCGCCAGCAATTTTCATTTACAAAATAAGACAATTTCTATAGCATTGAAAAAATCAGAGCTAAGAAAATTAATTGCTGAATATACCAGTCTAAAAATACAATCTAAACAAAAAGAATCCTCATACAATCAGCGAATATCTGACAAACTAAAGGAACTTGAGCATAGGTATTTTCATGAGACTGGGCGAAACATAGAATCCGATTTAAAACAACAAGAGTAAAAATAGCGATTTTTTTAAAATACAATGATGAGCTTAGAATTTAAAAAAATTGCAGAAGACATACGTGGAAAAATCCTGTTTATGTCATATGATGGTAAAAAGTCACTTAACATTGCAGAGATCAAAAAGGGATTTGCCAGAGGTGGACATTATCATCCATACGAACAATATCACGTGATACTGTCAGGTAAGGTGGAGTACAGAGAAGAAAATCTAGATACAAAAAAAGAGCAAATCCGCATTATCGATGCGCCTGAGATACTCAAGGTTCAGCCAAATACAGCGCATCTTTTGATTGCACTAGAAGACACTTTGTTTTTTGAATCATTTGACAAAGATTACATTGCTACTGATTATCCAAAATATCGTAAAATAGTTGAAGAAAGAATGAAAACTAATCCAACGATATTTTTTTCAGTTTAGCTAGTTTTTCTACAGTCTCAATATCCACATTTTTTGTTTTTTCACGATTGACAAGAATGGCCCTGCATCCTACCTTTCTTGCAGATACAATATCATGTATTCTGTCTCCTACAACTATTGCCTCATCTGATCCAAGTGCAAGTTTTTCAAGTGTTTTTTCGATCTGCTCTTTTCTATCATAGCTTTCATCACGACTAATTATGCTTGAAAAAACCATGAGATTATCATTTTTCTCTAGTATTTTTTCAACAGCTTTTCTGCATTGCATGGTAACTAGTCCTAACTTTAGCTGTTTTGATTTAAAAAATTGCAATACCTCAAAAGCGTCTTCAATTATTTCAAGCTCATCAGCAGCTCTTGATTCTTCTTGGCAAATTGATGTAAACGCTTCATTTATTTTGGTAGTATTTCCTTTTGCGGAACTAATCACCGCAACAATAAGTGGTTTAAACTCGTCTTGTGTGTTAAAAATTTTCTTTAAATTGTTTTGAATTAAATCATATCGTATAGGTAATCTAACTAGTGTCCCATCAAGGTCAAAAATGATGCCCTTTATCATAGGATTTGTTCCTTGTATCCATCTTCACGCCAAATCCAGTCGCCACAGTCTATGTGTCGTAAAAGATACGTTCCATCAGGATAGATGTCATTTCCTAATGTAGGCGCTTGTGAGATTTTTCCAAGGCCAAGCATCGTGTAAAGGTATGGCAAATTCTTTTCTTTTTCTTGTTTTAGAACTTTTGTAGAGATATACCCCCAAAGTGGAGTTGTTGTATGAAATTTACCAGAATCAACTTCGGTAACGTAAAATTTGTTATCTGAATCTCCTTTCAGGTCAACAGCATAGTTTCCATGTGGTTTTTTATCAATTGCACGGATTGCTTTTTCGCCAATCTTGTTTGCTTCTATATCAACTACAATTTTTGATACAGTTGGCGTTCCTGTAATTCCAGATGGAGAAATATGCTTGAATGGATACTCGATTCTTTCTCTTGTAAAGGATGCAACTAGTTTTCCATCATACCAAAAGCTATCCCATGCTAGATTTTTCCCTGCAAGGTACTGCTGTAGCATAAAGTCAGAAAAGTCTGCCTTTTTCTTTGCAACCCAGAGATTTATCCAGTGTTTTGCTTCTTCAACCTTATCGCAAAGCAGACTGAGATTTCCACCGGCTCCTTTTTTTGCTCTAATCCAAACGGGCCTATTTCCAAATGATCCAAATGCTTCATCAATATCATTAGCTGATCTTATCGTCTTTGTTTTTGCAACAGCTATATTGCTTTCTTCTAATTTTTTTTGAACTACAAGCTTGTCTTGTGCAATGATTTCTGGCTCTGGAAGTAGTGTTTTTGCATTTATTGATTTTTTATTTTGAGAAATAACTTGTGCTTCAGATGTTGGTGAAGGATGAACAAAACTGATATTATTTTTCTCAACAGTATCTTTTACAAGTTTTACAAAGTTAGGATCAGAATGTCTTGGTGAGTTTATCCTGACATCAAGTGCTGGAAATTGTAAATAATACTTGTTAAAGTCAGTTCCTGCAATGAAAAATTTTTCTTTACTTGCTCTTAATGCACGAACAAAGTTAACTCCGCCTATCCCACCTGCACCAGTAACAAGAACTCGCTCCATTAGTTACACCTCAAATATCATGATATTATGAATTACTCGAAAATCAAGTCATCATAAAAATAGTTCGAATCATTGCTTCTAAACCTACAAGACTAAATAATATGCAAAATTTTCTAATCTCGATGTACGTTTTTCTAAGCCATGATGTTGACTGGAGACGGCAGGGGCCTCCAAAAGAGCATGTCATAGCACGAAAAGCGCGCTTTGATAATAGTATAATCAAAAATTTAGACAAACAAAACCCATACTATAACATACCAGAAATCATGGAAATCGAAGAAAAGTTTGGCATAAAATCTACGTTTTTCTTTAGGACAATATATGAAAACGGTAATTTTGAAGACTATGAAGACAACATTAGAACACTAGTTGATGGGGGATGGGAGGTAGGGCTTCACTGCGATCCTTCATCTGTTGATGATATTGAAAAACTAAGAAAGGAAAAAGAAAAGCTAGAAAGGCTAGCAAAAACAAAACTGCAAGGAAATCGCGTTCACTATCTCAAGTTTACAAAAAAACTACCAAAAATGCTAAAGGATTTGGGGTTTTCATATGATTCCTCACTTCGAAACTCAAAGGACAAAATAGACAAATCTGAGATGGGTTTTCAAAATTTAGATGGTCTTATCGAGTTCCCAGTTACCTTGATGGATGCATACTTGTTTACATACATGAAACTGGATGAAAATCAAATCATCCCCACATTCAAACAAACTCTTGACTATGCACGAAAAAATGATGCCAAAGTAATTACAGTAATCTGGCATGATAATGTTCTAAAAATGGTTGGTGGAAGAAAATACAAGGATATAGTAGAATTTTTTGCATCACAAAATGATGTCAAGATCTGTAAAGGCGTTGATCTTGTATCTATTGTCTAGTGCCTTATATTGAAAAACTAGACAAAAAGCTAACCAGTGGTTTAAGATACATCAATGCTACTATTATTATGAAAAAACAACCAAGTACT
This sequence comes from Nitrososphaerota archaeon, assembly GCA_052386635.1. Taxonomy (GTDB): domain Archaea; phylum Thermoproteota; class Nitrososphaeria; order Nitrososphaerales; family Nitrosopumilaceae; genus VHBM01. Next base: position 6,110 of record JBQTJY010000028.1, read on the forward strand.
TGCATGAAAGCAAAGTTTGCTACAACGTGTCAAGCATGTGGAGAACAAATCAAGCCTGGAAAAGAAATTTTAAAAGATGATGGCGGAAGATGGGTTCACAACTATTGCACAGAAACCGAAATTCCCTAGTTTTTATAATAAATGAAAATGGCTTATATTTAGTCATTAAAAATTCTGCACACCCAATTGAATTATTATTCAGAAAGCGGCCTCATGGAGCTAGTTGAAGACATTATTGACTTAGACCCAAGAATGAGGTTTGCAGCACTAATCGACCTTAAAGGAAACATTGTTGAGGCAATAATGAAGGCAGGAAAAACATCGCTTAAAACACAAAAAGAAGAAGAGCACTTTTGTAGGCAAGTAGCTGAAAGAAGAAAGATGCGAAAAGAGTTTGATAAAATCTTAGGCAAGGTTAGATATGTCCATGTTGAGCGAGAAAAGGTAACTCAAATGGTCATTTACACAAAGAAAATGACAGTATATTTTACAATGGAGCCTGAGCTTAGCATTACAAGAAAAGTGCAGATAGTTAATAAGATCAAAAAAATGACGGCAAGCCTGTAAAAATGAAACAAAAAATTCTAGTAGATGAGATGGATGACGGTATGGATGAAAAGCTAAACGCACTTGGCTATGAAGCATACAGTGTAAAAAAACTGCGAACCGAAGGCAAAAAGCTTGCAACAGATTATTCGATTATCAATTATGCAAAAGAAAACAAGATGATCCTAGTAACAAGAGATACAGAAAGTGGAAAGGCATGTCAAGAAAATGATATCCCATGTGTACTTCTTGATAATAACGAAATTTTCAAGATTGTAGTTGAAAAACTAAAGCAACTATAATCTGATGATCTTTTTATTGTACGACAAGTGAAATACAACATGGATAGCTGCGATGTGCGTACTCGTGCCTACAAAAACGGCAAAACCTTTGATCAATGCAAAGAGATTGCCGAGTCAATGAATGTCAATCTAAAGCAGCAGATCAAAGAACAAGGCAGTGTGGCATGGAGCGAAATCTTATCAAAAGTGGATCATGATGAGCTTGTCTACAAACTGACGCTAAAGTATTTGCGTCGCGATGGATATGATATTGGAAACTCACAGATTCCAGAGGTAAAAAAATTTTCTAGCTAGGATTTACTGCACAGCTGCCATCTGGTCTTCTAAGTTTTCTTGCCATGATGACTGGTGTAAAAAACAAAACAGGTATGGTTATTGCAATAAGCAGTGTTTGAAGCTGAGTCAACACAACAGTAAATGCAAGCACACTTGATGTACTAATAAAAACAGAAAGTAGTGTGCCAACACATGTAGGGCATGCAATGAATAGGCCTGTTGCGGCACCAACACCACTTAGTCCGCCCTCCTTTTTTGCAATCGATATAGCATTAACTGCAAGTGCTGCGTTTAGTCCAACCAGATATGATACTATAATCTGCAAAAGTAGGTTTATTGGAATTATTTGCAGTCCTATGTGTTCTGTAAAGTAGACAATAATTTTTGGCATATAACCGGGATCGCCACAGCATGGAGTTATGTGAGCTGATGGGACAGTTGCTCCATAGTGCTCAGAAAATACCACCTCTGGTTGATAGACAAGTGTTCCTGATGTCAGTGAAAAGAATACTCCATATGCAATAAACGCTAGCGCAAATATTTTCCGTGATCTGTTGTTGTATGTAGCAATTGCTATAGTTGATAAAATCCAGCCATCTTTTTCCAAGACCTTTTGTTTGTGATATCGATAAAGACCATACGATATTGCGCCAAAGGAAATAAGCAGCGCGATGTAAAACCCAAGTGCGAGTCTTTCTATTGCAGGAATTGCATCAGGGGTAATGGCTGCATTCTGAAATCTTGCATATATTAAAAACAAAATTGCTATGCTGGAAAAACCCAAAACTATTAGCTTTTTTCCTTTTTGGCCATGTCTTGTAGTCTGTTTTTCCATTCCTTCAAAAGATTATGCTACAAAATTAAATTTTATTGAATCTAGCCTGGTCCAAACGCAACCATAGACATTGGCTCTCTAAAATCTTTGACTAAAGTTATGCCTTCATGAGTGGTAATAGTAACTGTAGTCAGGCTTGAAGCCTTTGGTGATACCCAAATTGTTTTGCCAGCTTCTAGTTTATTAAAAACTTGAATGTCACCTTGACCAAAATCTACCTTAAGATCAGTAAGAACAAGCTTGCCTGTGTTAGTAATTCTTACATTACTAATCTGAACCACATCTTGAACCTTTATTGCATCAACTTCAACTCTGTAATCTGGAATCATTACCATTGATGGAATAACAATTGCAAGTATAATTGCAACAATCGCAGAACCCACAGAGATTCCTATTAATTTGGTTTTTGATTGTTTCATAAATAATTCCAAGCTTTATTTTCATAAATACTCTCCATTTTGTAATTTACAATTTTTGGTATCATAAAACAAAAATGGAAAAAAATTCTTTCATATCTTTATAAACATTAGAAAGATACCTTTCATTAGAAAATATTGAAAATAGATCAATCTCAAGAGCCAGACTATGAGGTGGCAAAAATAAGCCACATTGGATTTGTAGATCCATATGCTGTAGAAGGCCTGCTTATTCTAAAAGCAGAAAATGGAAAGGAATTTCACATGCGTGCTTTTTCAGGCGAGGTTGCACGTCATATCTCAAGCTTTATCCAAGAGCAACGAAACACTGTTCCAACTATTTACAACATGATAGAACAGATTTGCGAAGAAAACGAAATCGTACTTGTAAAGGTAAAGATCTACGAGAGTGGTGAGGTGTTAAGGGCAAACCTATACTTTACGGGAAAAAAAGACATTGTTCTTAGGAATTATCGCGCATCTGACGGGATTGCGCTTGCAGCATTTTACAATATTCCAATTTTAATTAGAAAAAACCTACTAAAAGAACCCATGGAAGCCTAGGTTACAATTTCACCTAGTCTATTTTGCTGAAGTGCCTTTCTGATTTCCATAGCAATTCTTCTGCCTACGCCAAACGTTGTCCCATACTGGTATTTTGTGTAAGGTGAAGTTGTAGCAACTATTGGATTCCCAGGTACTCTTAATGATACATCATAGACTACCAAGTCCAAGTCCTTTGTTATGACACTTTGAAGTGAAAACGGACCAATAATTCCTGGCGGATAGACTCTCTTTACAGCCTGCACAAACTTGTCACCTGTTGTTATGACTTTTTCAAGCAATGATTCTCGAATACTTGCAGGCGTGTGACCTACCTCAATGTTTTGCAGCTCAACATCTATGTCAAGCTGCTGTCTCGCAGGCAGTGCATTATAGTCATGAAGATTAGTTTGCAGTCTTCTTTCAATTCCAATAAAGTCCATCTGTTCTGAAATCGGTGTGTAAAAGTAGTTAAAGTTCAGATAAGTGCCAATTACTAGTTCTTCGATGCTTGCATTGGCAAGATCCTTTCTAGAAATGATTCCTTGCTTTAACTTTTCTTCTGATTTTTTCTTGTAATCAGAATATGATGATACAATAAAAAATGCTCTTTCTAGTTTTCTTGTTTTTTCTTGTACCTTTACAATTGATGGCCTGTTGATATTTTTCGGATCTTTGAATAGTTTTGGATGTCTTATCTTGGCTTTCTCCAAGAGATAGTATTGATTTTTCTTGTTTTGTCTTTCTTCTGCCTGAAAAAGTGAACGATTTCCAAAAATTGGAACCTTAAATGAATTTTCGATTGGTTTGTATCCAAGATATGCTGTTAGTGCCCGGTGAGGAACAATTATTGTGTTTTTCTCAACTAGTTTTTTTTGAATTTTTGGCAAAAGCATGTCTTTGAATTTATCAACTATAATGATTTCATCTGCAATGCGCTTGAATCTTTGATAAGGCGTGGTTCTACCTCTTTGACAGATCACAATAGTCTCAAATCCCTCGTCTTTTGCTCCGTCCATAACCTCCAGTGCAGAGTGGCTTCCCAAAACTCCAATTCGAACTTCAGAATAATCTTTTACTATGTTTTGAATTTGTGAAGTTTTGATCACGTGTTTAGCTTTACTATGAGGATCTAATATAGCTATCAAGAATCTTTATTGAATAGTTTGAGGCTAGGATTTTAGATGGCATATTTTTACCAGTTTGAGCTTATTTTGGTTGGAATAATTTTGCTTTCTGTAATGGGATATGTAGGTGTGAGACTGTGGTTGAAACGAAGACATGAAGAACTAACACAGCAAGAAAATGAAAATCAAACTCAAAATTCTAGCTAATAATAAATTAGCACAACTTTAATCCAAACTTGAAAAGTTGTGAAACTAGTCATAGGAATTACTGGCAGCACTGGAACAATTTATGGAGTTAGAATCTTAGAAGAGCTAAAAAAATCAAAGGTCGAAACACATCTTATTGCAAGTGAATGGGCAAAAAAATGCCTTGCAATGGAGACTGATTACTCATTTGATAAGGTAAAGTCGCTTGCAACATACTATTCTGATGATACTAACATGGCATCAAGTGTTTCAAGTGGAACACACAAAACTGATGGCATGATTGTGATTCCATGTAGTATGAAGACGCTTTCTGCCATCGCAAACGGATATGATGAAAGCTTGGTTGCACGAGCAGCAGGCGTCACATTAAAAGAATCAAGAAAGCTAGTTCTAGTTGTACGTGAAACACCATTTACTGCTATTCACCTAGAAAACATGTTAAAACTATCAAGACTTGGAGTCATAATACTTCCACCTGTGCCTGGCTTTTACACAAAACCTACAACAATAGATGATGTCATCAACCACACGGTTGGAAAGTGTCTTGACCAGTTTGATATTGAACATAATTTGTACAAAAGATGGGGCTCAACATAACTACAATTGTCAAAAATAAAGATTGAAAAAATAATCAAGGCAGATAGAAACAAAGTTTACAATATTACAACAAATTATGAAAATTTTGAAAAAAACTTTTCAAAGTATTTTCCATCTATTCGAATAAGATCAGAGCGAGATGGTGTATCTGTTATTGAAGAGCACATGATATTAGGGAAAAAAGAGTTTGTAATGATGACAAAGCACGTAAAAACTCCGCCTGAGATTCACGAGATCATTGTTATTGGCGGCGACTGCAAAGGTAGCCACATTATTGAAAAGTATGATTCAGTGCCTGAGGGAACAAAACTGACCGTAGAGGCAGACTTTAAGCTAGGATTGTTTCGAAAACCAAATGTTTCTGATGGATTACAAGATATTATAGATGAGTTTGCAAGGGTTGCAGAAAACTAAGACTCTTTTTTGTCTTTGAACTCTTTTAGTTCTTTGTCGCCTTCAATCTTTCCTTTCTCGTACTCGCTTTTTGCTTTACCAAATGTTTTTGCAAGCTCTGGAATCTTTTTTGCACCAAAAATGACAATGGCTGCAATTATTATGATAAAGATCCATTCTTGACCAGCTATAAAGTTAGGTATGGCATCTAACATGTCGTTTTTTGCTCTTTTTGAGATTTAAGTGTTCATGTATGCAACACTTTGCTTTGGCGTTGTTTTCTCTCTACCACCGCCATTCCTGCAAGGTATAGCGCAATCATTGGTCCTGCAATAAACCACATGGTGACGCCACTTCCGTCTGGAGTTATTACTGCACCAAAAACAACTATTGCAACAATTGCATATCTGATATTTTTTCGCCAAAATGATGCATCAGTTAGTCCTGATACTGTGGCTGCATACATTACCAAAGGCAATTGAAAAGAAATTCCAAATGCCAAAAGAAATTGTAAAACAAACGTTACAAAATCAACTATGTTAAGAAATGTAACAATGCCTGCAGACTCACCATATTGATAAAGAAAATCAAGAAGGTATGGAATTACCATAACGTATGAAAAAACACAACCAATAACAAAAAGACCGACGGCAGGAAGCGCAATTGATCGTCCAGCCTTTATCTCATTTTCTTTTAGTGCAGGGGCAATAAATCCACTAAGCTCCCTTACAACAATTGGCATCGAAACAACTATTCCAACAAGTGCGGCTATGTATATCTGGGCAAAAAATGCCTGACCTGGGGCAGTTTGAATAAGTTGCACTTCGTCTGGAATAAGTTGTGTTCTCATGTGGTTTGTAATCTGTGCAGCAATGTTGTTCAAGGGATTTGGTTCTGGATAGTAGAGAGTTAATCCAGAAAACTCGATTGGAGTAAAATGAAATGACAGAATAAAGGCAATAACTATTCCAACAGAAATAACAATTCGCAAAATACGTGTTCTAAGCTCATTTAGATGTCGACTGATTTCTTGTATCTCAGACATGGATTAATTTCCTTAAAGCACTATTTATTTTCAGTATTATTTTATTTTTAAACATAAAAGTGATCTAGAAAAGTAATCTATTTGCTACCAGGTACTGGCAAAAGCTTTGCTGTGGGTAGCCCTGCTTGCTCTTTTTCCTCTTCTGTCAGGTTCTCAAACTCTATTGATATTGAGGCCATTGCCTTGAACCTTGATTCGAGCTCTCTTGCAAGCTGCCCGACCTCTTTTCCACTAAAGAATTCCTTTGAGCCTTCAAGAAAAACCCGTTCCCCTCTCTCTTTTTCCTCGCCTCCAACTTTTGACTTGAGAAATTTTGTAATCTCAGGCACTTCTTTTCTTTCAATATTGTTATGATAGTAAGTGACTCCTTTAATGGGATTATAATCAAACGGCGTTCCATGTTTATAGAGAAATACTCCAATAAACTCTGCATTTTCTTCAGGTTCTCTAACACATTTTATTTCCCAGTTGAGAACCTTTTGTATGTTATAGTTTAGCTTTTCAACTTCTTCTGAAGTTAATTTCCAGTATCGGTCTCGTGCCATCTATTAATCAAGCTAATGCAGCAATATGTAATTGTTATTGTTGTTTTAATGACTTGCATGCAAAGATAGGTTAATTATGTTTTGATTATGACACAAATTTATGTCAACATATACAGTTCATGTAACAATTGAAAATAAACCAGGAATCAATGATCCTGAAGGCGAAACAATTCTAAATGATCTTGTCCTGAAAGGAAACTATTCCTCTGTTACAAAAATTCGTTCTGCAAAAATGTTAAAGTTTACAATAAAAGAAAAAGACAAAAAGTCTGCAGAAAAAAAGGTTCGCAAGTTATGTGATGAGCTGCGAATCTACAATCCTATGGTAAGTCAGATTACTGTTGATGTTTTTTAGGCTGCGATCCTGACTATAATTAAAAACTGTTTTGCAAGATTGAATTTAATAACGCCTTGAATAATGGATAGCTGTGAAGGTTGGGGTCATAGTTTTCCCTGGGAGCAACTGCGATCGAGATATGTATCATGTCTTGACAGATGTATTCAAAGTCGATGCACAATATTTCTGGCATGAAAAAAAACTACCATCAAATTTAGACGCCATAATACTTCCTGGCGGCTTTTCATATGGAGATAGACTAAGAGCAGGAGTAATTGCAGCTCACAGCCCAGTGATTTCAGATGTAAAAAGACTTGCAAGCAGAGGAATGCCGGTTTTAGGAGTCTGTAATGGCTTTCAAATTCTTGTTGAGGCAGGATTACTGCCAGGTGTTTTGCTAAAAAATACATCACTTGGTTTTATGTGCAAATGGACGCATCTGATTGTTGAAAATAACAAGACTCTGTTTACAAACAAGCTAAAGATTGGACAAAAAATTCCAATACCAATTGCAAATGGAGAGGGAAGATACTATGCAGATGAGCAAACGCTTGCAGAGCTAAAGAAAAACAATCAGATTGTCTTTAGATATGGTGAAGAAATTAACGGCTCTACTATGCGTATTGCAGGTGTTTGTAACAAGGAAGGAAATGTTGTTGGCATGATGCCTCACCCTGAGAGAGCAGTTGAGCCACAAATCAATCCAATTGACTGCAAGCCAGCTTCGCTGATTTTTGAATCACTGTTTAATACAATTGGTGTAAGCCATTGAGTCTTGAAAAGCAAGAATACGAATATCTTGAAAAAAAGATTGGACGAAAACCAACAAAAACTGAGCTAAACATAATTGCAGCCGAATGGTCTGAGCACTGCTCATACAAGTCATCAAAAAAGCATCTAAAAACACTGCCAATGAAAGGACCGCTGGTAATATCTGAGAAAGGCTTTGACTCTGGAGTTTTAGATGTTGGCGATGATTATATTGTCACAGTTCACATTGAAAGTCACAACCACCCATCAGCTGTTGAGCCATATGGAGGTGCTGCAACAGGAGTTGGTGGTGTAATACGAGACATTATTTCTGCTGGAACAAGACCCATTGCAATTCTTGACGGCCTTCGATTCGGCAATATAGAAAAAGACCCTCATGCAAGGTGGCTTTTTAAAAATGCAGTAACTGGCATTGCAGATTATGGAAATTGTATTGGAATTCCAACAGTTGGTGGCGAAATAGAATTTGATGATTGTTATTCAAACTATGCACTAGTTGATGTAGCATCAATTGGCTTTGGAAAAAAGGACCGACTCATAAAAAATACTGCACAAAAAGGAGACTTGGTTGTACTGCTTGGTGGTTCCACGGGAAGAGATGGAATAGGTGGTTCACAATTTGCATCCGACTCGCTAGAATCAGAAAACAGATCAGCAGTACAGATTCCTGACCCGTTTATTGAAAAGCTAATCATTGAAGCAGTACTTGAGGCAAGAAATCAAAAGTGTATCAAAGCAGTAAAAGACCTGGGTGGTGGCGGCCTTTCATGTGCAATTTCAGAAACTGCTGATTCTCTTTCTATTGGAATTGAACTTGATGTAGATAATGTCCACACAAGAGAGCCTGGCATGAGTCCAGATGAGATTATGATTTCAGAATCACAGGAAAGAATGCTGGTAATTACAGACAAGACAAAGCTAAAAACACTACAAGATATCTGCAAAAAATTTCATGTCACATGTTCTGTAATTGGAAATGTAAAAGACAATAAAATGATGCATGTAAAAAAGGAAAAAAATACACTTGCACTTCTTCCGGCAAATGTTGTTGCAAATGCCCCCTTGCTTGATAGGCCAACAAAAAAGCCAGCTTATCTAAAAGAAATTCAAAACGAAAAAAAACTCAAAACTCCCCATGACCTCTCACTTGTACTTTTAAAATTGTTGTCCAGTCCAAACGTGGCAAGCAAGAGATGGGTATATGGACAGTATGATCATGAGGTTGGAATTAGAACTGTAATCAAGCCAGGCTATGATGCTGCTGTTTTGAGGCTTGATAACGGCAAGTTCTTGGCAGTCAAAATAGATGGAAACCCAAAGCATTGCTACATTGATCCTCGAGAGGGCGCAACAGGCTGCTTTGAAGAAGCATGTCGCAATGTTGTATGTACTGGTGCAAAGCCAATAGGAATGGTAGATCATCTCCAATTTGGAAATCCAGAAGATCCAGAAATCTTTTGGACATTCATTGAGGCATTAAAGGGACTAGCAGACTATGCAAAACATTTTGATATCCCATGTGTTGGTGGAAAGGTCAGCTTTTACAACGAAACTCCAAAAGGACCTATCAAGCCAACCCCAGTCATTGGAGTCTTGGGACTGATTGACAAAAATCCATTGCATACTAGCGTATCGCAAGGAAATGTGCTGATTATTGTTGGCAAGACAAAAAATGAGCTTGGCGGCTCTGAATACTTTGAATACATTCATGGTTTTGTTGGGGGGAAATGTCCAAAGGTTGACTATAAAGAATCAAAAGCAAATATGGATGCAGTACTTGCGCTTTTTAAAAAAGACCTGTTAAATGGCGCTCATGACTGCTCAAAGGGCGGAATCGCAGTGGCAGTGTCTGAGCTTTGCATGCAAAATAATGTTGGATGTAAGGTATCCTTGGAAAAAATTCCAAGCGAAAAACTTTCTCATGACAAGCTGCTTTTCTCAGAAAGCCACTCTAGATATTTGCTTGTTGCACAAAAACAAAATTTAACAAAAATCAAAAAAATACTAGCACAAAGTAATGTGTCATATGATGTAATTGGCAGCTTTGAAGGCGATCAAATTCAGTTCAAGGCAGGTTCTACAAATGTCATTGATCTAAGCGTTGATAAGGTACAAAAAAGATGGATGAGATCACTAGAGGATTTGGTCTTGCATGGTTAAGGAAAATTGTGGTGTTGTAGGAATTTTTAGCATTGACGGACTGAATGTCATCCCGATGGTAATTGATGCGCTTCGTGCACTACAGCATCGAGGCCAAGAAGCCTGGGGAATCGCAGTACCAAAAAAACCACCACTAAAAAAACTGGGTCTTGTTTCAAACTCAGCATCCGAGTTTAAAGAAATTGCAAATGAATACCACTCATCAGCAGCTATTGGTCATGTAAGATACTCTACCATTGGAAAAAGCAATCTTGAGAATGCCCAGCCACTTAAGGTAAAGGATCTCTGCATTGCACATAATGGAACCATATCAAATGTACAAGAATTAGCAAACATGGTTGGTGGCTGTTCATTTACTCCGCAAAACGCAAGTGATACTCTAGTTGCAGCCCAGCGCCTAGTTTCTCTGATATCAGAAAACGGAAAACTGGGAAAAGCACTAGCTGTTTTAAAAAATGAAATGGTTGGCTCGTATTGCTTTACATTTCTGTCTGATGATAATTCTGTTTATGCAGCACGTGACCCACGTGGCTTTAGACCGATGGTTCTAGGATACAAAGAAGAAAATAACACACACATTGTAGCATCAGAGTCTTCTGCCCTTATTGCAATTGGTGCAAGACTAATCCGTGATGTAAAGCCAGGCGAGCTAATCAAGTTTAGCAGAAACGGAATTGAAACTGAAATGTTTTCAGAAGAAAAATCACATGCCCATTGCTCATTTGAGTTTACCTACTTTGCACATCCAACAAGTAGAATGGAGGGGACAAACATTTACTTGGCAAGAAAAAGAATCGGCCAGTTTCTTGCAAAAAAGTTTCCATTAAAGGACGCAGATTTGGTAATTCCAGTACCAGACTCTGCAAGACCTGCAGCGTTAGGATATGCACAAGAGCTTGGAGTCCAATTTGATGAAGGCCTTCTAAAGGATCGTTACAGCAAGAAAGGACCACTGCGAAGCTTTATCGAGCCACACCAAAGTGACAGAATCGAAATAAACCGCTGGATAATACCAATAACTGAAATCATAGAAGGAAAACACGTAGTTGTAATAGACGACAGCCTTGTTCGTGGTACAAGCTCAAAAGCAATAATCAAAGCACTAAGACGAGCTGGCGCAAAAAAAATTAGCATGCTTGTCACATATCCTCCAATTAGATATCCATGCTATGCAGGAATTGATTTTCCATCACAAGAAGAACTTGCTACATATGTTGATGGAAAAGACCTATCTGAAAATGAAATTATTGAAAAGGTGAAAACTGAGATAGGTGCTGACTTTCTTGGGTATAATGACTCTGAAAATCTTGCAAGAGCAGTAGGCATTCCACATGATTCACTGTGTTTTACCTGTTATACAGGAAACTATGAAACTCTTGGAATAAAGCCTACCTTTAAGACAAGAATAGAAATGAAAGGCGAGTAGACAAAATGGAAACTGCATATGTATTAGTAAAAAGTGCGATTGCACATGAGATGGAAGTTATGAATGATATTTTAAAAATCAATTATGTAAAAGAAGCAAAGGGAACGTTTGGTGTATATGACATCTTTGTAAAAATCGAAGCTCCAACCCAAAGAGACATTGAAAACACCATAACAAAAAAAATTCGTAAAGTAAAAAACGTATTATCTACTACAACGCTTTCTGTTATTCCAGAACAAGACGGCAAATACTCTTAAAAATAAGATTATAGCATTATTTTCTAGTTGGGCACATACAAGATAATTTTAGCTGCAATGGCAGCGGCAATTGTCGTAATAGGTGTGGTTGTAGGAATTTCTCTATCAAAAGGAACATTTGCATCACAGCAGTACGAGATCTCAGTAGATCCTTTCAAAGACCCACAAAGCCTCTTCACGATGGCACGAGTAACAATTCAAAATACTGGCAGTGAACCATTGACAAATGTGAGGGCTAATTTTGGAGCAGGACAAATTCAAGAGCTAGGTACTCTAAAGCCAGGACAAAAGATCATAGTTTCTCCACCTTCAGACAATCCCATGGAATTTGTTATAGTTACTGCAGATGAAGGGATCTATGTAAATAAGGTCTACAGAATGCCAAGTAAAATGCCTGGCATGATGGGTTCCTAGTATAAGTTAAATGATCTTGATAGTAACAAAATCTGCTTGAAGTTTATCGGTTCAGGAAAGGTAAAGGATGTCTATGATCTTGAGGATGGCACTTTACTTTTCAAGTTTAGTGACCGTGTTTCTGCGTATGATGTAAAGTTCAAAAACGAGATTCCAAAAAAAGGTGAGGTGTTATGCAAGTTTGCAGAGTTTTGGTTTAACGAACTAAAGGTTCCAAATCATTTTGTAAAAACGAAATCAAAGACAGAGATGATTGTTAAAAAAATGAAAATGCTTCCAATAGAGTGTGTTGTAAGAGGATACTTTTACGGTAGTCTTGTAAGCCGATGGAAAAGTGGTGAAGTCAAACTACCAAATGACACAGATACAAGACTTGCTGCAAAGCTAGTAGAACCAATATTTGATCCTACAACAAAGTCAACTCATGACATACCAATTGACAAGGCTGTAGCACTAGAACAAAACCTTGTAACAGAAGGAGAGTTTGACTGGTTATCTGAAACCTCGATTAAAATATACAACAAAATGGTTGGAATAGCAGATTCTGCAGGATTTATCTTGGCTGACCTAAAGTTGGAGTTTGGCAAACTTGATGGCAAAATCACTTTAGGCGATTCGATAGGTCCTGACGAATACAGGTTGTGGCCAAAGAGCACTTATGAAGTTGGCAAGATACAAGAAGCCTATGACAAGCAGTTGCTACGAGACTGGCTTACGGCAAACGGATATCAAAAACAGTTTGAAGATGCCAGAACAAGGGGTGAAGAACCTGTGGCACCTAAAATCCCTCAAAATCTGATAAGCAAGATGACTGAGCGATACGTTATTGCATACGAAAGACTGACTGGTCACTCACTATAACTCGAATTTTCCCAAATCGTCTAAAGTTACAATTGTTGATTTTTGACATTATGATGCTTGTCTACCATACAATTTCCCACAATCTGCCTTTTTTGTTATTTTTTGCTAGTTTATTGTATTGCTACAGCTTTGATAGTATCAATGGAATAATTATGATTATGCACCTATATTCTTTGTAGCATATGACATTTCAATTGTAGTATAACTATGATTGCTGTAGTGAAGAAAAATTAATGCGATTGGCCAAAAAATATGATGTGAGGATCTTTTAGCTTATTTCTTGACTCTATTCTAAACATGTCAACGCTTCTTGAAAAGCCAGTAAGGGTAAGCCGAATTGTTACAACAACAACTGACCAGGCCCGCGCAATCGAGGATCCTGCACGTGCAAAAGTTCTTGAGATTTTGTACAAAAAGGAGCTTAGCGCAGAACAAATCCTAGATGAGCTAAAAAAGTCAGGTTACAAAAAGGCATTAACAACGATGCGTCATCACTTGGATATTCTCAAAGAATCCGGTCTAATTGAAATTGTAAGAATCGAAGAAGCTAGAGGTGCGATTACAAAATTCTATGGAACATCAACAAAGTTTTTGGGATTTGATCTGCCAAAAGATTTTGATGTAAAGTATGCATCGCTTGTAAAAACAACAAGTGGCAAAATCGAAAAACTGCTAAAAAATATCTCGCAAAAAACTGCAACCAAAAACTCAAAATCCGAACATGACAGCTACAGCCAGTATCTTACCTTTGAAATCATAAATCGCGCAATTACTGAAATCCTAGAAAACTCACACCAAAATTCTAAGTGACTTCGATCACAAAAGTTCCCCTTGTTTCCGGGTCTTGCAAAACTTTGATCATTTTTTTTGGAATTGAGCTTGATGCTTTGTCGCATCCAATAGCAAGAGTTCTTGGGCAAACAAACTTGCTTTTTCTTAACACTATATCATGTAGATGAGACAATTTTAGATCCTTGCTTCCATAGCCATTTACCGTAAATGATTGACCATCTACAATAATTGAAAACTTTATTTTTGCGCTTGGATCGCGAATTTCTTTTTTTAGCTTTGTTGGTAATCCATTACATCCACATGACGCATTTACTCCAACTATACAATCGCCACTTATTGTTAGCTTGGATTCTGTTGTGATCTCAATTGTATTTTGGTGCAGTGCTGTTATGTTTTTGTGCCCAGTAAATGGAATTTCAAATCGCACATTTTGTGCATAACTAGACTTAAATTAAACTTTCAAAGCATTGAAAACAAAAATGATGCCGCAACAACAAGGCTATGATAGAGCCATTACTGTTTTTTCACCAGATGGTAGATTGTATCAAGTTGAATATGCAATTGAAACTGTCAGGCGTGGAACACTTGCAGTTGGCATAAAAAATAAAGAGGGTATAATTATCGCAGTTGAAGAAAAACCAAGAAAGCTTCAGATTTCAGAAACAGCTCAGAAAATTTTCAAAGTAGATGAACACATTGGAGTTGCAGCTGCAGGATACATTCCAGATGCACGAAGTCAAGTTGACAATGCAAGATTTTTCTCACAAAGTAGCAGAATGATTTACGATGAGCCAGTAGAGGTAGAGACTATAGCAAAACATCTAGCAGATCAGTGTCAACAATTCACACAGTATGCAGGTGTAAGGCCTTTTGGAGTTGCACTAATAATTGGTGGTGTTGACGAACATGGAAGCTCGCTTTATCTTACTGATCCAAGTGGAACCTACATTGCATATGATGCAGTTTCAATTGGTTCCGGTTCTGATGTTGTAGCAGACTTTCTTGAAAAATCATACAATCCAAATATATCACTTGATGATGCAGGTGCACTTGCAGTAGCTGCAATTTATTTGGTAAGTGAAGAAAAGGAAGGATCAAAACATATCAAAATGTCACAGGTAAAATCTGATACAAAAAGATTTGAAATAATTCCAGAAGATCAGATTGCAAAGTATGCAAAGGTTGCAAAACAGAAATACCCTTCTGAGAAAAAATAAACTTACTCTTGAATATTTCAATTGCAATCCCAAATTCATCTCTAAGCGATGAATCAACGCAGCTAGACAAATCTCGCAAGATCTCCCTTATTGCACGGGCTTGCGCAATTTTTGAAATAGACACAATCTATGTTTATCATGATGGTGAAAGCAAGTCTGAAACATCGCTTACTGTCACTCTATTGAAATATTTGGAAACCCCACAATATCTTCGCAGGCGACTTTATCCAAAACTTGATGAGCTAAGATATGCCGGTGTGATGGCGCCACTTAAAATTCCAAGCCACATGCCAATGATAGATCCTAAAAAAATTCAAAGCGGCGATATCCGTGATGGCGTGGTATTTTTCATGAAAGGAAAAAAGTTTGTTGATGCAGGAATTGATTTTGCGATTCCATATTTTGGAAAGATGCAAAGTGGAGACCGAGTCACAATCCAATTCAAAAAAGGATGCCCAGATTTTGAGATAAAAGAAATCACAAAAGAAAACATACCAAAGTATTGGGGATACAAAGTAAAAGAAAGGAAAAGCCTGTTCGAATTCTTGTCATCATGGAATGGAAACATCATACTGACTTCACGAAAAGGAAAGTCAATAACAGAAACATCACTAAAGAATTTCTTTGATCAAAAACCACTTCTTGTTGTTTTTGGTTCACCACAAAGAGGATTATATGATATCTTGGGTTCTAGCATAAAGAATATACAAAACTCAAAGATTCTAAACTTTTTTCCACAGCAGGCCACTGAAACAGTAAGACTAGAAGAAGCACTTCTTGGAACTTTGTCGATTCTTAACATCATGCGATTGGGTTATATTTAAAATCAAAAAAGTTTGCTTTTGAAAAAACAAAAAAATTTTCTAATTTTGGCCGTTGCACTTGGAATAGCTGGTGTTGTGATCGGCGCAGTAACAATATTTTTCTCAATTAATGATATTTTGCAGCCGTAAGATTTTTTACAAAAAACCGATTTTTTGTTGCAAAATTTTAGTACGTATATAATGGGGTTTGCGACTTTTTTCGTTTATCTATGGGT
>JBQTJY010000029.1:0-18452 GCA_052386635.1 Nitrososphaerota archaeon
AAAATCTTTTAGTCGATCAGATGCTTAATCTGATTATTTCATTTTGTGACTAGATTTAGTATTTCATACTAGTGTAATATGAGAAAAATTAAAAATGACACAATTGAGGTTTGTCTAGTTGCAAAAATGGATTTTTGATATACGCTCAAGGCCTTTTTTTGTTCTAGCTATATCGTTTTTGTTTGTAGCATTACTTGTTTATTCAAATGTAACTCAGCAATTTGACGAGTCTACAGTTTTGTTCTTTCAATCAATAGCTGGAAATCAAACATTTGATATTTTCATGCAATCAGTTACCGAAGCAGGCGATGTTTTTTACATGCTTGCCTTTGGAGGAATTCTAGTAATCATTAAAAAGACAAGAAAAATTGGCGTAGTCCTTATGATTTTACTAGTTCTTACCACACTACTTACAGGCTACATAAAGTGTGGAATAGATAGAGACAGACCAAATCTGCCTTTTTTGGGAACTCCTTTTCTTATTGAAGCAACTCAAGATACCTTTGCACTTTTTTGTGAAGGTGGTGCAAATGCCTCATTTCCATCAGGACATGTAAGCAGAGCCACTGTATTTGGAATGGTTATTGGATTTGCACTATCACAAAAATTTCCACGCGGATGTTATTTTTTGTTATTGTATCCAATTTTGATGTCAATTAGTAGGATCTATGTGTTGCAACACTTTCCAATGGATGTGATTGGTGGAATCATACTTGGAATCCTGCTTACAGGCGTTGTCATAAAAAAAGCAAAACTAGGTACAATTTTTGAATTAAAAACTTAGCTCATCAAAGGCTTTTGTACTGATAAGAACTATTGCATAATGTTCTTTGTCATGGTGATAAGTCCAGTATCTTATATCACGTTCTTGGTTTGCTTTTCGCAAACCAAAATTAACTCCAGTTGTGACTATGTATCCAATTCTTTTTGCAACCCGATTATTTTTTGGAAATAACACCTTGTAGCCTTTTTTTTGATTTGAAAATCCAATTCTAATCATTTCTTCTACAGCATCTTCAGCATCCTTTTCGTCTTTGATATCAAAAATCTTTACAATAGGTATCTGTGAAGGATGAAATTCCATAGGTTCTCACTAAAATACGAATTTAAATTTCTTAACTGGTAAGTCAAATACTAGTTATTAGTATAACTTAATCAACTACAACATTTCACAATAAATGTTGACGTCACTCTCAAAATTAGCTAATAAGCTACAAAAAAAGAAAATTGAAGCAACAAAGCTTAGAAAACAAAGCGAAAAAAAATTTGACCAAGTTAGAAAACTTTCTCGTAAATCATCATCTGGCCTTTCCTCATTACAACGAAGACTAGAAAATACTCATGAAAAACTTGACGATGTTTCCTTTCACTTAAACCAACGTACGGCACAACAAGAAAGCATAATGAGGTTAATCGCAGCTGCACAAGAACGTCTAAAATACGAAAAAGATCTAAAAGACCAAACCGAACAAGAACTAGAATTTGTAAATTCAAAGGAAGAAAAACAGCAGATCCAGGAAAGGCTTCAAACAATAGTAGATAGAATAAATGAATTAACGGCAGAGATAAGACAAAGAAATGCTGTGGCTAAAAAAACAGCCAATGCCATTGATGAATACAAAAGCTCCAAATCAAAAATTTCAAATCAAGTTAGAAAGCAGGTTCATGCAAAGCCTGTGCTACTAAACATTGTGAAAAACACGAAAAAAACTGCGACAAGATTAGCTAAACAACTTGAAAACAGAGAAAAACGTGAAAAGGCAGTAAAATTAACCCTTGAAAAAATAAGCAAGACTCTAGCCAAATCAAGAAAAAGTAAGCCAAAACGTAAAAAGTCAAAAACTAAACCAAAGAAGAAAAAAGTAGCAAAAAAGACCAAGACGAAAAGAAGAATATCTCATAAAAGAAAAGTAAAGAAATCAAAAAAATCAAAAGCAAAACGAAGATAGAACAAACACTCTAAGATTTTAATACAGTTCAACTACTCACATACTTTATGGCATTTAGTGAAAAGTTTCTAGTAGAAGTTTCATCACTGCCTGATCTGAAAAACCCAAAACTTGTCTGTGGGTTGCCAGGAAGTGGATTTGTAGGAAAACTTGCAGTTGATTACATCGTAGATAAATTGCATGGAAAGCACTTTGCAGACATTTACTCTTCCTCGTTTCCGCCTCAAGTTACAATACAGCAAGATGGAACAGTTGATTTGATAAAAAATTCAATGTATTACTGTAAAACAGAATCAAACGATCTTGTCCTACTTACAGGAGATGCACAACCTGTTTTGCCCCAATCAGAGTATCTACTGGCAGAGGAAATAATTAACATATGTAAAAAACTTCACATCGACATCATCTACACATTGGCAGCATACATTACAGGAACATTTTCAAAATCACCACAAGTTTATGGAACATGCACCTCTTCAGATTTAATCGAGCAGTTTTCAAAATATCAGGTACAGACAATGAATAGAGGCAGCATTACAGGTATGAATGGCATAATTATTGGCGTTGCAAAAAAGTTTAACATGAAAGGAATTTGTCTTTTGGGAGAGACTTCTGGCTATGTAATTGATGCAAAAGCATCAAAAGCTGTCTTGCAAGTACTATTGCAGATGCTTGACATCAAATTAGATATGACAGAGCTTGACAAAAGAGTAGAAGACACTGAAAAGATCATAAAATCCATTGAATCTCAAGCATCAAGGGAAGGCTATGGCCAAATGGCTATGCCACAACCAAGCAGCAAAAATCTAGAATACATTAGCTAAAATGAAAAAACGTGGTCCAATAATTTCATCATGTGGGTTAGGATTATTACTAATTTCGTTTCTAATTGCTCAATCTGCATTACTAGAAACAAATTCTGACATGTCTGGCCAGCTTTTGGTTCCAGATGTTTTTGAAGGAATGTTTGAATATACTACAGAAGAAACTCAAATCTTTGCTGGTGAATCAAATACATTTTCTTTTAGTACAACAAAGGAACAGGTGCCTCTTCTTTGGGGCTTGCAAATAACTAATTTTGAAGATGGAGATATAGCATCAATTGAGATTACGAACATTTTTGGAGATAATTTTGGAAAATACAAACAAGATGAACCAATAGCATTTGAGATGTTTACAATACAAAAAAATGACATTTACAATTTTGTAGTTACAAACAATGCACAAAGGTCTCTTTCTGTCATAATGATGTTTTCAGAAGACCCACAAAACTCACAAGCCATGACAAATCCTGACTCGCCTTTTATGAAAACTGTTATACCACTTGCTGTTTCTGGAATTATGGTTATTGCAGGGGTTTTATCTCTTGGAATTGGTATAATACTATCCCTAGTAGATTGGAAGCGAGGCTCAAAATCTAAATATATTTAGGATATAATTTCGAGTTTTCCGTATTTTCCTTTAGTTAGAGAAACTTCACCTTTGAAAGAAGTCGTATATCCATTTTCAATCTTTACTTTTGCGCCATCTTTTACTTGTTCTACTTCATCTCCCCACAGTGTTAGCTTGATTTCTCCACCAGTTTCATCAATCAAAAATGCATCGCACACTTGGATGGTTCCGCCAGATTTCATATTAACTGTTCTTGGCTCCCCTTTTCGTTCTACGGTTCCTTCTATGTTAATGCCGCTTCTCATGTTTTTTGCTTGTTCAGCAGTTACCATTTAGTGAACCTCTTTATGCGTTTATTATAAAGCTTTTTTTACTGTCATATTCTCAATGAAAAATTTTTGAATTTGGTTTTTTGTAATGCAGATTTTTGCTCAGCCTAGCTTCTAGTTAATATATTCTGTTTTTGGAATGAATTTTGCAGGGGTATCGAAGCCCGGCCAACCGAGAAGGACTCAAGATTGTACAAATAGGAAATCCTTTCCTTTAGGGGTTCGTGGGTTCAAATCCCACCTCCTGCACCATACACGAAATCACTAATTTTTGATAAAATAATTCTTAGATTTTTGGTTCTACGCTTTTGACCGTCTTTACAGAATGCCGTGAAAGCTCCTCATGCAGCTTTGCAAGTTCCTCGTCTTTGAATGTCAAGTTGCACCTAAAACATTGCCAAACCTTGACACTCATTACTATACATACTACAATTTTGCATTTAAGGATATTGAACAAATCATTTGTTTTTTTAAATTAGCTTTGTATTTTTTCAATAAACCTAAATTTTTTTAGAATAATGGATCCATTTTTTCTTTTATTTACAATATTGTATACCTAAGGATTTACATGCAGTGAAGGCAAATCCATGATGAATAATGGCTGACATTCTTGAGATGCTTGGTGAGCTTTCATATTTTGGCGTCTTTTTTCTACTAATTGGAATTAATGCCGTTCCAATATTGATGATTCCAACATGGATGGTTTTAGCATCTTTTCATGCACTTGACGCATCTTTTGATCCTTTAGCACTTGCCTTGGTAGGAGCAACAGGCGCAACAATAGGCAGGGTTTTCTTGAAGCGCTATAGCAGCCTCTTTAGGAGATTTATAGGAAAAGAGCAACAATCCAATCTTGATGTAATTGGAAATTTTCTAAACAAGAAAAGGTTTGGTTATCTTATCGCGTCTTTTGTTTTTGCTGCAACTCCTCTTCCTGACAACTTTTTGTTTGTCGCGTATGGCCTGATGAAGGCAAAAAGTTTTGGACTATACCTTGGATTTTGGCTTGGGCGAGTCATATCATACTATATAATGATCTCAATTAGTGATGTTGTTTTAGTACCATTTTTGCAATTATTTGAAGAAGAATACATTGGAATATTACTTGCAGATGGCATAGGAATAGGCTCTGTGATATTTTTTACTTGTATAAACTGGACACTATTGATTACCAAACGAAAATTCAAGTTAATTAAACCAAAGCTTTGGAGAATCTAGAATTGAGTGTTTTAGAGCACCTAACAAAAGATGTAGAAAAACTAACTAGAAAAAATGATGCAGCACATGACTTTGAGCACATAATGAGAGTTTACAAAAATGCAAAAAAGATTTGTAAAAGTGAAAAAGTAAATCCGAAACTGGTTCTATGTGCAGCCTTACTACATGATATAGTATCTTTTCCAAAGTCTGATAAAAGATCAAAAACATCATCTAAAAAAAGCTCGATTCTAGCCTCCAAAATTCTAAAAAAATATAATTTTTCAAAAAACGAAATACAAATAATTTGTAATGCCATTTTGGATCATAGCTTTTCAAAAAATAAAATACCACAAACAATAGAAGGGAAAATTTTGCAAGATGCAGACAGGCTTGATGCAATAGGCGCAATAGGTGTTGCAAGAGCATTTGCAGTTGGTGGCCACACAAACAGGCCATTTTACAATAAATTAGATCCGTTTTGTAGAAAACGAATTCCTGATGATCAGAGATGGACACTAGATCATTTTTTCAGAAAACTATTGCTTTTAGAAAAACTAATGAATACAAAATCGGCCAAAATTGAAGCCAAAAAAAGAACTAGCGTGATTAGAAAGTATCTTGATGACTTGAAAAGGGAAATTTAGCCATAGTCAATATATCTGTCATATCGCTTTTCAACCTCAGTATTTTTTCCCTGGACTATTTTTTCAATCTCCTCATTTTTTCGCATTTTGATATAGTTTACAAGTTCAGAAAACTCACTTGTTTTTGGATATGTTTCAAAAAGTGGATTTAGCAAATTAAAATATTCGATTACCTTTTCTCTAAATTCTTGTCTTGTGGGTCTTTTTATAGAATTTAGGCGAAACCAAATCACTGCCCAGCTTGCCCCAACTATATGTGGCAACAAGTCAAAGGCACGTTCAATCTCAAATCGTTGATCATTTCTCATATGTCAATCTTGCAAAATTTTTGCGCCAGCTTTTGCAAAATACGTTACTATCATGTCTGCTCCTGCTCTCTTTATAGAATAGAGAATTTCTGAAATAACGTCATTTTCATTTATCCATCCTTGTTTTGCAGCTCCTTTCACAAGGGCATATTCGCCTGATACGCTATAGGCAGATACTGGAACATTGAATCGTTTTTTTGTTTCTGCTATTAGATCAAGATATGCCAATGCTGGTTTTATCATGACAATATCAACTCCTTCATTGATATCCATCTCAACTTCTCGCAGAGATTCCATTGGATTAGTAAACGGTACTTGGTATGTTCTTCTATCACCAAACTTTGGTGCACAGTCTGCCATATCACGAAACGGCGAATAAAATGCAGATCTGTGTTTTGCAGAATGTGACATTATTGCAACATCAGAAAAACCTGCATCATCAAGGCTTTGCCGTATGGCAAAAACTTGGCCATCCATCATTGCAGAAGGCGATACTACGTCAACTCCTGCTTGTGCTTGGCTTACCGCAATTTTTGCAAGCGTTGCTATGCTTGAATCATTATCAATCCTATTTTCTTTAACTAGGCCACAATGGCCTGATGACGTATATTGGCAGAGGCAAACATCTGCCATAACTACAATTTTTTCGCCAAAACTCTTCCTAATCTCTGATATTGTCTTTTGAACTATTCCCTTATCAGAAAAAGCTGACGTTCCTGCGTCATCTTTTGCTGCAGGAATCCCAAATAACATAACAGCAGGTATTTTCAAATCTACAACAGACTCCACTTCTTTTACAATCTCATTTAGTGGCAGTCTTTCAATACCTGCCATTGATTCTACGGCTGTTCGTTTTTTCAAGTCTTCTTGAACAAAAATTGGACAAATGAGATCCTTTGGTGAAAGTCGTATCTCCTGAACTAGGTCACGTATTTTTTCGTTTTTTCGTAATCTTCGAAGACGTCTTGACGTGAAAAATGACATGCGCAAAAATCCCTTTGTTAGCAATATAATCCTAGTCTAACTATGTTAGAGTATGATGAGCTATTCCTTTTTTTTATAATCAAAAAGTTTTGTAGCAGCTTCAAGCAAATCAGGATCACCATGCTCTGAAGCCCTTCTGAGATTGTTCATTGGTGCAGAGACAATGCTTTCAACTACAGCCTTTGTTAGCTCATCAATAATTTTGATTTTATTCTCATCTATCTCACCTAACATTTGAAGTGCTTTTTGCAATTCCTTTACTCTTTGCGAATCTATGTTTTTGAACACTTCCTTTACCAATGGTTCTGCATCCAGTCTTTTCATTGATGCCTCTATTACTGGTAATTCATCACTAATTATATTCTCCACTGTTGATACCTTGCCTTTTCTACTTCGCATGTTTTTATCAACCATTTCAGCAATTTGATCAAGATTCATCAGCTTTATGCCTGCAATGGTGGCAACTTTTTCATCAACGGTTCTTGGATTTGATAGATCAAGTATCATAATTCCTTTTTTCTTTTGCTTTATTGCACTTGCAATCCTATCAAATGTTACAAGAAAGTATGGAGCTGAGGTTGCAACAAAAATTACATCATATTTATGAAATTCTGATAACACCTGTTCAAATCCTAGCGAGATGCCTCCTACTGTTTCTGCAAATGCTTTTGATCTTTCCATTGTTCTGCTTGATACAAAAAACTTGCATCCCCTTTTCTTAAGTGACTTGGCAACAAGTGTAGCAGATTCTCCAGTCCCAATCAGTAAAACACTCTTTGATTTTAAATCATCAATGTTTTCTTCTACCAGTTTTACAGCCATAGAGCCAATGGAAATTCCGCCTTGGCTAATCCCAGTAGAATTTCTAATCCTAGTACCTATTCTAACAGCCTTGTCAAATAATGTATTGAGATGATCCCCTGAGGCCTTTAGCTGCCTTGCAGATGTTATCGAGTTTTTTATCTGTCCTAGTATCTGTTCTTCTCCAACAACCATTGAATCAAGACCAGATGTCAGTGTAAGCAAATGATGGAACGCATCAGTATCTTCACACAGCTCAAGATTTTCCTTAAAGGCAGTTTCTTCAAGGCCTGCCAATGATGCCCACGTTTTTTTAATTTTAGAAATATTAACATCATCTGAAATACCAAACAGCTCTATCCTGTTACAGGTTTGTACAATGACACATTCATTTAGTCCTGAATGTTTTTTAAAAGAAGAGTAGGCCGTATCAAGATCCTTGAAGGTAAACCTTTCTAATACATGAACAGGCGACTTGCGATATGTCACTCGTGCATTTACCACCTTTTTTGTCATTTCCACTCCCTTAGCATTGTCATTGCTAGCTTCTGTGCTTTTTTGAGGTTGTTGTCTTTTATTAATTGTTTAATATGATTATCGTTTAGAATAGAGTATAGGAACTTTTTTCGTTCAGTTGGAGTAGCTATTTTGTTTTTAGCGGCAGTCCTTGCTATTTGCTGTAGTTTTATTTGGTAAATGTCTTCTTTTTTTATGATTTTTTTAAAAACCTTTTCTGCCTGTAATTTTATCTTTCTTGCCATTGCAGGACTTCTACCGCCAGTAGAAATTGCTATCTGTATTGTATCATCTATATTGATAACAGATGGGTGGGCAAAGTCACTAACCTCAGGATCATCTGCGGCATATACGTAACATCGCATTTTTTTTGCTTTTTGCACGATTTTCCTGTTTAGTTCTCTGTCATCTGTTGCTGCCATGACAAGAAATGGCTTGTATTTTGAAAGAAAGTTTGCATCCTTTAATTTTATTTTCTTAAACTGGATTTTCTTTTTTTTGACAAAATTTGCAAGTTGAGTGTTTATCTTATCACTTACAACTAGTATTTTGCAATCCTGCGTCAATAACGAATTGACTTTCTTTAGACCTTCATCTCCACCACCTACAACAATGACTAGATTTCCATTTAGATTGAGGTCTACAATCAACGATCAGCGAGCTTTTGAATTATATTTAAAATATTATATTAAATTATGAAACTAGCATCAATTTTCGCTGAAAAATTTACAGTTACTGTACAATTCAAAAAAATGTAACTAGATAGTTCAGAATTTGTTAATGGTTTTGCTGTATTCTTTGCATACAAGATATTATAAAGCTCATATGTGATAGATACAGTATGCAGAAGGCTCACACAAAAGAAACAAAAGCTGAGATTAGCCCCAAGGTTGAAAAGATTCTAGAAGACATAGATTCAGGAAAGGTAAAGATGACTAGGTACAAGAATGCTGATGAGTATCTGAAGCATGTTGATGAAGTTCTTTCTGAATAAGATTGTGGCACATAGATACTGACACTTTTTACATAGATAGAAAACTAAGGAAATTCAAATCAGACAAAACAATAGTTGATGGATTCAAGCGAGCAATCATAGACCTAGCTGCATCAAATGATCCTAGACAAATTGGAGAGTTAAAACATGGAAAATATCGATATTGTTATGCCATACACATCACAAAATCACACAGTCTGGTGTACCGAGTTTTCATGACTGAAAAAATAATTCAGTTAATAGATCTTGATGACCACAAAAATTTGTACGGAAGAGACAACAGACTATAACAAATCTTTTGCGTCTTAAATTAAGGGATAAGACTCAATCGGGATTATTCGATTCTATTTATAGATTCAAAGAATCACGTTACATTTTTAATTACAAAGAAAAATCATATGCCATTGAAAACACAAATGGATAATCTTGACAAAGAGATCCTAAACGAAATACAGTGGACATTTCCACTTATTTCACAACCATTTCATGAGATTGCAAAAAAATTTGGTGTATCGCCAGAAATAGTAAAACAACGATTAACTCATCTTAAAAAGACAGGAATTTTACGGCAATTAAGCGCGATTTTTGATACTCGAAGGCTTGGATACAAAAGCTCACTTGTGGCAATGGAGATTGAGAAAGACAAGCTAGAGTTTGTTGCAAAACAAATCAACCAACATCCAGGTGTAAGTCATAACTATGAAAGAAATCATGAATTTAACTTGTGGTTTACACTAGCGGTTCCGCCAGACTCTGATCTTAAAACCGAAGTTGACAAATTTTCAAAACTTTCTGGCATAAAAAAAATTAGAATGCTTCCAACAATAAAACTATTCAAAATTGGAGTAAAGCTTGACATGGTTGATGAAAAAAAACATGATGTAAAACCAACAGAAGAAAAGAAAAAAATTCAAGATGTAAAGTTTGTGCCAACAGAAAAAGACAAAGAATTCATCCGTGAACTACAAAAAGACTTGGAAATAGTTAACACGCCATTTCTGATACCAGCTCAAAAACTTGGAATCTCAGAGGAAAAGCTATTTGAAAAAATGAAATACTATGAAGAAATTGGAGTGATGCGAAGATTTGCAGCTATTTTACGACACAGAGATGTCGGGTTTGTTGCAAATGGCATGATTGTTTGGAAAGTTCCAGACGAACGAATAGCTGAAGTAGGTGAGAAATTGGGAGCATTTCCTCAAGTAAGTCACTGCTATCAGAGACCAGTTTACAAAGACTGGCCATATAACGTATTTTCGATGATACATTGCAAAACAGAAGAGGAAGCAAAGGATGTAGCTAAAATAATACAAAAACAAATCAGCGTACCTGAATACAAAATTCTATTTAGTGCACGGGAATTTAAGAAAACACGCGTTGAATATTTTGTAGAGCACGAATTCAAGCTAGAAGAAACAATTCCTGCTTAAAAATAAAAAATCAAATTAATTTTGTATTGTTGCCTTTATCTCATAAGGTGGCCAGCTTGAATACAAATCATTAATCTCTTTCATATCTGAGGTGCTAAGATATCTTCCATCAGACATTGCAGAAAATCTTTCAATCTCATCTACACTAACTACTGTAGGAAATACAGAAGATACTGCCTTTTTTGAAAGAATAAACTTGATTGCAAGCTCTGTTATGGTCAAACCATTTCTCATAGCAATTGGCCTTAGCTGTTCAACTTTTGCAAGTGATGCCTTTATCCACTCGCCTTTTCTTACAGAACGGTGATCTTTTTCATCAATTTTTGTGTCTGCCTTGACTTTACCTGTAAGAATTCCTGAAGCATCAGGAACTCGAACCAGAATTCCAACATTTTTTCTCTCACCATTTTCGATAAGTTCGTTTCCAGGTGTTTGCTCTAAAATGTTGTAAACTGTTTGAACTGCAGAAACATTTTTCCTATTCATTGCCTCAAGGCCTTCATGGGTCCATCCTATGGCAGGCCCTAAAGCAACTTGATATGTTTTGATTTTTTCTTCTTTAATCATCTGATCTAGTGTTTGAAAAATCTTATCATCTCTTATGTGATTTAACTTTGGATTGTGCAACCCATAAACATCTATATAGTTTGTCTGAAGTCGGTTTAGACTATTTTTTAGTGCATTGTCTGTAAAAGCAGAATCAAATCTTTGTGGCAATTCTTTGTGGCCAATCTGTTCAACACTTTCAAAATCATAACCATATTTTGTAGAAATTACAATCTCGTTTCGCATATCTTTGAAGACTTCGCCTATTAGCTTCTCGCTTTTTCCTTTTCCATACATGTCTGCGGTTTCAAAGAAGTTTATGCCAAGATCATATGCTTTTTTTAGCATGTGTTTTGCCTCATCATCTTCGATTTTTTTGCCCCACCAGTCAAGTGCAATAGTCCATGCCCCAAACCCTATCTCAGAAACTGAGATTCCACTTTTTCCAAGAGTCTTGTATTTCAATTTACAATCTCCTTGAACTCTTTTAATTTTGAATCAATAACAGTATCACTCAAAACAGCTTTTCCAGAAGTAATGTTTGCATTTATGTCTATCCAAGATTTGCAACCATGATACTCTGATTTTATTGGCACCTCAAGTTCTGGAATTTTAAAAACCCTGAGAAAAACTGCCTTTATTGGCTTGTCTGGCATCCAATCAACTCGAGTTTTGACATATGAATCGCTCCATATGTGAAATGAGGATAATGCATTGATTTTTTCTTTTGAATCTATATCTATATCAGCTAGAACCTCAGCATACGATGTTATTTTATTATGACTGTTAGTTGGTGGATTTTTTCTTACGTCATCAAGATATTTTTGATATTGCAGCTTGATGTGTTTTTGATCTTGGTGTTCAAATGTTGGAAACAAAAGAAATTTTTTTGATTCAATTTTAAATCCAGACTCTGTTTCTAAGATTCCGCCTTTTCGTAAAATAACTGTCTGGTCTCCACCTTCTAGTGCCTTAACGATGGTTGCCCATTCCTTTAGTGCATCCATTTATCCAAGGCTAGCTATTAGAGGAATAATATCCTTTTTAACACCAACAATCATCGGTGTATCGACTTTGATATACCGAGAAACTTTGGTTTCCCTAAGCTCCATGATAAGATTTTGAAATGCTTGTAAATCATCTGTTTCAAAGGCTAGCATAAATTCCGCATCATGAATTCCAAAAGAATATGTCGTGTTAAGAATAACTTGTGGATATTTCTTACCAATTTGGATGTGTTCGTCCATCATTTGCTGTCTTTCTTGGACAGAAAGCAGGTACCATTCTCGTGTCTTGATAAATGGATACACTATGACGTATTGTTTTTGTTCTTCGCCTGGAAGCCATCCATGACCTTTTGTTCCCTTTGCATAAATTGACGGTCTAGTGTTTGAGAGATAAACATGAGTTGGATAGATGTATTTTCCAAATACTGTAAGGTAGATTTTTGAAATAATATCCTGTATTTCTTCTAGCGATTCAGATGCAAACCAAAGCAGAAATTCGGCATCATCACGTAGCCCCAAAGTCGAATATGATCTGAATCTCACATTTGACCTTTTAATGATATTTTCAACCTCTTTTGCAGATTCCTCCTTTGCCAGATCAGCCATCCATCTCCATTTAGGGTCGATTTTGAAAAACGAGAAACTAAAGAACACCTTTTTATCACTCATAGATGATTCGGTGCCCATTTCTTTCATCTCTTGTTCAATACTATCCTTAAGTTCTTGCATTGCATTTTGTGCTTTTTGTAATATGTTTTGTAATTCGTCTTGATATTTTTGAACATCATAACTCATAATATCAGATTGAATTTTGCTCCCTTATAATAATAAAATCTTGTTTTTTGAATTATCTGCTTACTGGCTTTCTAAAACCCAGTCATAGCCTTTTAGTTCTAATTCATCTGCCAAGGAAGCATTTCCACTTTTTAGAATCTTGCCTTGTGCAAAAACATGAACATAGTCCAACTTTTTAAGAAATTTTAAAATTCTGGCATAATGAGTGATGACAATTATTGTAGAATCTTTGTCTGAAACCTCGCTGATTGCTTTTGCAACAGACTGAACAGCATCAATGTCAAGACCAGAATCTGGCTCGTCTAGTATTGAGACTGTTGGTTTGAGTACTGCCATCTGCAATACCTCCGATCTTTTCTTTTCTCCACCAGAGAATCCCTCATTGAGATATCTTGTTAGAAAATCATCTTGTAATCCAACTTTGTGTAAATTGTCTTTGAGATATTTTTGAAATTCTCTTACTGTAATGAAAACTTCTCTGTTGCTACCTTGAAGTGATTTACTTAGTGCATTGTATGCTGTTCTAAGAAAATGTGAGTAACCAACTCCAGAAACTTCAGTTGGATACTGAAATCCTAGAAAGAGTCCTCGCTTTGCTCTTTCATCTGTTGAAAGATCTAAAATGCTTTGACCGTCAAGTAAAATGTCGCCCTTTGTGACTTCGTATTTTGGGTGAGCAAGTAGTGTATATGCAAGTGTGCTTTTGCCTGATCCGTTTGGACCCATTAGGGCATGAACCTCACCAGGACCTGTCTTTAGATTTACTCCTTTGAGTATTTGCTTTCCCTCTCTTTGAACATAAAGATCCTTGATTTCTAAAACGGCCATACGTGCACTTGAGGCCTTTTCTCCAATATAACCCCGACGAATTTTAGCTAATCCTAAGCAGGTTCATCCTAGTTTTTGAATAAAGAAAAAAAGAAAAAAAGAGAGTTAGTTTTTGGCAAGTAATGGCCGTAAAGTTACCTTGAGTCTATAGCTTGCTAGGATCTCTTTACACCTGTTTCGTATTGTGACCTCTGTAACACCTGCAACGCTTGATACATCGCGTTGAAGAACGCTTTGACCTAGCAGAATAGATGCTACGTACAAATATGCTGCGGCAATGCCGTTTGGTGCCTTTCCATCTGCAAGATTGTTGTTCTTTGTTTTTTGTGCAATTTCTAAAGCTAGTCTTTCTACTCGTACATCTGTTTTTGTCAAGTTAGCAATTTTTGAGATGTACTTGTCCATTGTTAGTACCGGTGCAGTATCAGTACCAAGCTCCATTACCAAAGTTCGATAGTAACGTGCTGCAAGTTTTGTCTTTGCCTTTACATCTTTTGGCTGGCATACTCCCTTGCAGATTTCCTCAAGGGATCTTACTACATTGCATTGTTTACATGCCATGTATACTGTCGCTGCAGAGATACTTGTTACTGATTTTCCCTTTACCTCGACTTTTCCATCTAGGTTTCTATAGATCATAGATGCTGTCTCAAGTACATTTTTTGGAAGAGAAACATTCTCACATGTCTCGCCAATTCTTGATAAAACATTTGAGAGTCTCCTTTCTCGTGGTGATGAAACCCGTACTCTTTGTTGCCATTTTCTCAGGTTGTACATCTGGTTTGCTACTTGGGAGCTGATAGTTTTTCCGCTAAAGTCTTTGGTGCTAATAGAAATCTCTGTTGTTATTCCAAGGTCATGTTGAGAATAGGTAGTTTGACCTGTTGCTCTAGCTAATCGCATTTTGTCTTCAAGATTTGAGCTTCTCGTTTCTGGACCATAGTCTGCCATTTGTTCTGCTACGACAATGCCGCATGTAGAACAAATCAGTTCGCCGCTCTGAACGTCATCAATAAGTGATGATTTGCATTCAGGACAGCTTGTTTGTATTTCTAATGTATTCACTTTCTATTTCTCCTGAATTTTTTATAATTTGCAGGAGTCGACGCAAGTGCGAAAATTTTTTTACCAATGTATTTCTTGACGTTGTTGGTTAACGGAATTGCTGATGCATATGGTTTTGCAACAGGACCAATTAATTCTGTCACTTTTGCAACTTTGTCAAGCTTTTCGTCACAGAGAACTTGTCCCTCATCAACAACTTTGGTGAGTTTTACAATTACTCTGCCACTATTGGCCAAATGCAAAATTTCCCCTACCTCCTGCAATTAATTGCAAAGCTATTCCGCAGTTATCATAGACTTCTGTCAAAATTACTTTAGCTAAAAGTAATATTGTATCTTACTTTGATTGTTTTGCTCTTTTTGCAACCAGTTTTTGAGAAATTTTGTCAAGAATTTTTGTTTTTGATGATCCTTTTGGTAACACAACATATCCTGATCTGACATAAGGTCGTTTTGGAAATCGTACCTTATCGTCAGATTCTTTTATTTCAAACCCCGCATCTTTTACAGCATCAATTAATTCATTAAGTGATGGATCAAAAACACATTTTTCTTTTGCAAGTTTTCTTCCTTTATTTTTTGGCAATGTCTTATTGAAATAATCCAACCAGATTACGACATGCTCGTAATCTTTCATACAATCACTTTACTAAAATTGCGTTAACTATGCCATGCTGTCCAGGTCTTGAGACTACTTTACACTTGCCATCTTCAGTTTCAAGTATTGCACCTTTTGTGATAACACCACGTCGTTGATAGTCGTTGTTAGTTGGATTTTCAAGAACTCGAAGAATTTTTGTTTTTTTCACTTTTGCATCAGCTAATGCCAAGTTTACAAAATCAATTGTCTTCAACGCTGTTTTTTGATTCTTACCACGCACCTTTCTTGTTACTGTAACTTGAGCTTGTGTGAGTGCTTCGTTTGGATATCTATCCATCTCGTATTTTCTTCTTGTTCTTAATGGGTGTCGTCTTCCACCTGTTATTTTACTTGTTGCCAAGTTCTCGATTGACTTTTTCACAAAAAAACCATACAACACTCTAATTTATACAAAACGCGGATAATGCGTGGTTGATGGACTAATTACTGTGTTACAGTAATGGGCTGTTCTACTGGTACAGAAGAATGTGAAGTCTTTCTGACCTTTTTGAACAGTTTTTGCTTGAGTGTATCTGCATCGCCTTGAATACCAAAGTATTTTTTGAATTTTTCAGTAGTCATGTAAATTTTTAGTCTGCCAACATTTTGATGTTCGATAAAATCAAGCTGTCTTAATTCTTTAAGATGTGTATAGACGCCACTGCCTCTTGTTTCAACTAGCTGTTTTGATGAAATGGGTTGCATGTATGCAATGTATGACAAAGTTTTGAGTGTTGAGCTTGGAAGAATTGGTTTTGATGCATAGCGTCTAATAGATGCGTTGTATTCTGGTTTTAGCTGAAATACATAAGATCCATCAGGTAAGGTAACAATTTCAAGTGCCCTAAAGGCTGATTTGGTTTTTTTCATGATGTTTGTAAGCAAAGCAAGAGTTCTTTTCCTAGATTCCGTACCTGAAGCCTTGATTAGCTCTTCTACGCTCAAAGGCCTTCCTGCAGAATAAAGCGCAGCCTCTAGTTTTGCCGTAGCCTCGTCATCGTTTATGTCTACCATCTATTTGGTCACCTCAGTTGTGCCTAATCCTGTTATTTCCTTATTTGCCATTGTTATTTTGATATCTTCGTCAATTTGTTCAAGTTCGACCTTTTGGTCCTTGGCTAGGAACAGTATAGCAAAAAAGCATCTTATGGCATCAATTGGCTCCAAGTCAGCTACAATATTACGCAACAAGCCAGAGCCAGTAGGGCTGATTTTACCAACGATTAATTCTTCATATTTTCCAATTAAGTTTTCAAGCGAGATAAAATAGTCCTTAAAATCAGGAGTCTCAAGAGGCTCAAAGCTCATCTGGCCTCCCCTTCGTGACCGTGGGTTTGCAATAGAGCCTATCAGGTTTTCAAGCAGTCCTAAGAGTTCGTCTAGTGTTACAGGATATGTTGATTCATGTCTATACGGTATTTGTAACAACTCAATGTCAATATCGGATCTTTGCCGTAATGGTTTTGTTTCCATTGCTGCCTTTTGCAGTGCAAAGATGCTCTCAACTTTCATTCTATGAATCAGAGACGAAGACAATGCTGCCATGCCTGCCACACGTAGATCCTTTTTTCCAGCCTGGTTTAGCAGTTTTATTAAAAGCTCTAGTATCTTAATAATGTCAATTTCCCAAACATCTTTTTTCGTGACTATGGCAGGATTAAATAAAATGTTTAATGGGGCTTGTGAGATGTTTGGTTCTGTTTCTTCACTCACAACAAAAAACTCTATCTAACCAAATAATATCTAGACGCTCTATTTTTTTGTCGCATCCAGTCAACTCTTATATTATAATGGAAAAAAGATCACGGCATTGAAGGCAGCACGCATTACAGGGCCAAATGAACCATTACAGATGGTAGAGCTTGAATCCCCAAAACCAAATGAAAATCAGGTAGTGATTAAGGTAAAATCTGTTGGTGTTTGCCACAGTGATTTACACTTGTGGGAAGGAGGCTATGATTTAGGTGATGGTAAATTTATGAAAGTAACTGATCGTGGTGTAAAATACCCTGTAACGCCAGGGCATGAGATTGTAGGAACAATTATGGAGATTGGTAAAGGCGTAACTGGTTTTTCACAAGGTGATGTTGTTCTAGTTTATCCTTGGCAAGGGTGTGGCAAATGTCCAGGTTGTAAGGCTGGGAATGAAAATCTTTGTGACGCACCACGTTCTATGGGCGTATTTCAAGATGGAGGTTATGCTGACGTTGTCATGATTCCTCATTACAAATATCTTGCAAAAATTGAAGGCGTTGATCCTGATGCCGCAACCTCGCTTGCATGCTCTGGTTTGACTGCTTATACTGCCATAAAAAAAGCAAATATCAACTCTCCAGAATTTTTAGTTATTGTGGGTGCTGGCGGTCTTGGTCTTATGGGAATACAAATTGCTAAGGCAATTACCAAATCTAAAATCATCTGCGTTGATTTGGATGATAAGCGATTAGAAACAGCCAAAAAATTAGGTGCGGATTTTGTTGTAAATTCAAATGTTATTGGTTCTGTTACCACAGGATCAGGAAATGCTGCACAAAAAATCATTTCGTTATGTAATAACAAAGGTGCTGATAGTGTAATTGACTTTGTTAATGCACCAAATACTGCCAATATGGGATTGGCTGTTTTAAGAAAACGAGGAAACTTAATCTTGGTTGGACTATTTGGCGGCTCTTTAGACATTTCATTAGTAACTATTCCACTCAAAGCAATTACCATTCAAGGCGCATATACTGGAAACTATAATGACATGCTAGAGCTAATCGATTTAGCAAAGAAGGGTATAATCAAACCAGTAATATCAAAAAGATATTCCTTGGATGATGCAAATCAAGCTCTTCATGATCTAAAAGATAGGAAAATTATTGGACGAGCAGTAATTAATCCATAAAAATTTTTTTATAAAAAATTATGTCCCACGCGAAGGATTTGAACCTTCGACAACCCGGTTTCTGTATGCCTGATAGGCTGGAACTTCGTCAGCCAAAAGCCGACAACTACAGCCGGAAGCTCTACCAGGCTGAGCTAG
>JBQTJY010000030.1:0-2703 GCA_052386635.1 Nitrososphaerota archaeon
TATGTTTGTTAGCATAGTCAATTAAACTTGTTAGCATTCAATTATTCTGTCTTTTTTAAAAAAACTCAGTATTGGTTCATATCCGTAAAGTCGAAATATTTGGCTTCAAATCATTTGGCTTTAAGAACACTACAGTTGATTTTGAGCCTGGTCTTGTCTCAATATCGGGCCCAAACGGCTCAGGCAAAAGCAACATTTTGGATGCCATCATCTTTGCTCTAGGCGAAAATAGGCCCAAAGTCATGCGTGCAGACAAGCTAAGGTCATTAATTCACGATATTGAAGGCGCAGGTAAGCGAGGGCCAAAGATGACTCGAGTCAGCGTTCATTTTGATAATTCAGATAGAAAAATCCCTATTGACTCTAATGCAGTTACAATTACGCGTGAAATGGATGATGGGGGAGAAAACATCTACTATCTTAATCAAAAAAAGGACAAGCGTGAGCACATCTTGGATTTACTTGAGGTGGCAAACGCAGGACTGCACCAGCTAAACGCAGTACAGCAGGGAACAGTAACCAGAATATCAGAATTTACACCTGAGGAAAAAAGGCAGGCAATCGAAGACCTAATTGGACTTTCGTTTTTTGATGAAAAAAAGCTAGAGTCAGAAAAGCAGCTTGAAGAGTCAGACAGAAAACTAGAAGTCGCCCTTGCAAAAATGGATGAGATAAAAAAACGAATTGATGAGCTTGAAGTTGAAAGAAACCGCAAACTACGACATGATTTGCTTGATAGAGAGATAAGTAGGCTTCGTGCGATTTCTGCCGCAAAAGATCTAAAAACTATACGTACATCAAAACTATCTCAAGAACGTAACTTACATGCTATATCCTCTGAGATAAAAAAATTTGAAGAAGAGCGAAGTGTCATTAGAAAAGAAATTCATGAACTAAACTCGCAAAAATCAAAATTCATGGAAGAGGTAAATGCATACAACCAGGCAAAATCATCTATTGATTCGCAGATATCTGAGGCTCTACAAAAGTCAGAAAGCGCAAACAGCAAAATAATAACATCAAAAAGAAGACTGGAGCAAATCGATGCACGATTACCTCAAATCAAGGCAGATCTTGAACAGCTAGGTGCACAACGAAGCGAGCTTGAACCAAAAATCGAGCAACTAAAACAAGAAATCCGTACAGCAAAAGAATCACAAAAGTCAATTTCTGAGCAAGTCAGACTAGTAGACTCTGAGCTTTCAGGATTCTTAAAGGAGCAATCAAAAATATCTACAAGAAAAATAGAATCTGATGCCAAGGTACAAAGCCTTGTTGAGCGGCTCAACTCTGCAAAACTTGCACTATTTAGGCTAGAATCAGAGCATAAGGACATTCAAGGAAAAATTGACAAAAATACGATTAACAATCAAAATTTTAAAGATGAGCAAGCAAAGCTTGCTGCTCTTGCCGAAAGACTAGACGTTGTTATTTCAAATCACAAGGCCACAATTGCTGAACTAAAATCAAGAATTTCACAACTTGGCACAAAACGAGTCAAAGGAGAGCAAGACGTAGATGATCTTGCATTAATCCTAGAAAAGGCATCAAAGGCAGCAGCCCAATACGAAACGCAAATCAAAACAATCAAAGGAATAATGCATGAGGATTACTCAATTGCACAGCTAAAGGAAGACGCAAACAAGCTTGGAATAGAGGGCCTAGTATATGAAATGTTTTCATGGGATAAGCACTATGAGCGTGCAATACTTGCTGTTGGGGCTGACTGGCTCAAGGCAGCCATTGTAAAAGACTTTGCAACTTTAATTAGTCTTACAGAAGTTATTCGTACAAGAAAACTACCTCGTCTAAAAATACTTCCAATTGATGCGATTCCTCCATTAAGACCATCAGTACCTGATGATCATGATGTCATCGGCATACTATCAGATTACATAAGATGTGATGATAAATTTTCAGCAATTCGTACATTTCTTTTTGGTAATGTCCTACTAGTAACAACACGTGACGCTGCACACAGATTATCTGAGCAAGGACACAAGACAGTTACAATTTCTGGCGAATATTTTGAGGCAAAGGCAAACGCAGTCATACTGGATATTAACTCAAAAATTTCCAAGCTTACAAAAATTATTTCGCTAAGCTCATCAATTGAGGGGCTAAGCCAGTCAATCCACCTTCTTAAAAAATATCTGCAAAAAAGAAAAGGCTCTCTAAAAAATATTGAAGGCAGATTACATGACTATAAAAATCGACTAGCAATATCTGAGACAGGACTTACAAACGCAACCACACAATATTCGGACCTAAAGGCACGAATTTCTCAACTAATCGAATTCCAAAACAACTGCATAAAACGAAATTCGCAGCTAGAAAGAAGAAAAGAACATCTTCTTGCCGAATCAGCAAAGCAAAAGTCGTATATTAGCTCACTTGAAGAGCGAATTTCGATCGTCCAAGACAATTATGCAGATACTGGACAAAGCAGGGTTGCAAGTGACGTTGAGAGACTAAGTGAGAGGAAGATTGCACTCATGCCACAACAGGCAGAGATTGTCAACATGTTACGAGAAAAAGAATTGGAACTTGCATCATTGAGTGCAGCAGAAGAGAATGCAAAGCAAAAGATGAAGACACTACATGAGGATAATTCTATTTTTACAAAGGAAAAACATGAACATGAAGTTAGCGTGCGAGCGCTTGAAAAAGAAAAAGAGACAAGTGATGCCCAGCTTGTATCAT
>JBQTJY010000031.1:0-5081 GCA_052386635.1 Nitrososphaerota archaeon
CAGAAGCTAATAAATTACAAAAAAAGAGGTGAGTTGAATCAATGAATTGTCCAGATTGTGATGGAAATATCAACGTCCCAGCAGACGCCTCAGTTGGAGAGATTGTCTCTTGTCCTGACTGTGGAGCCGACTTTGAGATTGCAAAGAAAGGTGGCTCAATAGAATTAAAGCAGGCAGAAACAGTAGGCGAAGACTGGGGAGAGTAATTGTCAAAGATTAGCATAATTTTTGATCGAGTCCGAGCAGAAGAAAAAATGCTTCAAAAAGAAGCAGAATCTCTTGGACATGATACCACATCAATTGATGCAAAGATAACGCGATTCAGTACAGAAAGCAAAAAGTCAGACTATGAGTTTGGCAGTATCGTCCTTGAAAGATGTGTAAGCTATTATCGTGGTCTTCACTTTACTGCATGCCTTGAATTCTTGGAAATTCCTGTAATCAATACATTTGAGGTTGCAAACAACTGTGGAAACAAAATGCTTACATCATTACTCTTAAGTAAGAATAAAATTCCTACACCAAAGACATACTTTTCATTTTCAGCCGAAGCTGCAAGAGAAAACCTTGACAAGGTTGGATATCCACTTGTAATAAAGCCAATTATTGGAAGCTGGGGAAGAAGTGTAGTACCGTTAAAGGACAGAGACACTGTAGATGCGTTATTTGAGATGAGAGAGTATACAGATGGTCCACATGACAGGATATTTTATCTTCAGGAAATGGTAAAAAGACCTCCACGTGACATGCGAGCCATTATTGTTGGAGATGAGGTAGTTGCTGCAATGTATAGAAAGTCATCAGGATTTAAGACAAATATTGCGCTAGGAGCAGACGCTGAGCTCTGTAAAATCACAAAAGAGATAGAGGATCTTTGCTTGAAAGCATCAAAGGCTGTAGGCGGTGGAATCTTGGGAATAGACATGATGGAAGATGAAAAACGTGGCCTGGTTGTTCATGAAGTAAATAATACTGTCGAGTTTAAGGGGCTGGCTAAAGTTGCAACAAAAAACATCCCAAAAACAATGGTAGAGTTTGCTGTAAATTCCGTTAGGAAATAAATTATACCGCATTACAAGGAGCGATATCTATGAAAGTTGGAGTTGTAGGTGCATCTGGATTTGTCGGAGGCGAAGTATTACGACTGTTAGTTAGTCACCCAAAAGTTGAGATCACAACTGTTACTTCAAGGCAGTATGTTGGCGAATATCTACATAGAGTACAGCCAAGCCTCAAGAGCTTTACAGACTTGACCTTTTCTGAGCTTGACTATGATAAAATGTCAGACAATTGTGACCTTGTTTTTACTGCCGTTCCTCACGGTACTGCAACTGAGATTGTAAAATCACTTTATGATAGGGGAATGAAGATAATTGATCTTAGTGCCGACTATAGGCTACATAATCCTGAAGATTACAAAAAATGGTATGGGTGGGAGCATCCGTATCCTGACTATCTGGCAAAATCAGTCTTTGGGGTTCCTGAAATTCATCGAGAAAAAATCAAAAATGCACAGCTTGTTTCTTGTCCTGGTTGCATGGCAGTAACATCAATGCTAGCATTGTATCCATTGATAAAACGAAATCTAATTGATACTGAGCACATCATTGTTGATTCCAAGATTGGCTCTTCTGGAGCAGGAGCAACCTCAGAGTCTGGAACTCATCATGCAATGAGGTCAGGAGTTATACGACCATACAAGCCTGCAAAGCACAGACATACTGGAGAAATCGAGCAAGAGCTAAGCGAGGTTGCAGGAAAAAAGATCAAAGTGTCTATGAGTCCACATGCTGTTGATATTGTAAGGGGAATTTTGTGTACAAACCACACCTTTCTATTAAAAAATATGGATGAAAAGGAACTATGGAAGATATATCGCGAAGATTTCCAAAATGAAAAGTTCATCAGACTAATTCGCGACAAGAAAGGATTTTACAAGTTCCCTGATCCAAAGTTTGTTGTCGGCTCTAACTTTTGCGACATTGGATTTGACATAGATGAGGACAACAACAGACTAATTGCATTATCTGCATCAGACAATTTGATGAAGGGTGCAGCAGGCTCTGCCATTCAGAACATGAATGTAATGTGTGGCTTTGATGAGTCAGAAGGATTAAGATACTCTCCTCTAACTCCAGTATAGGACATGATTACAATTAAGATTGGAGGGAGTGTAGTTGATAATTTACATCCTTCAACAATTTCTGATATCAAAAAAGTAGCAAAGCAGGAAGGTATAGTACTAGTACATGGAGGAGGAAAGGAGGTAACCAAGGTTTCAGAAAATCTTGGAAAAGAACCAAAATTTGTTGTCTCACCTGGCGGAATAAAGAGTAGATACACAGACAAGGAGACTGCTGAAATTTTTACAATGGTAATGTCAGGACGCATCAACAAAACAATAGTTTTGATGTTGCAAAAAAATGGAATAAATGCAGTTGGCCTTTCAGGTGTGGATGGAAAAATAATCGAGGCTGAGCGAAAAAAGAAGCTAGTCATAGTAAATGAAAAGGGACGAAAACAGGTAATTGATGGCGGATATACAGGCAAAATAACCAATGTAAATGCTAAATTCGTAAAATCACTTCTTGATCAAGGATATACTCCTGTCATATCACCAATAGCGATAAGTGAAGAATCAGAGTTCCTAAATGTGGATGGAGATAGAGCTGCAGCCTATGTTGCAGGAAAGATTTCATCAGACAGGGTTTTGTTTTTAACAAATGTTGATGGCCTTTTGCTTGATGACAAGCTTGTCAGAAACCTTACCTTGGCAGAGGCAAAGGAGGTCATGCCAAAAATTGGCTTTGGTATGGAAAAAAAGGTGCTTGCTGCAACAGAGGCACTAGAGATGGGAGTAAAAGAGGCATTAATCTCAAATGGGCAAAAAGAAAACCCAATATCATCCGCCATATCTCATGACAATTGTACGGTAATTACAAAATGACTGAAGACCAAATAATGGGAAACCTATACCAAAGGTTTCCTGTAACTATTGAAAAAGGACTAGGAGCTCATGTCTGGGACATTAATGGTAAAGAGTACATTGACTGCATGGGTGGATATGGTGTTGCACTTGTTGGCCATAGAAACCAACGCGTTGTTAATGCAATAAAGTCACAGCTTGAAAAAATAATTACAGTACACAGCTCTGTCTACAACAAGACTCGTGAAGAATTTCTTGAAGCATTAATTCGGATTGCACCAAAAAATCTAAACCAAGTTCACCTAAACAACAGCGGAGCAGAATCAGTAGAGGCAGCAATAAAATTTGCAAGAAAGTTTACAGGGAAAAAAGGTATGGTGGCCATGAATGGCTCCTACCATGGCAAGTCACTTGGTGCACTGTCAGTTACCTTTAATCCAAAATATAGAAAGTCATTTGAGCCACTAGTAGAAAGCGTATCATTTTCACCATATGGCGATATCGATGCACTGCGTTCTACCATTACTGATGATACTGGATTTGTCATCTTGGAACCAATCCAAGGCGAGAGCGGAATTCATGTTCCACCCGATGGATTTCTGCAAGATGTGCGAAAATTGTGCGATGAACGACATGTTTTGCTGATTTTCGACGAGATTCAGTCAGGGTTTGGAAGAACAGGAAAGATGTGGGCAGGTGAACACTGGAACACAGCGCCAGACATTATGTGCCTTGCAAAGGGGATTGCTGGCGGAGTACCAATGGGTGCAACACTAGTAAGATCTGACATACTTGCTTGCATGCAGAAAGGAGAGCACTCTTCGACGTTTGGTGGAAATCCACTTTCATGTGCTGCAGGAATTGGTGCAATCCAGGCACTCACTCAAGACGGCCTAGTTGATAATGCTGCAAAGATGGGAAAAATATTCATGAATGGGTTACAACGACTGCAAGAAAAACACAAAATAATCAGAGAGATTAGAGGCAAGGGACTCATGATTGGCATTGAGCTAAAATTTGAGGTCAAAGACATCTTGTTTGAAGGAATCCAGAAAGGTGTCTTGCTTCTATACTCTGGAAAAAACATCATCAGACTGTTGCCTCCGCTTGTAATCACAGAGCAGGATATAACAAAAGTAATAGAGATCCTAGACTTATTACTAAGCAGAGAAGAGGAGCGAAGAAATGTACGCTGATAAAACAGATGAGAAGATAATTGAATTTTTACGAAATGATTCACGAGAATCATTTGTAGACATTGGAAAAAAGCTGAAACTTTCAGAATCTGCTGTACGAAGAAGAGTAAAAAATCTTGTTGATTCTGGAATAATAAAAAAATTTACAGTAGAGATTGGTGAATCAAATACAACTAGTGCCATAGTTTTGATTTCTGTAGAATCATCAATGGATACATCAAAGGTATCAGCAAGACTGACAAAACTTGAAGGTGTAAAAACTGTCTATGAAATTACAGGACAGTATGATATCGCGGTAATTATTCGTGCACCAAACATTACAGAAATTAATGGCAGCATTGATTCGCTAAGAAAAATTCCAGGTGTCTCTGACACAAACACAGTCATTATTCTTCGCACAATAACCTAAAAGCGAGATTAGGATCTCATCTATTCAATATTAACGAAAATAGGATCAACATCGTAGAAAAGAGCCGAATTTAGTACGAATATCTTTATATTCTCATAGAATTGGCTCTAAATTAGCAATGAATGATCCGAATTACTATGCAAATCAGCATAATGCATACAATAAAAGTCAAAAAAAGATCCGAGTCTTAGATAGCACGCTACGAGAAGGCGAGCAACATCCAGGGGTCACCTTCACAAACAAGCAAAGAATCCAGATCGCATGGATGCTTGACTATTTTGGAGTAGATCAGATTGAAATATCCCCTATTGTCTCACGCGATCATTTCGAGGCTACAAAGACTATCATAAAGCAGGGACTAAAGGCAGACATTGTTGCCCATGTAAGGGCACTAAAGCAAGATGTCGATGTTGCGCTAAAATGCGATGCCATTTGGACTGCCACATATCTTGGAATTTCTGATATTCATCTAAAAGACAAGCTACGAATAACAAAAGAGCAGGCACTTGAGCGAGCAGTTGAGACAGTAGAGTATGCAAAATCTCATGGA
>JBQTJY010000032.1:0-2333 GCA_052386635.1 Nitrososphaerota archaeon
CCCTCTGCTGGTACTGCGCCTTCAGTCGTTACACCTGGAACAACTGCTCCAGCTGGCAAAACCTTTCCACCCTTCTGGACGCCTACTGCGCCACCCTTTCGTCCTGTGGTACGAGTTCTTTGTCCTCTGACTTTTAATCCAAATGTATGGCGAAATCCACGCCAACTGTTAGCTGTCTTTTCCCTCTCAATATCGGTCCTAACCGAAAATTCGATATCAGATGTAATCAGATGCATATCCTTTCCTGTGGCGAGATCCTTTCGTCTATTCAAAAACCAAGAAGGAAATTTTGCAGATTCTGGATTTTTAATTATATTTTCAATTAATTTTACCTGATCATCAGATAGAAAACCTATGTTGCTATGAGGATCAATTTTTAGAGAATCAAGGATTGCGCTTGCAAACCCATATCCAATTCCTCTTATTTGCGTAAGTCCAATTAGCATATTTCTGTCTCCATGAATATCGTTTCCGACAATTCTTACAATATGCCTGTATTCTTGTGTGCTCAAGTATGCAAAAATCAAAGCAACCCCGATAAAAACCATGCTAAGAAAAATTCAAAAAATTGTCATACATGCTTTTTGCGTAAGGTACTATTATAAATTCAAACAAATCATAATTTATCAAATTGCAACAAAGCTTCTCACAACTAGTTGAGCAAAGCTATAGCTCTTCACCAAAGTATACTGAAATAATGTCAGGAGTTCCTGAGGACTATAATGACATAAAGACACTTGGTGACTTGCTTTCAATAAACTACAAGCTAGTTGATGTAAAAGAGCAGCTCAAGCAAAACCTCATAGCACTAATGGAAAAAGAACAGGTAAGATATCCAGGGATCATTGGATATGATGATGACGTAATACCTGCACTAGATAGGGCAATCCTGTCAGGACACGATGTCTTTCTCATTGGGCAAATAGGACAGGCAAAAACAAAGATTATTGAAACAATAGCACAAACTCTACTTTCACCAATTCCAATTATAAAAAACAGCATTACAAATGACTGCCCAATGGACCTGCCACAAAAAGAACTTGTGTCCATTTTAGAAGACAAAAATGAAAATCACAGTCTAAATTTTTATGTCAGTCCGGAAAGCATTGAAAAAATCTCTGACAACAAACTTGAAACAAAGATAGAATGGATTGAAGGCAAAAGGAGATTCAAGTATGTTCTTGCAACGCCAGACATTTCAGTAAAGGATTTGGTTGGATACATTGATGCAGTAAAGGTTGCAAAAAAGGGAGTAGAGATGTACAAAATAGAATCATACTCGCCAGGTCAGCTGATGCAGGCAAAGCATGGAATCTTTTGTATTGATGAGCTTCCAGTGCTTGATCCAAGAAAGCAGGTAGCATTGTTATCTGTACTGCAAGAAGGCAGATTTACAACAGGGTCATATCCTGTAATTTTTGAGCCAAGGACAACATTTTTTGCGACTGCAAACCCAATTGACTATACTCATTCAGGTAAAGTCATCGAACCCCTATATGACAGACTAAAAAGCCACATTCACACACATTATCCAAAAACAATAACAGATGAGATGTTAATTATTTTACAAGAGGCAAACATCTCAAAGTCTTTTGTTCTTGTTTCTGTTCTTGAAGCTCTGGCAACAGCAATACAAAAAACTAGAAACACCTCACAAGTAAATCAGGAAAGAGGCGTTAGTGTA
The DNA here is from genome assembly GCA_052386635.1 of Nitrososphaerota archaeon. Classification (GTDB taxonomy): domain Archaea; phylum Thermoproteota; class Nitrososphaeria; order Nitrososphaerales; family Nitrosopumilaceae; genus VHBM01. The sequence continues at coordinate 1,685 of JBQTJY010000032.1, forward strand.
AGACTTGGAGTTCATGGACTAGAGCTGTTAGTTGGAGAAGCACAAAGAACAAGAGCACTTTCTCACAAGCTAGTTTCAACACCAAGATTGTCAGACATGCATTGCCTAAACCAAGTTGCAAAGTTTGAGCTTGCGGAAATGGATGATACTATAGAAAACCGCGATAAGGTATTTTCTAAAATAATTGGCGACTCTATCAAAGAAACATGTCTAAAGTTTCTTGAAAACATAGATGCTGCATTGCTTGAATCAATCAAACAAGAATTTGGACAAAACACATTTGAAATATCACAAAAAATGATCTGGTCAAACGGCAAGGCCTCGTATTACTCACAACTAGAAAACTTCAAAAATCTCAAAAGACTCGTTGAATCAAAGATAGAACATATACGACAAAAACAAGGCGATTTTGAAAAAATTGCCAAGCCACACAACATAAGCGTAAAATCCCTCGTTATACAGGACGAAAATGAGCTTCGTTGTGCCTTGACTGAAATCATTCTTGAGGGACTTTGCTGGACAACACCAAAAATCTTGGATAAAAAAGAAGCTGGCTATGTCGCCGCATAATGCAAAAAACTTTGTATATTTTGCTGCAAGCCAACAACAAGGCAAGACAAAAGACGAGGACTCTATTTCAGAGCAAAAA
>JBQTJY010000033.1:0-6506 GCA_052386635.1 Nitrososphaerota archaeon
CTTCAGCAATCTGTCTGTATGAGGCAGCCTCATTCATATAATAATCAATCAAGCTATCAATAAAATCTCTAGTACCTTTTGATATTGTCATTTTCTTTTGTCACCATCCATGTCTTATTAATGGTTAATCTCCATAATATTTTACAAAATTAATTTTAATAGTACAAACAGGAGCTGATTTTTTATGTATGGTTTTATTGAGTTGTAGGATTTGTCGCAGCAATAATGTTTCCAACAAATCTACTTGAATATTTTGTAAATAAAATATAGGCAGATACTGATGATGCAAGCAATATGACAGAGCCTAGTGGAAACTCTGGCACAGCAGTATATTCTTCTGACTCTGCTACAAGTGTATAGTCTACGACTTTGCTTGCCTGCGATTTGTCTGGTATGGTTACAAAAAAGAACATTTCATCATTTGTTCTTAAATAATCTGGTTCTGCACGTGCTTTTGATACTGCCACAACATTTCCATCAAGATCATAAAGTGTTGCTACAACAACTACTGTATTTGCAGTAATGTCTCCCCTATTTGCAACCATTCCAGAAATAACAGCATTGTCAAATTTATCACGGTTATACTCTGATGATGTAATTTCTATTACCTGATTTTTTGGATAAGATATCATATAATCAACGTCAAGCGAGTAGCTATCAACATTTTTTGCATTTTCACCCACAATTATAAGGTCAAAAGGGGCTTTCATTCCAGGCATTATGGTATTCAAAAGCGGCGTTGTACTAATTTCATCTACTTTTTGATTGTTTGACGAATACAATGCAACTTTAACTTCGATCTGATTTAGAGGTGCTGTAAACCCATTGTATATCTCCCCAACTATATGCAAGGCTGCATCATCACCTATGTATTTTTGATCATTTTGAATAGATACCTGTGCTAGTGCTTCAGGAGTAACAAGCAAAAGAGGAAGTAACAGAATGTATTTTTTCACTATATTGTAATTGGCATACCTGAATAAAGGAATTATGTGCCTTTTTGTCCTTTTGCTAAATTATACGAAGACAGGGCAGACATCTCATATTCAAAAGATTCCTGAAATAGGATATCTGATCTAACCTTGGCAGAATCATCCCCAGTCTTTATCCATTCTACTAAATGTCTATCACTTTCAAGTTGAGTTTGGGTTGATAATTTGAATAACTTTACCGAGTTGACAAAGGCATCTGGAGTTGAAAGCGTATCATATCGTAGAATAAGATCCTCCATTTGTTGAAAATGTGTTGGCACATAGACTAAAAACTCTTCTTTACTTAGATCATTTTCCTTCCACATTGTTACTTTTGACTCAAATTCAGTTTGTATTTTTTTTAGATCATCTTGAATCATCTGCAAATTGTTTCCAAACTCATAGCCTCGCAGTTTTGCCTGATCTGCTGAATAGCTATAAAATACTGTTAGACCAATTATCGAAACTGCCGCAACTATAACTGCGTATTTTCTAAAACCTCCGCATTTTTTTGATTTTTGTTTCAAAACTAGTCTATGGTATTAAAATTTTTACGTATTATTAATAGAATGATACCAGTTACGAATAACCATGTTGCTATAGAATTGTTTTATCTATCATAAATTTATGACAGATTTTTCATTTTATCTGTGATTTTGAAAACATTCTCTGCAATAAACGGGTCTGTTATCTTTTGGCTCAAATGGTATCTCACATTCGTTTCCACAGTCACCGCAAGTTGCTTTGTACATTTCTCTTGGTCTGTCGTCTCTGTTAAACCTAGGGCCTCGATTAAACCTAGACCCACTGTTAAACCTTGAACCTCTATCATTTCTGCTAAACCTAGACCCTCCGCTACTTCTGTTAAATCTGGAACCTCCACGTTCTTGTGGTTTATGATTTTGAAAACATTCTCTGCAATAAACAGGCCTGTTATCTTTTGGCTCAAATGGTATTTCGCATTCGTTTCCACAGTCACCGCAAGTTGCTTTGTACATTTCTCTTGGTCTGTCGTCTCTGTTAAACCTAGGGCCTCGATTAAACCTAGACCCACCGCTACTTCTGTTAAACCTAGAGCCTCTGCCAAATGACATATTCTTACTTAACAAATTAAGAAATTATACTGTAATTAAACTATGGCAAAATTATTTTTCTAAATCTGGTTCAGTCTATGTAATTTCCTTCAGGATCTGTCTTTAACTCAATTGTCATAACAGTACCGCTGATAAAGGACTCATTTCTTATGGTTCTCACACGTGCCACATCTAAGTGATGAGGCCAAATCTCAACTACAATCGCGCCCACCTTTACGTTTTCAGGAGCATCGGTAAGCGCAATGTCTTCTTTTTTTATTCCATAATCCTGAAGTTTTTTTATACAATGATTAACAAGCGGCTCTGGGTTGTTGTGATTTATTGCCCAAACTGTACCTGTATACTCTATTTTTTCCAACTTGAGACAAATCTAATTTTCTTATATAACAATCATTCGGGATTTACTACATTAAGTGTCATTGTACTTACTACCCGAGCTAGTCTCCTAATCTTTGATGAGACAGTTTTATCAAACTCTTCTTGTGTTGTTGCATGAATTTCTGCGATTGCATCATATGCCCCAAATGTAAGATATGCCTTTTTTACTTGGGGTATCTGTCTTAGCTCATCAACCACATATTCTTCCGCACCTAGATCACAGTTTAACAAAACGTACCCAACATGCATTATTTTTTCTACAATTAATATTGGCAGTTACTTGTCTTTAAACTTACCAGCGACTTCTTAAACCGTAATAACTTTTTTTATCAGAATATCTTTGATGTCTGTCGTGTCCTCTGGTGTCCTGTCTGCCTCTTCCAGAGTATCCTGTTTTTCTATGTTGACCAAATCTTCGCGGTCCAATCTCTCTTTTTAAAGGATCTGGTATGCTTACCTTTATTCCCATTTTTTCATTAAGGTCAGTCATCTGAACCTTTGTTTGTCTTTTAATTATGTTCCAGTCTCCAATTGAAGAGTAAGACACAAATGTTATTGCTCTTCCTTTTGCACCTGCTCGTGCCGTCCTTCCAATTCGATGAAAGTAAACTAACTCTTGATTTGGTACATCATAATTAACAACTAACGCTACTTCAGGAACATCAATTCCACGTGCTGCAACGTCGGTTGCAACAAGTATGTCTGCTTTTCCGGTTCTAAATTTTCCCATTGACTGTTCACGTTGGTGTTGTGACATATCTCCTTCGATTGCAACCACGTTGTATCTTTCCTTGTAAATCTCTCTTGCAACATCTCGTGTTCTATTTTTTGTTGAACAAAAAACACTTGTCTGCCCTCTCTTATTTTCATCAATAAACTGGAGCAGATACTTCAACTTTTCTCTGTCCTTTATTACAAGATATGACTGATCTATTCCCTCGCCACTTAGATCATCAGCATCAAGCAGAAATTGTTTTGGATTGTTCAGATAATTTTCTGCCAATCGTAAAATTTCAGGAGGCATTGTTGCCGAAAACAAAGACATTATCTTATTTTTTGGAGTAAGATCTAAAATGAATTCAATATCTTCTATAAAACCCATATCAAGCATCGTATCTGCTTCATCCAAAACAACATACTTTACATCATCCAGTCTTATTGAACCGCGTTTTATATGATCGATTATTCTGCCAGGTGTGGCAACTACAATTTCAACACCTCTTTTTAGCGCATCAAGCTGAACTCCCATTCCTTGGCCTCCATAAACAGTTGCAACTTTAATTCCAGTATACTTTGCAAATTTTCTTATCTCGCCAGCTATCTGAATTGCAAGTTCTCTGGTAGGTGCAATGACTAGTCCTTGAATCTTTTTTCTTGGGGTGATGCCTTGAAGCATTGAGATCGAATATGCAGCTGTTTTTCCTGTACCAGTATGTGCTTGTCCAACAACATCTCTGCCTGCAAGTAAAACAGGGATAGTAGCTATCTGTATTGGAAATGGCTCGTTAAAGCCGATCTCCTTTAACCCATCAAGGATTGATTTTGTAATTCCTAATTCTTCAAACGTTGTCATTTTTTATCATTTCAAAGCAATGACAGAAAAAGCTCATTGCCAGTCCGTCATTATTCCGACAAATCATTAGCTTTTACGCCGTTTAATAAACCCTTACTAGAAAAAATCTCAACACTCAATTTGAAAAAACTACTCCAGTTTTTCAGTTTATTAACATGTTTCTGAATGTAAAATCAACAATTGAAACATGTGAGTTTAAAATCAATTGATAGAAAACCACTTTTTGTTCATCTTGGCGTAATTTTGATCTTTTTCATACTTACTGCTATTCTTACATTACCCGTAATAGTAAATTTTGGAACAGAGTTTGCAGGAACTGGTCCTGACATTTGGAATAATGTGTGGAAATGGTGGTGGACAAAATACGCGTTTGACAATAATTTAGATTGGCTAAAAACTGATTACATATTCTACCCAACTGGAGTAAATGTAGGAAAAGAAAGTCTTTTCACAATGTTATTTTCATATGTTTTCCAATTTCTTGATTACGTACAAATTTGGAATGTACTATGGTTTGGTGGTTTTGTTTTTGGCGGTTATGGTGCTTTTCTACTAGCTTATCATTTTAACAAAAACTTTATCGCGTCTCTTGCAGCAGGTGCCATCTTTACATTTAGCACATATCATACAACACAAGCAGTATCACATGTAGACTTGGCGTTCATAGTATGGATACCACTTTCCATATTATTTTTATTCAAAATGATAGAAACCAAATCAAAAATTAATCCTGTACTTGTTGGTGTGTTTTTGTCTTTAGCAGTTCTTACACAATTAACATATGCTTTTGTCATGGTAGTGTTTGTATTTTTATTTTCCATAGTTTATTTTATTCGTAAAAAGAACATATCTAACAAAACACTTTTTATTCATTTTCTGATTGCAGGCTCTATTTTTTTTATTTTATCTAGCCCAATGCTTTTAACTATTTCATCTGCACTAGACGAAGAACCATATAAGCGACCTATATCTGAAATCAATATTTATTCAGCAAATATAGAAAATGTCTTTTTAATTCCTTCTTCGTTGCACTCAATACATCATGTAACTGGATACGCATTTGGTGATTATATCTATTCGATGTTTGGAACCTCCTATATAGGAGTCCAGATGGAGCAAGTAATTTTTCTAGGAATTACTCCACTTGTGTTAGCAGGCATAGCTATAGTCTGGTTTAGGAACAAACATTTTGTTTTTTGGATAATCACACTGTTAGTATTTGCAATCCTAACATTAGGTCCAGAACTAAGGTCTCTTAATGAGCTGACAGGGTATGTTTTACCAGGAAAAGTACTTTATGATTCAATACCTGGATGGGATTTTAACAGAGTGCCTGCTCGGTTTGTAGTGATGGTTACTCTTTCGCTGGCAGTACTTTCTGCACATGCTGTAGATGGAATAACAAAACAACGTATCAAATCATCAAACAAGGCAATTGCTTTAGGTGTAGGCATCATGTTTTTTATTTTACTAGAATTTTCTGTAATACCATATCCAACAACTGCACAAGAAATACCATTAATCTATGATACAATAAAAAAAGATACAGGTAAATTTGCTATACTAGAGGCGCCAACTGGTGGACAAGGCTATCTTGATTTACAATCTGACCCACTATACCAATATTTTCAAACAGTTCACGAAAAACCAATTTTTGGCGGGTGGGCCACTAGGCCATCTACTGAGACAGAGCGGTTCCTTCAAAGTTACTTTTTCTTACAGTTTTTCTATCCAGCATTTACTGATGATATTATTAAACAAGATCTTGGAGAAGTAGGAATCTCTATTTTGAATCACTATAACATTGGTTATGTAATACTCCATAAAAAAACTGAATTAGTATTTCTTGATGAACACATAAGAACGAAATTTGTGCCTACACTAAAACAGCAGATGAACAAAATACTAAATCAGGATTCTCCATTTTACGAAGATTCTGACTTAGTTGTTTACAAGATACCTAAAAGTGACTCAAAAAAACCCTTTATTTTGCTTGGAGATGGATGGGATGATACAGTATTTTCAGATAAGCAAGGATCTTTAGTGAGATTAGCAACATCACACTCTGAAATAATAATAATTAACCCATCTAGCGAAACACAAAATCTTAGTCTACAAATTTTGTTAAGCTCCACCATTCCATCAAATCAAATCTCAGTCAGTTTTAGTAATAAAATTCTGCTTGAAAAAACTCTGTCAGAACAACCTACTGACATTTTGATAGAAAACTTGGTTATATCTACAGGCAAAAATATAATATCTTTGGACGCAAGTGAGTTCAAAGTACTTCCACCATTATCAAATATTGAGAATGAGCGAGAAATGAGCATAGTTGTGGATTCTATATCTTTTGTTTAATGATGATGGAGCCAATGGCGAGATTTGGACTCGCGACCTTTCGCTTACAAGGCGAGTGCTCTAGCCAGGCTGAGCTACATTGGCACGATGTAACAACAAAATTTGGACAGTTTAAAATGTTGTCAAGATACC
>JBQTJY010000034.1:0-3125 GCA_052386635.1 Nitrososphaerota archaeon
TATCACAAGACGGAAAGACACGAAACGTCTCAACAATAGAAGTCGATGTCACAAAAGTCGATAGTTAGAAAGCATCACGCAAGAATGTTATTCCAAAGTATATCATAAATCCGCTAACTGCAATAAACAAAAATCTATAGTTTCGGTGTGATAGAAATTTCGAGCCTTTTGATGAAAGATATGAAGTAGAACCAAGCAATGCAAAGTCAATCAAAATATGTAATCAAAATAAAATCAGCAATCCCCAAAGCGACCATAGCACAATAGAGTCAGAAATTAGTTTAAATCCAACAGTAAACCACCAGATTATAAAAAAGGGATTCAGTGCACTAAACAAAATTCCTGAAAGAAACGGTCCATACTTTGCTTTAATTTGTTTATTTGTGTCACGACTAAAAACTGATTTTAGCTGCAGTCCGGCAAACCCAAAAAGTCCAAACGCACCAAGTACTGCTATAATGATTCTAAATTGTGGAGCAGACTCTAGCGATACAATTCCAATTCCAAGCAGAATGATTAACGGCAGCTCAACAACTGTGTGACCAAAAGACATTTTCAGGCCACTTTTTGCACCTTCTTTTAGCCCATAGAAAATATTTGCAGCAAATAGAGGGCCTGGCGACATGACCCCTGAAGTAGAAATTATTATTACAGTAGCGGCAAATCCGAGAATCTGTTCCATTTAGTATAACTAGACACAAATCCTATCCATACATGGTATCGACCATTCCCTTGGTCTCTTTTTCTGTTTCTTTGATATACTCTTCTGCCATCTCTGCCTCTTTTTGTAGCATTGGTATATCACAAGAAACTCCTGGTACAAGCTTTGACATTGTAAGGCAGAGCTGTGTACTTGCTTTGAAATTTGGTTTTGTCTCATCAGAGTTATACAAAAGCACAATAACATTTTGGTTATTTACCATGCCTTGATTTAGCAATGCTCCAGGGATTCCTGGAATTGTTCCATGTTGTAAAATCTGAATTTTTGCTTTTTCAACTATTTCCTTTGCAGCCTTGTTACTCACAGCTGCAATTACTTGATTATCTACAGTGGGTGTGTTTACAGGAGCACTACTTAGGACAAATGAACACTTGTGTCTTTTTGCCCAGCCTAGCATAATTCTTGCAATAGTTTTGTGCAACGAGTAATGCAATGTCAGATAAGAAGAAAATATTGCAGTCTTTAGATCATTGTTTACAAATATTCTTGTAGGATAATTTGGAATGCCATTTTTTATTATGGTTACTGGTGGAAAGCTGTTAGAATCGATAATTCCTGCCATTTCAAACTGTGATGTGTGAATCATTGATTCAGTAGCTATAGCTTGTGTAACCCCAATAGACGGAAAACCATCAATCAGATATCCTCCTTCTATATTAATCGGCCTTAGCTCTTTGACAAAAATACGCGGATTAAAGCTCATCAAGTTCTAGTTTCTTTTGTTACTGATATAATTTTGTCCTTTTACAATACCATTACACATTACTTCTTTTCCACATTCAAACTATAGGAAAATTTAAAACGAGTGTAAAAAACAAAATGTTGCCTATGGGTGGCAAGATAAAGGTAGCATTAGTTGGAATAGGCAACTGTTTTGCAGGTCTTATTCAAGGAATAGAATACTATAGGAAAAACCCATCACAGCAAGTTACTGGTATAATACATGAGAAACTGAGTGATTACACTATTCATGACATTGATTTTGTTGCAGGCTTTGATGTAGGTGAAAACAAAGTTGGAAAATCAATCAACGAGGCAATTTACGAGTTTCCAAACATGGTAAACTGGATTCCAAAAAACGAAATGCCAAAAACAAACGCCAAAGTTTATGAAAGTCCGATTTTGGACGGTGTAGGTATCTGGGTGGAAAACAGAGTCAAGCCATTAAAGACACACAAAACAGACGTCCAGTTAGCTCAGGATGCAAAAAAAGTAATAGAAGACACTGGAGCAGAAGTCATAGTATCATATCTTCCTGTAGGATCAGAAAAGGCTACTCAATTTTGGGCAGAAATATGTCTTAGTACAAACACTGCATTTGTAAATTGCATTCCATCTTTTATTGCATCCGATGAAGCGTGGGCTAAAAGATTTGAAAAAAATAACATACCTGTAATTGGTGATGACATAAAAGGTCAGGTCGGTGCTACTATAGTCCATAGGACACTTGCACGACTATGTAATGACCGCGGAACTAAAATTGAAAAGACATATCAAATCAACGTAGGTGGCAACACAGACTTTTTGAATATGAAGGAGCAAGAACGTCTAGTTAGCAAAAGAATATCAAAAACAGAAAGCGTACAAAGCCAACTTGATACAAGACTTGATGATGATCAAATCTATGTCGGACCATCTGACTTTATTCCATTTTTAGGAAACACAAAGCTGATGTTTATGAGAATTGAGGGAAGGCAGTGGGCAAACATCCCATATAACATGGAAGTCAGGCTCGAAGTAGACGACAAGGCAAACTCTGCAGGCATAGTAGTTGATGCAATTAGATTAGCAAAAATTGCCCTTGATAGAAAAATAGGCGGTTCTATAATTCCAGCAAGCGCATATCTTATGAAGCATCCACTAAAACAAATGAGTGATCCCGAGGCAAAAATAGCCTGCGAGAGATTCGTTAAAGGCCAATCCTAGGAAAATTTCTGCGCATCCAAATATCTGATACTTCGACTTTTTTTGTATTTTACAAGATTGAAACTACCTATAGCAAAGCATTGGCCTTTTGGAGCTGACTCTATTTTTGGAACCATCACGCCATCTTTTTCGTAAAGATCAACAACTATGCTTTTGCCACCAAATCGCCAATTTTCTACATTTGCAGCAAGTATAGGCACGCGGTTTTCAAGTGCGCGTACCTGAACATAAAGATGCCATGGCTTCAAGCCTCGCCTGACAATCCTGCTTGGAGAAAATAATACCTCTGCGCCTTTTTTTACAAGTGACTTTGCCACATCGGCAAAAACCATATCATAGCAAATGATCAAACCAAACCTGCACTTTGTTTTAAAAACCATAGTCTTTGTTCCATGCTTTACATTTTTCTTCTCATAGCCAAAAGGATGGATTTTTTCTTGCTTGCCTATTATCTCACCTGTAGGTCCAATAACAGGAG
>JBQTJY010000035.1:0-15778 GCA_052386635.1 Nitrososphaerota archaeon
TGACTCCTAGTTTTTTTGCAGCTGAAAATGGAGATGCAGGTATTGCAAAGAAATATGGATTTATGAGATCTTCAGGATCATTTACCTGTGCTGCGTCTGCTAAGATTGCTACATCTTCGGATCTAAATTTAGTGTGTAGTTTAGAACCTGATGCATATGGTTTCATAACTCCAACATTGAGTTTATTTTGTTTAAGAGCCCTTGCCAATCCTGCAGTAACACAAGTTTTTCCAATACCGGTATCTGTTCCAGTTATAAAATATGATTTCAATAAAAAAAATGCTGTTGATTAATTGATTAACCTTTTTGCCGGTTAGTTATTAAGAACATGTAAACTAGAGAGAATAAATGAAATTGGATAGTTCTGTGTGGCACCCATACACTCAGATGAGTGAATGGGAAAAATTTGATGAGATCATTAAAGGAAAAGGAATGTGGCTTTATGATTCTCAAGGAAACAAACTCCTTGATGGGGTTGCAAGTATGTGGTGTAATGTTTGGGGACACTCAAAAAAAGAGCTTGTTAATGTAATAATAAAACAATCAAAAAAGTTGCAACATTCATCACTTTTTAATTTGACTAACGAGCCTGCAGAAATTCTTGCAAGAAAACTAGTGACAATTTCACCACACATGAACAAAGTGTTCTACTCTGATAACGGTTCCACTGCAATGGAGATAGCCTTCAAAATTGCTTTACAATACTGGAAAAACATTGGAAAAAATAAAACTACTATTGCAACACTTGAAAATGGATATCATGGAGATACGTTTGGTGCAATGTCAGTAGGGTATGTTCCACAATTTTTTTCAAATTTCAAACATCAATTATTTCATGTAATTAGAACTCCTGTTCCAATCAAATATAGAATTCCTGGAAACTATTCATATGAAGAATATCAGAATTACTGTTTAGAAAAAATTGAAAAATTATTCTCAAATAATGACAAAATTGCAGCATACGTTATGGAAAGTGGCGCACAGCTAGCTGGAGGAGCAGTGATATTTCCTAAAGGATTTCAACAAAAAATAAGCCAGCTATGCAAGAGATTTGATGTTTTGCTAGTCTTAGATGAAATTGCAACTGGATTTGGAAGGTTGGGCTCACTAGTAGAATACAAAGCACAAAAAAGTGAACCTGACATAGTTGTCTATGGAAAAATGTTAACTGGTGGTTACATTACAATGGCGGCAACATTAGCTAGTAAAAAAATCTATGATGCATTTTTAGGATCGTTTAAAGAAATGAAACATCTTTTCCATGGACATACATTCACAGGCAATCCTTTAGCAGCTTATATTGCCGTTGAAAATCTTGATCTTTATGCAAAATCAAAACTAATCAAACATATCAAAAAAACATCAAAAATTTTTGAAAAACGTGCACACGAATTTGTAGAATTAGAGCTTGTTGGGGATGTACGATTCAAAGGTATGCTTATGGGAATCGAATTGGTTAAGAATAAAGAAAAGAAAATACCGTTGTCTAGCAAAAAATCAATAAACAAGATAGTTTTTGATGAGGCTAAAAAAAATAAGATTTACTTGCGGACACTCGGCAATATCATTATGTTGGTTCCTCCTCTTGCAATATCAACAGATGATCTCAATTTTTTGATCGATTCAACAATAAAGACAATCAAAGGGATCACAAAAAAGGCCTAGTAATTAACTATTAGATTGTTAACCCACTAATCTACAAATGGTTAACAATTTAAAATCCCAAATTAACATCGATTTTACTGTATGAAGTCAGATTATCAATTCATCATTAAATGTCAGAATAAGGTTTTGGAAGGCAATAGCATATCTGAAAATGATGTTAAAATGTTGATGAATGTAAATGATGTAGAACTAAAAACTCTATCAGATGCAGCAAACAAAATTACAAGAAAATTTAATGGAAATAAAGTAGATATTGAACAGTTAGCCAATATCAAAAAAAACTATTGCAGTGAGGATTGTGCATTCTGCAGCCAATCTGCATTTTTTAATACAAGCATAGATAGTTATCATCTACTTGCAAAAGAAGAAATTGTAAAAAAAGCAAAGAAAGCACGTGATGAGGGAGCAAATTCCTATTGCTTGGTTGCTGCTTGGCGCGAACCACCATCTAAAGACTTTGATAAAGTTTGTGAGACAATAGAGGAAATAAACAAAAATGTCGGTATTAGTGTTGAATGCAGTCTTGGTTTTCTAACATTTGAACAAGCCAAACGACTAAAAAATCTTAACGTTAAAAGATATAATCACAACTTGGAAACTGCTAGATCAAAATTCCAAGAAATTTGCACTACTCATACATATGATGACAGATTAAACACATTAAAGATTGCAAGACTAGCTGGTCTTGAACTATGCACAGGAGGCATACTTGGCATGGGCGAGACACGAGAACAGAGATTGGAATTAATTTTAGATATTGCAAGATTACAGCCAGAGGAAGTCACAATAAATTTACTTGTTCCAGTTCCTGGAACTCCACTAGAATTACAAAGACCACTTTCAATGAATGAAATCATAAGAGTTTTTGCTGTGACTAGATTTCTTTTGCCAACGTCAACGATAAAAATTTCTGGTGGGAGAGAGATAAACTTGAAAGATGGTGGTGAAGAGATTTTACTAAGTGGCGCTAATGGAATCATTAGTTCAGGATACCTTACTATTGATGGAAATGACATGAAAAAAGATTTAGAAATGTTGCAAAGGATAAACCTTGAAGCCTAATCTGGCTTTTGTAGAACCACTGCTAGTCAAAATCAAAAAAGACAGTTTGTATCGCAAGATGCATAATGTAAAAAACAAAGGACCACACATCTACATTAACAGGAAAAAATTACTAAATCTTTGCTCAAATGATTATCTTGGACTTTCTAGTGTACATTACAGTTCAGATCAATTACAGACAAGCTCAAGACTGGTAGCTGGAAATGACATATCGTTTGATGTACTTGAAAAAAAACTAGCGCGACACAAATCTCAGCAAAGATCGTTAATCTTCCCAACCGGATATATGGCAAATCTCGGTGCCATTTCAACTATAGTTAGAGAAAACGACGTCATTTTTAGTGATGAGTTAAATCATGCAAGCATAATCGAAGCATGTAAGCTAACTAAAGCCAAAGTTTTAGTGTATAGACACAACAACATTGGCGATTTAACTTCAAAAATAAAACATGAAGGCAGACGAAAGTTTGTGGTTACTGAAGGCATTTTTAGTATGGATGGCGATATCGCAAATCTAAAACAAATTTCTGAAATCACTGAAAAAACAAATTCCATACTTGTATTAGATGATGCACATGGTGATTTTACACTTGGAACAGATGGAAAAGGCACTGCCAATCATTTCAAGATCTCAAAAAAAATCGATTTGCATATTAGCAGCCTAAGCAAGGGGTTAGGCTCATTTGGCGGTTATGTAGCCTCGCAAAATAATGTTATAGAATTGCTCATTAACAGATCAAAGCCATTTATCTATACCTCTGCACTTCCATCATTTCTTGTAAAAGACGCAATACTAAAATTTGATTCAAATAGAAAAAAACAGCAAAAAAAACTTCAAAGAAATATAAAACTTTTCAGAAATGGTTTGAAAGATATCGGCTATGATATTAGCTCAGTAACTCATATTATCCCAATAATCATAGGAAAAGAAAAGATAGCGTTAGAATTTGGAAAATATTTATTTAAAAATGGAATTTTTGCGCAACCAATTAGATATCCTACAGTGAGTCGAAACAAAGCAAGAATCAGACTATCTGTAACTGCATGGTTTGAGAAAAATCAGATTGAAAAGGCACTAGATATATTTGAAATGGCAGGAAAAAAATTCCAACTTATCTAAAATTAACGTTGTAAATCAAAGCCAAGAAACATAGGAGAACCAATGTAAACTGCAACGCCAATTAATATTCCTAATATGACTCCGACTATGATAAAGCGCTTGTTCACGATGCAATAATTTTTGTCTTAGATAAAAATCAACTGAATGATTTTGGAAACAAATTGGAAGAATGCTTTAATAAAAAAACGATGAGCATAGTTTGTGTCAGATATAACTATAGCAATTGCTGCAATAGCTGGTTTAGGATCATTTGTCGCTCCATGTATTTTACCAATGATCCCAGCGTTTCTTGCATATATCTCAGGAACAACTATCACTGAACTTAATCAAAAAGGTAACACAACACTTTCAATAAATAAAACAAATATCATTTTAAATACAATCTTTTTTGTCTTAGGTTTTTCAGTTGTTTTTTCTACTATAGGAGTACTAATCAATAGTGTTTTATCGAATTCTGCTACAGAGCTAGTAACAACGCTGAATCAAATTGGAGGTATAATAATAATTGGATTTGGTGTATTTCTTTTACTTTCAACAAAATTTGCATCATTAAACGTCGAAAAAAGATTCTTTCCTAAAAAAACAAAATCAAGTTATCCACTTTCTTTTCTGTTTGGACTAGCATTTGCGGCAGGATGGACGCCATGCGTAGGACCAGTACTTGGCACAATTCTAACTTTGGCTGCCACCACTCCTGCAATGTCATTTAATCTCTTGCTTGCCTATTCTTTAGGACTAGGAACTCCCTTTATTTTGATGGGCGTATTCTTTTCTAAAGCAACTAGAATAGTTCGTGCAATGAATAAGCATCTAAGATATTATTCACTAGTACTAGGTTCATTTATCATAGTTCTTGGGATACTAGTTTTTACAAATCAACTTGCATACATTGCAAATTTCCCATTATTGAATGAGTTAGTTTTGTTAGGATGATCATATGAAAAAGGAGATAAAAACAGCAATTATTTTAGGTATAATAATTTCTGTACTTGTAGGTACACTGAGTTTTATGTTTTCAATAATTGAAACTCAGTCATCACCTCAGATGTCAGATAATAAGTTACAAAAACAAACAATTGACAAAAGTGGGTTCAAAAAGGCACCACATCTTGTAGGTATTGCAGATTACATCAATACAACACCAGAAGAGTTAGAAAGAGAAATTCAAGGAAAAGTAGTACTATATGACATATGGACATATAGCTGCATTAACTGCATACGAACACTTCCATACATCACAGCATGGCATGAAAAATATGCGGGTGATGGATTGCTAATAATTGGAATTCATTCACCGGAATTTGAGTTTGAAAAAGATGTAAAAAATGTTCAAATGGCAGTTGAAAAGTATGGAATCAAATATCCTGTTGTGCTGGATAATGAGTGGCAAACATGGAAAGCGTTTGAGAATAGATATTGGCCACGAAAGTATATAGCTGATCATGAGGGATACATACGCTATGACCACATTGGAGAAGGAGAATACCAAGAAACTGAAAAAGTCATACAACAATTACTAGAAGAAAGAGCAGAGGATCTTGGTCTTGATGTGGTTTCAGCTGAACCGCTAGTTGGATTGGAAGAATTCCAACACACAACTTTTAGAACTCCCGAATTATACTTTGGATACAAATTTGCGGCAGGCAGAAATCAGCTAGGAAACCCCGAAGGATTTAACCCGGAAAATGATGTTACATATGCAAGTCCAGTTAACTTACAACAACATTATTTCTATCTGGATGGAACATGGAAAAACTTGGAAGGAAGTATGAAATTAATTTCAGATAGTGGAAAAATAAAACTATCATATTTTGCAAAAGAGGTTAATATTGTGACTTCAAACAAAGGAGACTTGACAATACTTCTTGATGGAAACAAGATACCACATGACTATGCTGGAACTGATGTAGATTTTAACGGAAAGACATACACATTGGAACCGAAACTCTACAACATTGTAAATAGCAACAGTGCTGAAAGCCACACGTTAGAGATTGTTGTAAACCCACCAGGATTTGAAATCTATACATTCACGTTTGGATAGACTAAATTATGTAGCCATATTTTACAAAAATTTGTATTTTGGGTCTAAAATAGAACCAAAATACCTTAAGCCCCTCTGGATTATCAAATGTAACCACAGAGTAGTGTAACTAGAGTTACATGCCAAGTTGTTACAAATTTCTTTAAAAGCAATTTTTTAACCATATTTGGGGAAACTTTGGGTTCGTTCATTAGTAAATGGGATCAGAAGATCAACACGGGTAAATTATCACAAAAAGTAATGGATAAGGTAAAACCTGAAGCTCCATTAAGAAACAAAATCGAAGATGCGCAAAAAAAATTACAGTTTCAAGTAACTAAGCTAAGTGCGATAACAGAAAAATTGCAACAAAAACATGATGCCGTTTTTAAAAAAATTGTTGAAGCTCAAAAAACAAATAATCATACATATGCAAGAGCATATGCAATTGAACTTGCAGAAATTCGAAAAATGAACAACATGGTAAATAATGCAAAGCTTGCCATGGAACAGATTCAGATTAGACTTAACACAGTTTCTGAATTAGGTGATGTGGTAGTAACACTCAGTCCATGCATGTCAGTGATAAAAGGACTAGGTGCATCACTTGGTGGAATAATGCCTGATGCAACTGCGTCCATGCAAGACTTGTCAAACATACTAAGTGGAGTATTATCAGGCGTGTCACTAACTCCACACGAGTCAATATTTACTTCACAAGGAAGTACCGAAACTTTAGCTATACTAGAAGAAGCACAAGCAGTTATAGAAGGACAAACAAAGAAAACTATTCCTGAGATTCCATTTGATTTGCAAGGAAAGATTGCACAGAAAAAAGGAACACTTATCTAGATTTTTTCTTACTAATTTGAATCAATAATTTTTTTATTCTAAATATTGTTGGATAGCTGTATCCGCGTCTTCTATAGTTTGCAATCATCATTTTCCAGTTTTTTAGCCTCCACTGTGCTTGTTCTGCAGTGACTAGATGAATTTCTTTTTTTACAATGCTTTTTCGACCAACTTTAAGCACTCCTGCATCTTTTGCTGACCACCTGTTTTTTGCAAATTTTAATCCAGATAATACAGCTTCAATTGGCATTTCTTTGAAATATTCTTTTAACTTTTTAAGTTGTTCATCAGTTATTGGTTGTGAAACCGGTAAAATGATATCCATGCTGTTACAGTTTTCAATTAAATTATGTTATTTAATAAATTCATGCTAAATCATATTTTACAGGAAGTAACATCTTAACACTGTAGTTATGTGAGTATAACTACATTATAAAATTCATAACTACATCCATATGTTGTAAAATATTCTTTAGAATTGTTTATCTATGTAGATGATATTATACCAATAACGAGTATAACCATGAAGTTATTTAACCGATCAAAAAACGAAATAGACAATGAAATGATTTCTTATGATGAATCTGAACTAGATAACATTGAAAAATTAAAGAATTTACTCCAAAAAGCATCACACCAAAAAAATGAAGAACAAAAAGAAGAACAGCAAAAACTTTTTGATAACCTAAAATCATTATTAGAACAAATCAAAGCTGCAAAAGAAGAATATGAAATGGTGCTTGCTGAACTCATGCCAGTAAAATGGGAGTTATTAGAAAAGAAAACAGAAATTTCAAATTTACAGTCAGATTATGAAGCTTTGTTATCACGTATCAAGCAAGCTAAACTTGAACTAGAATCACTTAATTCTAAAATAAATTCCAGAGAGAAATCTAATTCAAATAAATTTGATGACTGATTTAATCTCAACTTTGAAAAAAGAATATATAGTTAGATAGTTATCTGTATATATGTAGGTGATCGCAAAATGACTCTAATGAAGATAAAATTTGACATATCAAGCCTTTTTAAATCAATTTCACCTATTAATGGGAAGTGTAATAGATGAAGATTAGTATCAAAAAGCCGGCAATAAAGCTCAACGTAGGTAAATTATCTGAAAAAAAAGAAGGAAAAAAACTTGAAAAATCTACAAATAATAATTCGCCAGAAAAAAAATTCGTAGCAGCAGCAAACAAAGAAAACTGGTCAGGAGAAATCGAGGTTTCAGAATTAGAAAAATCACTTAGCTCATTTATCACAATAACTCATTTAGACTATCAGGATGACTATCCAGTTTATGCAGGTGTTATAGCAGATCCTACGGCAAGGGGTGGAAAAAGGTTCATGATAATCGAACCTACATTTACAACTCTTGATAAAAAAAACTTTGAGACAATTCGTCAAATACTAATGATGGAGCTAACAATTGATCTAAATGATATCTCATCAAAAAAGTTAGCAGAAAAAAGACTAAAGCACAAGATACTACAGATAATTAGAAAGTACAGGTTGGATATTTCAAAAGGTTCGATTAAAAAAATTATCTATTACGCAATTCGCGATTTTGTTTACTTGGGTAAAATAGAACCGTTGATGCACGATACTATGATTGAAGAGATTAGCTGTGATGGAACCAATATTCCATTATACATTTGGCATAGAGAATATGAATCAATGCCAACAAACATTATTTTCACTTCAGCACCTGAGCTTGAAAATTATGCACGAAAACTAGCATATGTTAGTGGTCAACACATTTCAATAGCACAGCCTATTGTTGATGCATCGTTGCCAGGAGGAGATAGAATCAACTTAACTCTCGGAGACGAGATCACAAAGAAAGGAAGTACTTTTACTATAAGACGATTCAGAGAAGACCCAGTCACCATAGTAGATTTAATTAAATATAATACAATGTCGTCTGATATTGCTGCATATTTGTGGTATCTTGTTCAGCACAGATCAACAGCACTAGTTGCTGGAGGCACAGCAAGTGGAAAAACAACCACACTTAATGCCATTTCGACTTTTATTCCCCCCCAACAAAAAATAGTAAGTATTGAAGATACACAAGAGCTAAATCTTTCACATGAAAACTGGATTCCAGCAGTATCACGACAAAGTTTTTCAGGTAGCACTATGGCTGAAATTACTCAATTCGATTTACTCAGAGCGGCACTAAGGCAAAGACCAGACATAATTATTGTTGGAGAGACAAGAGGACGAGAAGCATATACGCTATTTCAGGCCATGGCTACAGGACATGGTGGATTTTCATCCATTCACGCAGACTCCGTGGCAGCCACTTTAAACAGACTTACATCTGCACCAATGGATATTCCTAAGGTGCTTATAGGATACACACTTCATGCCATAATCTTGCAGCTAAAACTTCAGATTGGTGGCAGATCAGTAAGAAGGATAATTCAAATTTCCGAAATTGCAGGACTAGATGAAAAATCAGGTGAGATTCTTTTAAACGATGTATTTAATTGGAATCCAGCAACTGACAAGCATGCGTTTTCTGGACGTAGTATTCTTTTTGATAAAATTGCCGATAGATATGGACAAAATCCAGATCAAATATCTTATGAATTGAATAAAAGAAAAACAACGTTGGAATGGATGCTAAAAAATGGCATAAGAAGTCACAAAGAGGTTTTTGCAACAATTCAGGATTATTATGCAGATCCTGATAGATTCTATGAAAGAAAGAGGATGTTAGTATAAGATTATGAGTCTCATCAAATCACTAAAAAAGAAAGATGACGTTGAACATCTTAATAAAAAAGAAATTGATCAAGAAATAAAAACTCTAGAAAAAACACCAGGACTAGCAAAAGCTAAAGAAGAACAAAAAAAGAAAGATAAAGCTGAGATTTCTTCGTTTTATGCAATAGCGTATAGATTACTTGCGCATCGAGTTGCTTTTCTGTTTCCAAGACTTATCTCGCTTGAGTCAAAATTAAAACAAGCTGGAATGCTAGTTCACTACGAAGCATATGTTTGTGGACTAGTATTAACGAGTTTGGTTGGTGGAATTATTGGTGTAGTTTTTGGTGCCAGTTTATCTCTAGTTTTTAAAATGAACCCACCAGAACTTGCAATAATGTTGCCTGTGATTTTAGGATCAGTATTATCACAAGTAATTTTTGGATTTATGATGATGTATCCAAATTTCAATATCAAATCAAGAGCATCTAGAATTTCAGCAGAGTTACCATACTTTATTGGATATATGGCTACACTTTCTGCAAGTGGTTTAGGATTAGAAGGCATATTCAAGTCTATTGCAAAAGAGGATACAAAGGAGGAGTTAGTAAAGGATGCAAGGCTTGTTTCACGTAATTTAGAGATATTGGGCATGGACATAATTACTGCACTTAAGGATCTTATTCAAAGAACTCCACCTGGTGGATATAATGAAATGTTAGAAGGGCTAGTGTCTACCGTTGAATCAGGTGGAAATATGCAGGAATATTTTAGCGCAACCGCCAAGGTACAGTTAGAAGAAAAGAAGCTACTGTTAAAGAAAATGACATCATCTCTTGGAATAGTAGCTGAGATGTATACTATACTCATGATAGTATTTCCACTACTTTCAGTTATCATACTATCAATTATGGCAATTATGGTTCCAAGTTTGGGAGGATTTGATTTGATTACTTTGATGAAGCTTTTGACCTATGGAGCTGTACCAATGTTTGGAATTATGATGCTTGTGATGATGGACTCGATGGTGCCAAAGAGATGATTTGCTAAATGTCAATGTTTACTAGCTTAATTAAAACAGATAAAAAAGACGGAAAGAAATTCAACATTTCAGCATTTTTAGCTACTAAAACTGGAAAGCAAACCATGATGATGGTAGTAGTCGGAGTTGTCCTACTAATTGCTGGACCACAGCTTGCTGCAGCTACAGGAATGGAAATGCTAGGCACCGTAGGAATGATAGCTGGAATACTAGTCATGGTTATGCCCATGCTTATGAAATCAGTGGGTGAGAACAGAAGAAAAGACAGTATAGATTCCAATTTGCCAATATTTCTTTTATCACTAGTCAGTTCTGTTGAAAGTGGTTTGAGCTTACTTCGAGCAGTTGAAGAAGCAGCAAATCGCAATATGGGTTCACTTACTCCAGAATTAAAGAATTTAAGGGCAAACATAAGCTGGGGGATGCCATATCATGAGGCATTTGATGTTTTTACCAAAAAAGTAGGTACAAAACTTGCAAGACGTGTATCAATCTTATTACAGATATCAATGGATATTGGTGGAAATATTACAGACACATTGAACTTGATTCAGCACCATGTATCAGAGATGCGAAATATAGAAAAGGATAGAAAATCACAGTTAGCGCCATACATATACACAATATACATTTCATTTGTTGTGTTTCTTGCCATCTCACTTATACTTACAACACAGTTCTTTACAGAAATTCAAGTGGTTCAAGATCAACTAAGAAAAACAGCTGAAGAAAAGGATATTCAGCTTGGCATGTTTGGTTCAATACTTGGCGTTAAAGTTAATGTTATAACCTCACTTATGTTCAACATGGCGCTTGTGGAGGCAATTTTTGGTGGAATCGCAGCTGGAAAGATTGGTGAATCGTCTTTTGTAGCAGGTATAAAACACGTTATAATACTAATTGTCATTACGGTGCTAGCATTTGCAGGTATGGGTGCGGTGTGATAAGTGATAATACAAAGGGCAGTGAAAAAATAAATGAAGATTTTTACACCTAAAAAGAAAGAGGATAACAAAAAAGAGCCGCAGCCTCAAAAATCTGATGATGGTAGCAACAAGGAAAATGTACATTCAGATAATCAACCAGCTAAAAAGAAATTTGGTTTTTCGATACCAAAAATCTCTAAACAAGATAATGCTACACAAGTCTCGCAAGAAGTCTCAAAAAATCAGATACAAGATAGTGGAAAAACAAAAGATGATGAAGAAGCTGGTGCGAAAATTCAAGATCATGAGGAAAAAGTAGATTTATCTTTTGCACAGAATATCAAAAATGATGAAAAACTAAAAAAGCTAATTGAAGTTATGATGTCTGAAAACACTGATACAATAAATCCAACTATAAACGTAGAAAAAAATCTATTAACATATCCAATTTTGACAAAAATTGGAGAAAGTGAAGAAAATGTGGATTATCTTGAAAAACTTTCCGCAAGTTCTGTTGGAATTTTCGATAAAGAGATCTCTGAGAGACTGATAGTTTGTCCACATCATCCTGAAGATTTTTCAATAAGCATCAGGATGTATTGCCCCTATTGTTCATCGATGGATATCAGAAGACTACATCTTATTGAACACAAGGTATGTGGATATATTGCAGAAAAGGACGAGTATGGAGTAATTTCAGTCGCAGACCTTCGAACTTGTCCAAACTGCAAACGGCAAATCAAGGATCTAAAAAAGGAGATAAGGCTGCCTGGCAATTGGAATAAATGCAATTCTTGTGATAAAAAATTTGATTCTGCCATTGTTAAATTACATTGTAGAAGATTTGATCACGATTTTGATCTTACTGAGGTTGAATCTGTAATCATACCTAAATTTAAGATAAAAAAAGATGCTGGGAAAAATATAGATACATTAACCTTGCTTTCACCGTTAAAAAAGACACTGACCGCCGCAGGATTTATTGTTGAAGAATTATCTAATGTGAAAGGAAAAAGCGGCATATCTCATCACACGGATATTTTTGCACATAATGAAAAAAACCAAACTGTTGCAATATTTATCAAAAGTGCACATGAGATGGTGGACGATGCGGAAATAAATTCAACACTAGTAAATATACTTGATATTAGTCCTACATTGACTATATTTATTGGAATTCCACTAGTTTCTGAACGAGCAATAGCAATGGCAGCTGCTCAGAATATGATGATTGTGACAGGAAAAGAAACTGATAAAATAATTTCTGCGGTAGAAAAAATATTATCTGAAAAAATTTCTATCTCAGCAGATTCACAGTTAAGAAGAATATAGATCAAATTACTGAAGAGTATGAATCATAGAAAACTGACTTTGCAAAGAAGAGCAGTAAGTCAAATAATAGGTTCTTTATTCATGCTTGCTATTGTTGCTGCTTTTGGTTCAATACTTTTGTTTCAAGGGCTAGAAGGATCAAGAGACTTTACAGAGTTCTTAGACATTTTTAATAAAGGCCAGGGAGAGTCTGTCAAAGAAGATCTTATGATAACACATGTAAAATTTGGTCCTAGCAATAAACATGTGAATTTCTGGATTAGAAATACTGGCTCAACAGATATAGTTATTGATAGAATAACAATGGTTAGAATTGACACTCAGGCTTTGATTGTAAATAATAAAACTTCTACTTCTATAGTGCAAATTTTTCCTGGCGAGATAGAACGAATAGATCTTAGTGGAGGCAGTGTATCAGCCAGCCCCAGTTCAATAACATTTGAATCAAATTGTGACACGTGGGACGATACCAGTGGTTGTACTATGAGAAATGGACATTATCGCTTGACTGTAGTTACATCAAGAGGAAATATTTTTGAAACAGTTGCACAGCCATTTAACACTTAAATCAAAAATTACATGACTAAATTACAAAAAATGAGCATGATTAAAAATTCCTCAAAAAGAGCGGTTTCTGAGATCATAGTTACTTTACTATTACTTGGAATTACAGTAGTTGGTGGAATCCTTATATGGTCAACGCTGTCTGGAAGCCAACAACAAATCAGCCTTGAAACTGAGGTTCAAGACATTGGAGGTTCAGAAAGAGACATCATAATAGTTGGATACGATACACGCGATGGACAAAATCTAGGGGGCCTTACTGACATTGATAATAGTAATCCCAGTAGTGGGACTCTAATAAGTGGAGAATACATAGTTGTTACATTGCGTGATCGCGCAAAAGGAGATATTTTAATTGATAAAGTTTCAGTAAACGAAATTGAGCATACATGGCAATCTGGTACATCATGTACATTGTCTACAACTCCTACAATAGGATGTAGCATTAACAATGGTCAATTTATTATAATAAATAGCCCAATTCCGCCTAGTGCTTCAAAAACAGTCAATGAATCCCAACTTGTTTTAGAAGGCTCTGACTTCAACTTAGTTATACGATTAGGTAGCGATGTGTCTACCATAAGTCTTAACAAAGCAATTAGACTGAGCGTTGTTGTCGCCAACTTTGATCCTACTAATTTTATTATAACAAGTGGAGGTACAAGATAAAAACATGAATACAACTAGAATTTCAAAAAAGAGGGCAGTTTCTACAATAATTGGATCGTTTTTCTTCATAATTATCATGGTTGCAGCATTTACTGCATTTGTGGCAATGCTAAATACTAATAACGAGTTTTTTAGAACTCAATTAGATGTATCGCAACAAGAAATTTCAAAGTCAAGAGAGAAATTTGTCGTTTCAGCATGCACGGATAGCGGCAATAGTAATAGATTGAAAGTATTTGTAGAAAATGATGGAGTTGTTCCTGTTGAGATCACTGATTTGTTTATAATAAATAAGGACACACATTATACTAATCGTTACGACATAACATTTGATGATTCCTTTGTGGCAATAGGTCAAAAAAACAACATTCTTGAAAGTCAAACAATTACAATGTCATCTACTCCATATACATATGACATTAAGGTAGTTTCTGCATTAGGTCACTCTGAAACAATATCACTTCCAGTTGCGAACCCAAGCACACCTGATCCTAGGCTAAATGTTACTGCCTTTGCAATTCCGCCTGAAATTACAAACGGTGGAAATGTTACTATCGTAATGATAGCTAGAAACGTAGGCAATCACACGTTATATGATGTACGTCCATCAGGCGATTTTAGCATTTTACAGTCAAATGTAAATGCAAACAGAACTCATCTTGGTCCACAACATACACCAAGACTGGATCCTAATGAAGAAATGATATTTAGGTGGCAATATGACGTGTTTGGTGGAGTTGGCACTAAGGTTCAATTTAGTAATACGGTAAAGGCAAAATTATGTGAACAAACATCAACATATGATGTTCTTAGCAAAACAGAGATAGTAAAATCAAAGATAGTTACAGATTTTGAAATTCAAGCTGTGGGTCCTGATGAACCATTTGCAAGACCCAAGTTTTATCTTGCACATCCAGGACCTTTTGTAGAATCAAATTCTGATAAAGGATATTTTGCAGTTGTTGTTGCAAATCCAACCAATCAGACCATGACTGTCTATAGAATATCATTTCAGCTCATGGTTCCTGAAAACGATCAGATTTTTAGTGCTGTTACAGCCGGTACAAATCCAGGAGTTGGGACATGGTCCAATCCACAACAAAATGTTGCAGAATGGGTGTATACTACTGGCGTAAATATACCTGGACGTGGAGTAGAATCTTGGGAGGCATCACTAACAAGTGATACTGCCTCAAAAGATGCTCCTGCGAATGTCATTGCTGCTAATATCTTTACGAATTTTGGTCAGTTTGGAAATACAGAGAAAACATCAGCTATAGAAAATGACGGCACAAGTGCAATTGTAAATCTTTACCAGTCCACATCGTCAAGTGGGTCTGATAGGATCTATCACATTGAGGGGATAACAGGCGGAACAGCAAAAACATTTTACATTACAATTGAAAGTAGCGGTCACTCTAGTTCAAGAATTGATAGTGGGGCTACGCTAATTATCACAATACCAGCAGGTTTTACCAATTTGGGTAGTTTCTCAGTTTCTGGTAGTCTTAATACCCCAAATACTAGCAATACTTATGTTAAAACTTTTGATGATGGTTCAAAACAGATTAGAGTTACAACTAGTGCTAACATAGCAGGTGGCTCAAAAGCCACACTTTCTTTTAGTGCGACACCACCTGATTTAGAAGATACTCATTTGTATGTATTACATATCTTAGCAACTGGAACCACCGACGGTGGCAAACAAATTATTGGTGCAGGTTCTGAGACAGTAATTCAGGTATGTAAAAGTCCTAGTGGCGGAACATGTCCGCCTTGATTATTTGGTAAAATTTGGTTTATTGAAC
>JBQTJY010000036.1:0-9615 GCA_052386635.1 Nitrososphaerota archaeon
ATGTTGTATCTTTTGGGACTTGGAGATCAAACATTCCCTTTGGTCCCTCAAATGTAATCTGGTAGTGTGAGCTGTCCTCGTTTTTTAGATATTTTTTATTGATAAAGAACTTGTGGTCTAGTATTGAAATTGCATTTTTGATAATTTTTTTTGCCTCGCCAAAATCAATTAACAAATTATTTTTCATCTGTCCTACAAGCTCAACCATCACAGATGATGTGTGTCCATGAAGAATCGAACACTTTTCTACTAACGGCAAGATATGTGCAAAGTCTAGTGCAAACGATGGCTCTTCTAAAAATACAGAGCCTGTCTGAGGATCCTTTGCATCATAAAACATTATTTCATCTAATTCTTTTAGCTGACCCACATACTTTGGATGTCCAATTGCCATTATTTTTGTATCAGGCATCTGCTCTTTGATCATCTTGTACTTTGTAATGTCGTCATCACTGTCAATCACCTCAATTAGTCCGTGCTGTGTTTTAAAATCAACAAATACTGTCTTCATATTGTTTAATGTTATTTTATGACCGTACTGATAGTCTTGCTTTAGAAATGAGAGCATTTGTGCAATGGCAAGCTCTGTTCTGCTCTTTAGCAGGTTTCCTTTATTGTCAATATACTTGAAATCTGAATCTAAAACTGGAGGTTTTGTAGCCATTTTGCAAAACTTGCCTTACTCTGTATATAAATTCTTTAAAGTGAATTTAGAATTTTTGCAAGCTTGACATCGTTTTCTGTGATTCCGCCTGCATCATGCGTCATCAAATCCACTTTGAGCTTGTTGTAAACATTAAACCATTCAGGATGGTGATCCATTTTTTCTGCATGGAGTGCAGCCCTTGTCATAAATCCAAATGCTTGGTTAAAATCTTTGAACTGGAACTCTTTGTGTAGTTTTCCGTTTACTAGCTGCCATCCTTGCAATTCTTTTAGTTTTTCTTTGATTTGATCATCTGATAGCTTTGATAATCCCATGATAAAATTACTTGATTGTCAAATTAATAGGTTAAGCTATAAGTTAGTCTCATTTGAAATGCAACATGTCTTGGCAGATACAGAAATACATCAAAGCAAGTTTGTTGACATTGCTATCTTTGGACTACGATTGGCAATTGGCGCAATCTTCATAGCTGCTGGTTTTATGAAGTTTGATCCAAGTGTTATGCCTTATTTGCAGCAGATGGGCCTTCCAACGGATCTACAGTATCTTTATGCTTTGCAGGAATTTGTTTCTGGCATTTTGGTAACAGTTGGTGTACTAACAAGAATTTCAGCATCTATTCTATCAGCTGTGATGCTTGGCGTGATATTTTACATCGACAAGTTATCAACCTTTGTAGAGCCAAATGGCGCTGCACTTGCAATAATACTTCTTGCAGCATCGCTTGTCTTGATAACTACTGGTCCTGGAAAAATCTCAATATCGCATCTAGCAAAGAAAATTCCACGATTTTTGCACTGATCTAAACGTGCAGTCTTAACAACAGCTTAGCTGATCTTCAAAATAAAAGTTCAAATAGTTTATTTTTTTGATTTTTCAAAATTTTTACCATTTATTTCCATTTTTCCTTATAAAGAAAAATAACTAATCGCTATCTTGGATAATGATTCGAAGTAATCTCTCTTTTGTAGTATACAACACTGTAGCCTAATATCTGACCGTAACCACTTTGTATCCCATATTAACAACTTTTGATATGAAAACCGAACTTTTACATGAAATACAAAATGCGATAAAAAGTACAATTTCTACAAAAAAGTTTGGAATCGCGTTTTCTGGAGGCGTTGACAGCTCACTTTTAGCAAAAATCTGCTCAGATCTTGGATACGACATAACATTACTTACAGTAGGCTTTACTGATTCTCATGATATTTTATTTTCAAAAAAGATTTCAAAGATGCTTGGATTACCACGCAAAACTCTTGAAATAACTTTTGATACTTTTGATGATATCTCAAATAAAATAAGACAGAAAATTAACACTGACAATCTATCATGGAACGAAAACTGTATTGCCTTTTACCATGTTTCAAAGCTAGCAAAAAGCTTGGATCTAGATACAGTAATAACAGCAAATGGAATTGACGAATTATTCTGTGGCTATAACGGGTATAGAGATGCGATCAAGGAAGGAAACGACCAAGTAATTGAATTAATGAACAAAAAAATTGAAAATGAATTAAACATGATGAAGGCAGTAAATACAATATCGTCTGAATTCAAAGTACAAATTTTACAGCCATTTCTAAATCAAGATTTCATAAGCTATGCAAAAAAAATTCCAGTTTCTGAAAAAATCAAAAACCACGATGATCTTATACGAAAACACATCATAAGAAAACTTGCACTGAAGATAGGTGTTCCAGAAGAATCTGCAAACAAGAGAAAAAAAGCACTACAGTATGGATCGCAAATTCACAAGGCACTAGTAAAGTCTAGATAAATTTTTTAACAGTTTTCACAACTGTCTTGTTTACATTATTAATTATCATCAAAGATGCACCAAAGTGGTTCTCTGGAACAAATATTGATTCTATTTCTCGTTTACTTAGAGTAGACGAGATGAATCTGTCATTTCTTACAGCATCGATAAAGTCCATTTTCTTATCATGTGCCAAAAACGCTACCTTCTGAACTACACGATATGCCTTGAATCTTGGAATGTCTTTGTTTATCAACGCCTTGAGCAAAAATTCTGAAAATATCTGCCCTTTTGTGACATAGAGGTTTTCTCTTATTTTTTTTGCATCTACATGTAAAGTCTGAATTATTTTGATCATGGCCTCAAGCATCTCATCTAACAGAATTGAGCACATTGGTATGGTAAATCGCTCATTTGCAGAGTTTGACAAGTCACGCTCATGCCAGTGTGGTATGTTTTCAAATGATGTGTGTATCTGACTGCGCAATAGCTTTGATAGCGAAGAGATTCGCTCGCTTTTTGTAGGATTTCTTTTTACTGGAACTGCACTGCTTCCCATCTGTCCTTCTTTGAAATATTCAGCCACTTCGCCAATTTCTGTTCGCTGCAGGTTGCGTATCTCTACTGCAATTTTTTCAAGTGTAGAGCCCAAAAGTGCAAGAGAAAACACGTATTCTGCATATCTTTCCCTCGGAATTATCTGGGTTGTAACTTCAACAGGATACAAAGATAATTTCTTTGCAACTCTTTTTTGAACATCAAGTGCCTTTGCACCCATTAAAGAACCAGTCCCAACAACTCCAAGTGTTTTGCAAAGCAAGACTCGTTTTTTTATTTCTTCGACTCTTTCAATGTGCTTTGCCATCTCTGCAGCCCAGTTTGCAAATTTTAAACCAAATGAAATTATGCTTGCATGCTGGCCATGTGTTCTGCCAACCGCAGGGACGTTTTTGTATTTTATTGCCATCTTTGATAAAAGCAAAGCAAGTTTTGCAACCTTTGGCTGGATTATGGCTAGCGCATCGCGCATTTGCATCGAGGTACTTGTATCTACTAGATCATTACTTGTAAGACCATAGTGAACCCAGGGTTTTGCCTCAGGCTTGCATTTTTCACTCAGTGCCTCAACAAGTGCTGCTGTATCATGGTCGCTTTTTGCCTCTAATTGCTTGATTCTCTTTGCAGTTATTTTGCCAGATTTGGCTGCATTGAGGATGTTTTTTCCAATATCTTTTGGAATCATTCCTATCTCACTTTGTGAAATAGCTGTAGCCCCTTCGATTTCAAGCTGATAATTAATTTTGTTTTGCTCTCTGAAAATTTCTACCATCTCTTTTGTGCCATAGCGGCCACTGTCTATAGGTAGAATCGACAACATTGATTCTTTTTTTATATCGAAAATAAATCTATGTTTTAAAGCGTATAGTTTGAGTATGCACCATCAAAATTAATCACAACTCCAGAAAGATACTTGATGTTGTTTTGCACAATCGCTTTTACAAAATCACCTATCTCTTTTGGCTCGCCAAACCTTTTCATTGGCATGGTTTTTTTAATCTCTTCTGCGTCTTGGATTAGCTCACGCATTCTATCAGTATCTATGAGGCCAGGTGCTATGTTGATGCAGCTAATGTCTCTTGCAGCAAACTCCTTGCTTAGCAACTTGAAAACGCTAGTAAATGCCAGTCTATATGCACTTGAAATAACTAGTCTTGGGTTTGGCTCTTTGATTACGCCTGAGCTTATCAAAAAAACATATCCGCCATTTTTTATTGTGATATTTTGCAAAAGAACACAAAATCCCAAAAACAGCTGATTGTGATATTTCTGCCAGTCTTCCACTGTAACAGATTTGAATTCCTTTGCTGGAGGCCCTCCAGTATTCAATACTAGAATGTCTACTTCCTTGTTATTTTGCGCAAATTTTTTCACGCTATCTAGGTTTGATGTATCTAGTTCTTTTTTTGATGTAGCAATTACATCACAGTCAATTGTTTTTAGCGAGTCTGCAATAGCCTTTCCAATTCCTCTAGAGCCGCCTAAAACAATTGCCTTTTTCATTTTACAACAAAATAAGAAAGTCACATTCATTTTAAACTAATTTTTTAGTTTTTAGAAAAAACCTGACTATAACAAAATTATGATTTAAATTGTGTGCGGTTTTCTTCTATTCGTTATTGATGTCTCAATTATCTCCAAAAAAAGTAAGCAACATGGTATACAGAATAGAGCCAGACAAAAGCCGTGGCATGAGGGTACCTGTTACAATTTACGCAGATGAAAAGCTTTTAGAAAAAATGATGACAGACAGGACTATTTCACAAGCAATCAATGTCTCAACTTTGCCAGGAATACAGGGTCATGCGATAGTGTTACCTGATGGTCATGAGGGCTATGGATTTCCTGTTGGGGGAGTTGCCGCAATGGATGCAGAAGAAGGGATGATCTCCCCTGGCGGTGTTGGCTATGACATCAACTGTGGAGTAAGACTGTTACGTACCAATCTGACAGAGCAGGATGTAAGGCCAAGATTAAAGGATCTTGTGACTGATCTTTTCAACTCTATACCCTCTGGTGTTGGCTCTAAAGGCGCAGTCAAGCTAAACAACTCTCAGCTTGATGAGGTTCTAGTCAGAGGTGTCACCTGGGCAATTGATAATGGATATGGCTCTGAACACGATGCAGAAGTATGTGAAGAAAATGGCCAGATAAAAAACGCAAACCCAAACAAAGTTTCAGACAAAGCACGCAAGCGTGGCATGCCACAGCTTGGAAGTCTTGGCTCTGGAAACCATTTTCTTGAAGTACAAAAGGTAGCAGAAATTTTTGATGAAAAGGCAGCTAAAAAAATGGGAATCGAAAAAAATTCTGTAACAATTTTGATTCATTGCGGTTCTCGTGGATTTGGACATCAGGTTTGTAGCGATTATCTGAGAATATCAGAGCAGGCACAAAAAAAATATAACATAACCTTGGCTGATAGAGAACTTGCATGTGTACCAAACACATCCGAAGAAGGCGAATCTTACAGAACTGCAATGTTTGCAGCACTTAACTTTGCGTGGAGCAATAGACAGATGATTACTCACTGGACAAGAAAATCATTTGAACGTGTCTTTAAAAAATCCGAATCGGATCTTGATATGAAACTAGTTTATGATGTGGCACATAATATAGCCAAAGTTGAAAAACACAAAATTGACGGTCAGCTAAAGTCTGTAGTTGTACATCGAAAGGGTGCAACAAGGGCATTTCCTGCAAATCGTGAAGAAATTCCAAGAAACTATCGTGATATTGGCCAGCCTGTTCTTATTCCAGGCTCGATGGGAACATCAAGTTGGATCCTACTGGGAAAAGAAAACTCGATGAATCTTAGTTTTGGCTCAACAGCCCATGGTGCAGGACGTATGATGTCTCGCTCAAAGGCAAGACGTGATTACACAGAAGAACAGGTAAAAAAATCGCTTGCAGACAAGGGGATATTTATCAAATCACTGACACGAGATGGTGTTGTAGAGGAGACTCCTCAAGCATACAAGGATGTAGATGCAGTAGTTAATGTATCACATGAGTTGGGAATAGCAACCAAGGTAGCAAAACTAGTACCAATAGGTGTGATAAAGGGATGAGCGAAGAGGACAAGGACCTTGAGGCACTAAAGCAAAAACGCCTAGCAGAAATGCAAAAAAACTTGTCGTACAAGAAAAAACAAGAAGAGATAAAATCATCACTTGAAGAGAAACAAAAAAACAAACCCTCACCGCGAGATATAGTTGTAAAGCAACTTGGCTATCGTGGTCTTGAAGTTTTAGAACATGCAGAGATTCAGTTTCCAAGTCAAACAAAATTTGTACTTGACAAGCTTGCAGAGCTCATATCATCAGGCGAAGTAAATGAAACACTTGACGGTGGCAAGCTTTTAGCACTGTTTAGAGCTATTGGAGTGAACGTCAGATTGGAGACTAAAATCAACATTGAACAGAATGGCAAGTTTGTCTCGCTATCAGATAAGCTAAGCAAGTCTGCCCAATCAAATGATACTATAGAATCATGAAGATAATTTTAGAGATTAGTGCCATAGATTATGATAAAGAAAAAGAATGTATCACAAAGGCACTTGATGAGCTTCAAAATCTTTGCAAAATCACAGATGGCTACGAACTAAGTAACCCAACATCCCGCTTTGGCTGGACTTTTTTTAAAATTTGGTTAAGACCAAATCTTTTTTTGTGCATTAACGAAAAGTTTGCAGATATGATCAAAAAATCAAAAGGCCACAAAACTGAGGAAAAGTTTTCCAGATTTTTATCAGATTTTTTTGAATCGCGTGGCTGTAATATTAAATTAAAAGTAGTAGAAGCCTAGACCCTTCTTCCTCTTTTGCCGCCCTTCTTTCTTGTGGTATCATGTGGAATTGGTGTGACATCATCAATTCGGCCAATCTTAAAGCCACCCCGTGCAAGGGCTCTAATTGCAGCCT
Source organism: Nitrososphaerota archaeon (assembly GCA_052386635.1). Classification (GTDB taxonomy): domain Archaea; phylum Thermoproteota; class Nitrososphaeria; order Nitrososphaerales; family Nitrosopumilaceae; genus VHBM01. The sequence continues at coordinate 6,910 of JBQTJY010000036.1, forward strand.
GGGCGCCTGGTCCTGGAACTCTAGAGCCGACGCCACCAACTGCTCTTACTCGTATATGAAAAGCTGTAAATCCTTTAGTTTTAGCAGATTCGACTACAGCATTTGCAGCCTTCATTGCAGCAAAAGGTGATGACTCGTATCTATCTGCATTAACATGAACCCCACCTGAGCTAAGTGCTATAGTTTCTGCGCCAGTTAGGTCTGTCATATGGATAATGGTATTGTTGTAGCTGCTGAAAATGTGTGCAATACCCCATTTGTCTCTCCCTGAAGTATCCTCTTCTTTTGATCTTTTTTTCTTTGATTTTGTTTCAACAGAATCTTCTTGAGTCTCTTCTTCGATTTCTTCTTCATCTAAGACTTCATCTATTTTTTCAATTTTTGATTCTGATTCTGACAATGTTAACCCACACTTTGAAGGGTTTAAAAAACATTAGTTTGAAAAATGCATCCAGCCTAGATTTTCTATTCTTAACGTATTGTTACCTTGCCAGTATTGGACTCCTCTGCCAGCAGTAACAAATCCTATCTCAAAAAGTGAAACTTTTCGCTTTTTAGCATTCTTTTTTAGCTTTTGTAGCTTTGCGGGATTAACAGTAGCCACAATTTCGTATTCTTCGCCTCCATTGAAAACCAAATCCAAAGGATCAAGTTTGTTTTTTCTTGCAAATTCTAAAAGATCAAAGTTTGTTGGAAGATTTGTTATGACAAATTTTTTTCTACTCTGCTTTGCCATCTCATAAAGTGTGGTAGAAAGACCATCACTTGAATCCATTGCTGATGTAAAATAATTGCTGTTTTGCAGTCCAAACCTTAGTTTTGGCCTAGGTTTGAACACTGTACCTGTTGCTTTTTTAGAAAACCTGCTATCTGCTTTTTTATTTTCAAGCAGTATTTTCAGGCCTGCAGCAGAATAACCAAATGGACCACTAGTTATTATGATGTCATTTGTTTTAGCTGCCTTTCGTGGAACTATGCTATCAGATGTGCCTACAAGAAATACCTGAATGACTAGTTCCCTTCCTTCGTTTGTGTCTCCACCAAGTATTTTTATGTCAAATTCCTTTGATGCAAGGCCAAAGCCTTTGGCCAGATTTTGTATTTTTGATTTTGTAAATTTTCTTGGAATTGTTACAGAGATTATCGCATATAGCGGCTTGACACCTTTAGCGGCAAAGTCGCTAACACATGCTACGATACTTTTTCTTGCAACGTCTTGCAATTTTATTTTAGGTGGAATGTCTGTGCTTTCAACAAGTGTATCAAGCTTGACAACACATGACGTCTTGCCTATTTTGAAAGTTTCAACGTCTTCAGAAACAAAGTTTTTGTTAAGATGTCTTTGAAAAATTTTTATTATTTGTGCCTCATTTAATCTGCTCATGACTTTTTTTCACCAAATCCAAAACCTGATTTTTTATCTCTTGAGCTTTTTTCAAACTGTTTGATTCTGATGAAATTCTGATAATGTCTTCTGTATTTGATTTTCTCACCAAAACCCAGCTATCCTCATCTACTATTGCCTTGACTCCATCAATTGTGATTATTTCACTAAACCCTCCTTTCATGTTTTCATAGAGTTTTGCTATGGTCTTATCATGCAGATCAGACCTGATAGTGATTTTGTCTCTGCTTTGATGGTAGTTTGACATGAACTTTAAGATGTCATTAAAGGTTGGAGTTCCAAGCATGGATGCAATCAAACCACTAGTTAACAACCCGTCTCTACAAAAATTAAACTCTGGCAAAATAAAACCAGCACTACTGCCTTCACCACCTGCTTGTGCCTTTGTCTTGAGCATTAAATCAATGACATTTGCCTCACCTACCTTTGATCTTTGAGTAGTTCCTCCATTCTGTGTGACAAATTTTTCAACTGAAATGCTGGTGTCTATGCTAAAAACAAATTTTTTGTATCCAAGTTCTAGTGCCTTTGCAACTCCAAGGCCCAAGGTTACATCCGAGGACTGTTTTTTTCCACCATATACGACCACAAGCCTATCTGCATCAAGGTCAAAGGCAAACCCGATATCTTTGCTGTCTGTATTTGCTATGAGGTCATCTAAATTATCTGTAGTTGGGTCTGGGCCACGCGTAGATTGGGTAATGTTTTCATTTATGGTCTTTACATTACATCCTAATTTTTTTAAAAGCGATGGCGCAACATCTCTTGCAGCGCCTCCTCCAATGTCTATAGTTGTTTTTGGCTTGCCATCTACCTTACCAATTAATTTAATTGCATCATCAACATAGCTGGAGCCAATCACAGTCTCAGTTCCAATTTTTGTCTTTGATGTGATCTGCTCATTTACAACAGACTTTAGCTCGTCTTCATTTATTCCTCTTCCATCAACAGTAAACTTGAGACCGTTCCATTCAAGTGGATTGTGAGATGATGTTACAACTATTCCTGCGCCATACTTTCTTGACTCTCTAAATACAACAGGCGTTGGAATCATTCCCAAGTCAAAAACATCAATGCCGCACTGCATCAGCGCAGCAGCTGCTGTCTCTTTTATTATATGACAAGATGGCCGTGTGTCTGTACCAATTACGCATTTTTTTGATTTTACAAGCGTAGAAAAGCTGTTGCAGAATTTCAAAACATCTTTTTGCGTAAAATCGTTTCCAAAAATTCCCCTAATACCGGAGATTGATACTTTCACTGAAACCAAACCAGAAAGGCTTTTTATAAACTCTAATAGG
>JBQTJY010000037.1:0-7507 GCA_052386635.1 Nitrososphaerota archaeon
TAAACACATGTTGAGCATAGAATCTAAGTACAAAGTCATGAAATCCGCTACCAAACATAGTGTCACGTATTATTGGACCAACAACTGGCATGGAGTTTGTCAACGACGCTGCAATGCTTATAGCTAACTCTGCTCTTTCGCTAAATATTACATCATATCCTGTAAATGCTTCAAGTATTGTTACTGTTCCTAATATGACACCTGTTACCCAGAGTACTTCATTTCTAATCTTGTATCTTCCGCTAAAGTATTGGTAATACATGTGTAATATTGCCAAAAGTACCATTGCGTTTGAACCATGATAGTGGATGTTCCTGATGTGAAAGCCAAACGGTACTTCATCGTTTATGAATTGTACGCTGTCCCATGCTCTAGTAATTATTGGTTCATAGTAAAACATCAACAGTGCTCCAGATATACCCAAAATTACAAATGTGATGAAAGTTAACATTCCTAAAAATCCAAACGGGCTTACAAATCTTGCAGGAAATGAAAACTTCATTCCAGTAAAAATAGTTCTGTCTAGTCCATCCCAAATCCAGTAAAAGAATGCAACTGCACTGGTTCTTCTACTTAGCGAAACGACCATATCCTACAACACCATTTGTGTTTACTCCCCATGTAGGGGGAGAGATAAAAAGAAAACCGTCCTTATCTGCTTCAAGATCAAGTTTTGCAAGTGTGTTTGATGGTGGGGCTTGCAAAGAAGCAGGACCTAAAAATGCTGTGCCTGTAAGTGGATCATACATGCTTCCATGGCATGGACATTCACCTCTTTTTCTTCCCTCTTCAGGCCAATACTTCCACAAACACCAAAGATGAAGACAAACCATACTGTAAACTCTAAACGCATTAACATCTTTTTTATCACCACCAAGTTCTGCAGGAAGTCGTATAAACTGCCATTTTCGAAATGCTTCTTCATCAAGAACCTCATCTCCTGTCTTTGGATATGTAACAATCTCTGCATGATTTACTGGAAATGTGTTAAGATTAGCCTGTGTTCCATCAGGCAAAATTACCGGTACTTTTTCCAGATTTGCACCGGATGGATTTGGCATAAAATTTCCCCATGGTACAAAGGGGGCAAAGGTTAAAGCTGTTCCTGCAGCACCTAATAGTTTAAGAAAATCTCTTCTGGATAGCGCATTACTTTGTTGACTATCCTGCTCTGACATGCAAGCTCACGTACTTTCCAAATTGCTTATAAACCTTATTCAGGCTTTGGTGATGTTCTAATCTTTTTTGTAGCTAAAAATATTGATGTTACACCGATCGCGATTCCTATAACAATACCAATTATTAGATAATTATTTTGATCTTCTCCTTCTTTTTGTTCTTCTTGTTCAGGTACAGTTTCAGATGGACCTGTGGTGATTAGCGGTGATTCTGAAATTACATTAAAGCTAAATGTCTGTGTTGCATCATTGCCTACAATATCGCTTGCAAGTATTTTTAGTTCATGCCTTCCATCTGTAAGCAATTCTGAATCAATTGAATTAGACGACGAGTTCAGCTGGATTTCTCTATTATCAAGATAATATTTAGCAAAATCAAGATTTTCATCGATGATTTGAGGAGAAATTACATGTGTTTTATTGATATTTTCTGGAATAGTCAAAATTATTTTGGGTTCTTTGTCGTCTGGAATAATCGTAGTAAATCGCGCAGAGACACTAATTGGTTCAGTAATAGCCTTGCCATCAAACAAAGTAGAATGAACCATCAATGTGTATGTTCCAGTTTGGTTTATTGGTGCATATAGTACGGTTGATGTATTATCCTTGTTTTTTACAGGAAAGAAACCTCCACCTTGACTAAATGATGTAGTACCAAGCCAGTCTAGTGATGGCCATCCAAGAAAATGACCAAAGACACCTGACGGAACATTAGTTTGAACTATCCTACCTTTAGGGTCAAATACAAATGCAGCAAGGTTTGTGTCATCGTTTTTCCATGAGATTTCAATTGCTGCGGTGTTTATTTTTTTATCATCAATTTCAAAGTGATACTGCCTCCAATCTCCTGCCAAGTATCTGTTCACCATATCAAATGCACCTTTCACATATCCATTACCGTAAAGAACATCATCACTTGAAGTTCCTTTGATAACAACAAGTTTGTCTTTTTCTACTTTTTTCTTAACTACGTATGATACAGGTACATTTACTGTATGCTTTTCTCCTTCAAATGTTAAAAATCCTTGATATATTCCTGGTTGGTGATCCTCTGGTACAACAATCGTTGCGATTAGGTTAGTAGAATTTTTAGGATCAACTTCAATTGCGGTGTTTGTCCAAATTGAATTCCAGTAATCTTTTTTATAATAACTTATAGACAGTTCATAATTCATTGATGTAGCATTTTGTTTTGTATCACCAAACCAGTATGAAAATCGAGTTGGTACTGGATAGATTCCAATTACTGGTGTGTTGGTAAATTTTGTTTTTGGTTGTGAAACACGTAGCTCTTGTACAGTGCCCCATGATCCTCCTCTGTTTATCATTGACAGCTCATCACTTTCAATTTTTGTGTTATTGTTTTTGTCATACCAATCATACAGATAAAGTGATGAGATTCTCATATCATTAGCGTAAATCTTGTCAGTTTTATTCATAAATTCATTGAATGTAAAGTTAACATTTAGTACCATTAATGAAGCGTCATCAGGTATAGGATTTGTTTCATTAAAATTTGAGAGTAAAGTATGATTTCCTTTTACACCACTAAGACTAACATAATTTGGTATGTAAGTATCCGGTTTATTCAATATAGAGTCTTGAAGATGTACTTCAGTTGTACCATTAAATTGATTTTGTTTAATTAGTTTGAAAGTTTGTGGTTTTATTTCTATGTCTAGTGTGTTGTTTGATGGATTTTCTATTGTAAGTGTAGTTGTACTACGTTCACCAGGTAGTAAGTAACCCCCAAACCAGCTTGTCTGAGGATAGTTTTTTTCTGGTATTTTGAAATTATCAATTCCTAACACATTTGAGTTTAGTTTGTCAATTGGATCGTCAAGAATTTTTTTAATATTAGAAAAAGTAGAGTTATTGTAAACCACAAATACTCCTCCATTACCTTTTACAAAGTTAAGTGCATTAGTGGCATTTACTAGACCTGCACCTTGTGTAAATATATCACTGCCTAAATCAGTTGCAGTTGACATCAAAATGTTTTTTATTGTAAATGGGTCATAGTTTTCTGATTTTTCGTTCATACCTTGTATCAATAAGGCTGCAGCTCCAGAAACAAGTGGTGCGGCCATGCTCGTTCCACCAAAAAGTGAAAATGATTCTTGTTTTGAATCTTTTGTCATTTTTGTTATAGATGAGGGAGTAAAGCTGTATGCACCTATACTCATTAAATCAGGTTTCGGGTCTCCGATAATTGCGGGGCCTCTACTTGAAAAATCAACAATCTCATTAAAGTTATCAGTAGTATTACCAAATCTTGGTTGCCCTTTGAATTGTCCATATCCTACAAATACATTATTGGCTGTTGCACCTACTGTAATGCCGTATGAAGCGGCGTTTGGCAAACCTAGTGTTCCATAACCAGGTCCTGAATTTCCAGCACTTGTTACAATTATGATGCCAGGATAGTTCTTATCAATCGATTGTGGAGTAGCTAATGCATTCAAAATTAAGGAAAGAATATCCATTCCGGGAGCCGATTGTAGTGATGGAAAATTTGCAACACCCCAGCTATTTGAAATTATATCAGCTCTTGGTTTTCCATCAAAAATCCATTTATTTTCGTCATTGTTAAATCCTGAAATCCATAACCATGCATATACTGCATCACCAAACCATAACGCTTTTACAGGAACAATCTTTGCATCTGGTGAAACACCTTTTATTGTATATTTTTTAGTGTTACTGTAAATATCGTATTGCTGAATTCCTTTTGAAGCTATGGATGCTGTACTTGCAGTGCCATGTCCTATGAAATCAGACATCACACCAAAATAGTTACCGTTTGGATCCATAGCTAGTAGCAAAGTGCCATTGATTGCGTTGATTGTTTTATCTATGATAGATTTTTTCTTTTCAATAACTCCATAGACATCAACTACTCTAGCACCTACTGTTCCTGCACTATAATCGAATTTTCCATCCTTGTCAAAATCATATAATAAAAATTCTTTACCATCTCCCAGCTTGATTGGTGTTTCATCTGAGAAATCAAAATCATATTTTGGTTTTTGACCTGATTTTAAATCAAACCTAGTAAAGTCTTCCCATGAGCTAGACATGTCAGGTATTATTGTATCGTATATGCGAGGTGTTGTTGAATCTACAACTAAAACAGGTACAACTTGGACTCGCACTGTTGAATCCTGAATAAATCCTTGATATATGACACCTAGATGATATAATCCACTTTTTGAGGCAATGTATTCGCGATTGTTTCGTCCAATCTTCCAATCATCAGATAATGTTCCATTAAATATTGGAGAATTACCAATTATTGGGAAAAATGAATTGTAGACTGGAACATTTGTACCTTTACCATTTTTTGAGAGATCTAGAAAGACGCCTTCTCGTTTGATGTAAACAGATGAGGTAACATTTTCAGGGAGTTTTTTGGTATAATTTCTTAAAATTCCATATTTGTCAATATTAGCAATGAATGTAACGTTAGTCAAGATAATTCCTTGACCATCTGCATCAAGCATTATTGGATAATTGTTTTCATCTCTAGCTAGTGAATGCTGGATGTCTGGATTTGAGAAATCAACTCCTGTATCAACCACCGCAATTCTTATTCCGTTTCCTGTGTAATTGTAGTTTTTATGAACATATTCTGAACCAACAATTTTACCTATTCTAGAAATTTCTTCTACTTTTTCTTGCTTATTTTGTTGTGAATGAAAATCTAATAAAAAATCCTCTAAGACATGATATCCTTTTGCTTTAAGTGAGGCTGCTTCATTCTCTTGTAGTGTACCTACTGAAAAAAATCCATTTTGTGAATTTATTGTATAAAGATGATTGTTGTCATGATATTTGTCATGTAAAGGATCTGTACCGAGTATGAGGTATCGTTTTTTTATTTGTTGTTGATCGTTAATTGCAGGTAGCTGAATTAAGTCTGAGTTTTGTTCAAAATTTATACTATCAAAAGAAAAAATTGTTTGTTGTGGTAAATCACCGCCTAAAAATCCATAAGAATCATTGATTGTAAACAAGAAAAATAAAATTGCAAGTGTTAAAAGTGCCTTTTTAGGCATGAGTTGAATTGATTTCGTTATAATAATAAACTATCTTCTTCTTGCAATTATCACAATTTGTAGTGCAACTATTATTGCAATTGAAGCAACTATTGGAAATAACAAAGAGTTTAGCTGTACTGATGCTTCCTCAATATTTGTAACTGACTGAGAAATTGATGATACACTTGTATCTACATTATCGCTTGCACGCTTCAAAGTAGAGCCAAATCCTTCTATTTCAGATTTTAATGTATCAAGTGAGCTTGAGGTTTCATCTAAAATTGAGTTAAGTTTTATGATTTGTTCGGAGACTCCACTAATGTCTTGGCTTAAAACCAAAGTAGCTGCAGATCCATGCGAGATAGTTCCTTGGGTAAATGAAACAATGTGAAAGACATACGTGCCTTTTTGTGTTGGTGTGTAATCTACAAAATAAAGTCCTTGGTGTAATGTATTAAATGACGTTGAAAGACTTTCAACTTCACCTGATGGTAAGTGTACATGTGATGTTTGAAGAATTTCGTTGGGTTCTCCGCTTACCAGTAATCCATCACTTGTAACTTGTACAAAAACTCTAAATGGGTTATCAACTGCGGCAGTCTCTGGAGCAAATACTTGTGTGTTTACAACACGTTCTACTGGTAAATCAATTGTTTCTGAAGTAGAGCTAAATTTTACATCTATTGTTTTTGATAAACCGTTTTGGACTGTTGATATTACTTCAACTGTGTATGTTCCATATGGAAAACTTGTGGATGATTGTGGCCATGTTAATAATACTATATTGAATGAACCATCAGACTCTGTAATGATCTGTTCAAATTTTGTAATTGTTCCATCTGGTGCAAATAATCTTATGATTAAATTTTCATTTGATAGAGCATTTCCATATACAAAAAGTGGTTCGCCATCTGTGTAAACTTTATTGTTAGTAAACACATCTAATTGTTCAGCAAAGCTTTCCGCTGGAATAATTACTAATAACATAAAAAGAAAAATTGTGATTATTGAATTCAACTAATTTTCTGATAACAATCCTATAGATATTGCTTCTGCTAAAATGATCCGTAGTGTAACCTTGTTTCTGGTTTGTTAAAAATAAGAAAAAGGGGGAAATTGAGTTTGTTTTTCTAGTCTTAGCTTACGTTAATTGTTGTAGTTACGGTTGGTGATAGTGCAGTTGGGTTGTCAACTGATTCCCAGACAAACACAGTTGCTGTGTATGAGCCTGGTGCGTCAGGTATCCATGACAATGCTGGGCTAAATGATTGTCCAGCGGTTAGTGAGCCTGTAATCCATGCTAGTGAGACTGTGACGCCTGATTCATCTTGAATCTGTACCAAGTATGCAAACTTTTGATCTCTGTCCTGGCCGTTTGATAAATCAGCTGCAATCTGTACCTGTTGGTCTACGCTAACTGATGTTAACGAGTTGCCAAAGGCATCAACCACTCTTGCATTAGCTGCTGGAGCTCGCTCAAGAGGTGGAACTATAGTGCCGATTATTGATGTGCCAGTAACGTCGAGTTCATCTGCTGTTGTGTACGGATCAGGTAGTGTATTGTCCTCGTATTCTGCGGTGATTGTGTCACCTTCTGCGACTCGGAGTCTGTGGCCGGATGACTCGTCAGTAACGGTGAAGAACACCGTTCCTTCGAATATTCCAGTTGCCTCGTTTGTCTCAGTTACAGTCAAGTCAATACCACCTGCGTCAGAATCTGACCATACATCGACACGGAAGTTGTCGACTGATTCTGGGTTAAGGTTCATGTCTGGATCAACTACACGTACTACACCGGTTCCTGTTGCAGGATAGCTTGCTTCAAGCCAGCTAACCTCGCCAATATTCCATCTGATCAATGCAGAGCCGACTACTGTCTCATCCTCGTTGAACTCAAATGATACAGTAAGACCGTCGTTTTCAGTTGAAGACAGTTTTCCATCAGTTGGTCCGCTACCTGTTTGGGTGTTGGATGCAGTGATGTCGTTGCCTGATGAATCGCCTGTTGCGGCGTTACCGTCGGCATCGTGCTTAAAGCCAGCAAGTATTACCTCACCTGTGAAGATACCTGTATCGGTACCTGTCTCAACAAGTTTGTATCTTTCTAGCTTTGCCTGTCTTGTCTGAACGATAATCTTGTCGTCTGCTGTTTCACCTACCTCATCGATTAGGTTTGAGTCAAAGTTGTGATCTGGTGCAACTATAGTGATAAAGACCTTGTCAGTCCATGTGTAGACTTTTTGGTCTAGCTCAACTGTTGCTCCAAAGTTTGATGTGAATATTACTAGG